>NZ_OPYO01000006.1:0-225152 GCF_900275665.1 Pseudomonas sp. JV241A
CTCATTAGTTGCCGTGTCGGTCAGCCCGGAGGCCCCGGCTACCACGCCCAGCGCATAGGCCAACGTTCCGGCGCCATCCGCAGCACACGACGCGGTGAAGTTGGCGGCGAAGCTCTGCCTGGCGTTAGTCGCCAGCACAGTTTCGTCCACCGTCAGCGTTGGCTCGGTGCCGGTGGTGCTGATGCTCGGGCCGTCGTCCTTGATAACCAGGTTCTGCCCGATGTTGAGGGTGGCCTGGACGCTGTCGCCATCCCTGTCGGTTTTGGTTGCCGTCAGGGTCACCAGGTTGTCGGCGGTCAGGCTGGTGGAATCATCCGGATTGGTGGTGTCGGAATGCACCACGGCGCGGAGCTGATCGAGGGTGACGTCACCGTTGGCGGCAACGCTGACGGTGAACACCAGTTGGTTGGTCGTCGCCGTACGGCCTTCGACCACGCCGCTGTTGAGCGACAGGTTCACCGCCTCATTAGTGGCCGTGTCGGTCAGCCCCGAGGCCCCGGCTACCACGCCCAGCGCATAGGTCAGGGTGCCGGCGCCATCGGCGCCGAATGCCGAGGTGAAGTTGGCGGCGAAGTTCTGCGTGGCGTTAGTTGCCAGCACAGTTTCGTCTACTGTCAGTGTTGGCTCGGTGCCGGTGGTGCTGATGCTCGGGCCGTCGTCCTCGAAGATCATCTTCGAGCCAATTTCGGCGGTCGTAGTAGAGGCTTGGAGCAGCTTGAAGCCACCGATATCGAAATCGGCGTGGTTATTGCCCTTGGCGTCGGTAGCCGCGCCATTCTCGATGAGCACGCGGTTGTGGTCTGCCGTTGTGGTGTATTCAATCTTGTAGCCGGCTTTAACGCCGGTGATGGTTGCAACCCCGGAAGCAAAGCTGATGACAATGGCCGGATCATTCGCCGATCCGTCCGAGTTCTCGATCACCAGCCCGGTGCTGATGTTGATGACGCGAACATTGCTGATTGCAACTGACGTATCACCCACATAGCCGTTGATGAAATTCACGCCAGGTTCAGCAGCGGTGCTGAATGCGCTGATTTTTACCACAGCGCTCTTGCCGCTTTGCAACTGCACGACGTCGAAAGTGGCCGACCTCGTATTGAACACGGCGGTAAAGTCGATGTTGGCTTCAACATCTGCTTCGTTCTGATCCAGGTTGGGAATGGTCACATTCTGCCGGGCACCGGTGACGAACGAAAAGCGGATGCCTTCCTGTTCCGTAATCATCTGACTGTTGGTGCCGAAGGTGGTCGGGCCACCCGCCTGGCTGGTATTGATCGTGTCGCCCGTCGTTATATTGGCGCCGCTCGACTGGTCGGCGGGGTTCTTGCCGGTGGCGATAATTGTCGGGTCCGTGATCCGCAGGACCCCACCGACGTCGACAACGGTCGGGTTCGCCGTCGTGAACATCAGGAACAGGTTTTGCCCTGAAGGCGCATTGGCCAGGCTGAATACCAGGTCCTGGCTAGCACCGATGAACACCTTGTTCAGCAGGTTGAGGGCATCGTCCGGGTTACTGGCGTCCGGATGCTTGAGCGGTTGGTATTCCACGGTCCAGATCTTGCCGCCGCTGACCGGTGATCCGGTTTCCTCGATGTAGGCCGCGAACACGATCGCGCCGGCTGGGCCCCCGGCTCGGCCCAGCAGGATGTTGTTGTTGGTATCGGTATAGAGAAGGATATCGGTGCCATTGAGGGTATCGAGTCCGCTGTCCAGGCCATTGAGCGCTGCGCCAAGGCTGTCGGTGAAGCTGATATCGGAAATGCTGGCTCCGGGCGCCGCGGTGATGGTGAACGCATTGCTGCCCGTGTTGCCCGCCGCCCCCGTATAGCCACTCAAGGCCGCACCTGTTGCGGTACCTGCCCCCAGTGCTGTCAGCCGGGTAGCGAAGGCCGAGGGCAGCGCCGTGAGCAGAATGTCATTGTCGTCAGCGTCTCCCGCAGGGACTGCGGTGGCCATGCTGTTCTGCAAGCCGGCTGTTTCGTCCAACGAAACGTTTACCCCCGTCGCTACCACGCTCAGGGCGCTGTCGGTAAACGACGTTGTCGCGACAACGTCGTCACGGGTAGCAAACTTGCCATCGGCACCGGCAGAGGTGGCGGTGAGCAGGAACGTCGCGCCTGCCGAATCGTCGGGATTCACGTACCACGAGGTCGTGACGCTGCCGTTGACTTGGCCGTCGAGATCGCCGGCACCGCCGTCGGTCACGTACCAGGGCTCATGTCCCTCGCCGGTGTTGGTATTGAGTACATCGTCGGGCGTGCCCCACAGGTTATCCGCGCCTGGGCCGGTGGCGTGCTCCACTTCGAGCGCCACTGTGCTACCAGCGGCGAAACCGCTGGCCGTGATGATGGCCGTGCTGCCGGGGGCGTAGTCTGCTTGATCGGTTGTGACGGTCGGCGTCTGCTGGGGCGGTGGATCGCTTACGACGGTAGCGTTTTTGTCTTTGCTCGCAACGGCATTCTGGCGGATGGGGAACAGATCGGTACTGCTGTCACCGGTCAGGTCGCTCGTGGGTGTTGTTATTTTTTTGCGGGTAGTCATGACATTCTCCAGAGCAATTCCAGGCGTAGGGGCCGGACCGTGGACCTACTATCGATACACGCTGCAACTATGGATAAGCGTCGGAACTTGTGCATCGGCCGATACTCCCAGGCGAGATGGGAGTTTCGGACTACTTGGGAGGGGAAGCGCGATGACGTAGCGCTGCGCTCAATGTCGTGCGCAACCTGTAACGGGGTAATGAGCCATTTTCAGCACGCTGGTCAGGAATCTTGACTACAGTATCAACTGGTGACTGCTACCAATGTCGCCACCGTGATCGTTCAAGAGACGCCGGCAACGTCCCGCGCGTCCACCACCTGATCAGGAGTGCACGATGGATCTCAACCGTCGGCAGTTCTTCAAGGTCGCAGCAGTTGGCCTTGGAGGCTCGAGCCTGGCGGCGTTGGGCATGGCCCCGACACCTGCCTTCGCCGAGCAGGTGCGCCACTTCAAGCTGGCGCACACCAAAGAGACCCGCAACACCTGCCCCTACTGCTCGGTCGGCTGCGGCCTGATCATGTACAGCCAGGGTGATGCGGCCAAGAACGTGGCGCAGAACATCATCCATATCGAAGGCGACGCCGACCATCCGGTGAACCGCGGTACGCTGTGCCCGAAAGGCGCCGGCCTGCTCGACTTTATCCACAGCCCCAGCCGTTTGCAGTACCCCCAGGTGCGCAAGGCGGGGAGCAACGAGTGGACGCGGATTTCCTGGGATGACGCGCTTGACCGTGTCGCCGACCTGATGAAAGCCGACCGTGACGCCAACTTCATCGAGAAGAATGCCCAGGGCCAGACCGTCAACCGTTGGCTGAGCGTAGGCTTCCTGGCCGCCTCGGCGTCTTCCAATGAAGCCGGCTACATGACCCACAAGGTCATTCGCAGCCTTGGCATGCTGGGGTTCGATAACCAGGCACGTGTCTGACATGGCCCGACGGTGGCAAGTCTTGCCCCGACGTACGGCCGTGGAGCCATGACCAACCACTGGACCGATATCGCCAACGCGAATCTGATCCTGGTGATGGGTGGCAACGCTGCAGAAGCCCATCCCTGTGGCTTCAAATGGGTGACCGAGGCCAAGGCCCACAACAAGGCCCGTCTGATCGTGGTCGACCCGCGTTTTACCCGAACCGCTTCGGTGGCCGACTATTACGCGCCAATCCGCACCGGCAGTGATATTGCCTTCATGGGCGGGTTGATCAATTTTCTGCTGAGCAACGACAAGATCCAGCACGAGTACGTGCGCAACTACACCGATGTGTCGTTTATCGTCAAAGCCGGTTTCAGTTTCGAAGACGGCCTGTTCAGTGGTTACGACGCGGCCAAGCGCAGTTACACCGACAAGTCCGGCTGGGGCTACGAAATCGGCGAGGATGGCTTTGCCAAGGTCGACCCGACGCTGCAGGACCCACGCTGTGTCTACCAGTTGATGAAGCAGCACTACAGCCGCTACACCCTGGAACTGGCCAGCCAGATCTGCGGTATGCCGGCCGACAGCATGCGCAAGATCTGGGAAGAGATCGCTACTTGCTCGCAACCGGGCAAGACCATGACGATTCTTTATGCCCTGGGCTGGACTCAGCATTCGATCGGCTCGCAGATCATCCGCAGTGCCGCCATGGTCCAGTTGCTGCTGGGCAACGTCGGCATGCCGGGTGGCGGAGTCAACGCCTTGCGTGGGCACTCCAATATCCAGGGGCTGACAGACCTTGGGCTGTTGTCCAACCTGCTGCCGGGTTACCTGACCCTGCCCGCGGATGCCGAGCAAGACTACAACGCCTACATCGCCAAGCGTGCGCCCAAGGCACTGCGGCCGGGGCAGCTGTCCTACTGGCAGAACTATGGCAAGTTCCATGTCAGCCTGATGAAGGCCTGGTATGGCGCCAACGCCACGGTCGAGAACAACTGGGGCTATGACTACCTGCCGAAGCTGGATATTCCCGGTTACGACGTGTTGAAGATGTTCGACATGATGGCCAAGGACCAGGTCAACGGTTACTTCTGCCAGGGCTTCAACCCGATTGCCGCCTTGCCCGACAAGAACCGCGTTACCGCCGCCCTGAGCAAGCTCAAGTGGCTGGTGGTGATGGACCCGCTGGCCACCGAGACCTCGGAGTTCTGGCGCAATGCCGGGCCGTTCAACGATGTCGAAACGGCCAGTATCCAGACCGAAGTCATTCGCCTGCCCACCACCTGCTTTGCCGAGGAGGATGGCTCGCTGGTCAACAGCAGCCGCTGGTTGCAATGGCACTGGAAGGGCGCCGAAGGGCCGGGACAGGCGCGTACCGACGTGCGCATCATGAGCGAGCTGTTCCTGCGCCTGCGCGAGCGTTATCAGCGCGACGGCGGCGCTTGGGCCGAGTCGATCCTCAAACTCAACTGGCCCTACAAGGTGCCCGAAGAACCGACGCCGGAAGAAATCGCCAAGGAGTTCAGTGGCTACGCCGTGGCCGATGTCACCGATGCCTCGGGGGCGCTGGTCAAGGCCGGGCAGCAACTGGCCGGCTTCGCCCAGCTCAAGGACGATGGCAGCACCGCCTCCGGTTGCTGGATTTTCTCTGGCAGCTGGACCGAGCAGGGTAACCAGATGGCCCGGCGCGACAACGCCGACCCGTACGGGATGAAGCAAAACCTGGGCTGGGCCTGGGCCTGGCCGATGAACCGACGGATTCTCTACAACCGTGCCTCGGCCGACCCTCAAGGCAAGCCGTGGGCGCCGAACAAGCGCCTGGTGTGGTGGAACGGCAAGGCGTGGGGCGGCACCGACGTGCCGGACTTCAAGGTCGATGCGGCGCCGGAGTCGGGGATGAACCCGTTCATCATGAACCCTGAAGGGGTCGCGCGCTTCTTTGCCCTGGACAAGATGGCCGAAGGGCCATTCCCCGAGCATTACGAGCCGTTCGAGACGCCGATCGGCATCAACCCGTTGCACCCGAACAACAAGCAGGCGACCAGCAACCCGGCCGGGCGGGTGTTCGATTCGGTGTGGGACAGCCTGGGGCAAGCCAAGGACTTCCCTTACGCGGCCACCAGCTACCGCCTGACCGAGCACTTCCACTTCTGGACCAAGCACTGTCCGATCAACGCCGTGACCCAGCCCGAGCAGTTTGTCGAGATCGGCGAAGCCCTGGCCAAGGAGAAGGGTATCGCCGCCGGTGACCGGGTACGGGTCTCCTGCAAGCGTGGGCATATCGAGGCAGTTGCGGTGGTGACCAAGCGGATCCGGCCGTTGCAGGTCAACAACCAGACCGTGCACCAGATCGGCATTCCGTTGCACTGGGGGTTTACCGGGGTAACCCGGCACGGCTACCTGACCAACACCCTGGTGCCGTTCCTCGGTGATGGCAACACCCAGACCCCGGAATCGAAGTCGTTCCTGGTCAACGTGGAGAAAATCTGATGGCCAGCCAAGACATCATCGCCCGTTCGGCCACCACCACCGCCCCTTCGTCTATCCGTCAGCAGGAGGAAGTGGCCAAGCTGATCGACACTACCAAGTGCATCGGTTGCAAGGCCTGCCAGGTGGCCTGTTCGGAATGGAACGAGCTGCGTGACGAGGTTGGCTACAACCATGGCACCTACGACAACCCGCAGGACCTGAGCGCCGAAACCTGGACCCTAATGCGCTTCACCGAGCACGAGACCAGCGAGGGCAACCTGGAGTGGCTGATCCGCAAGGACGGTTGCATGCACTGCGCTGACCCCGGCTGCCTGAAGGCCTGCCCGAGCCCGGGAGCGATCATCAAGCATGCCAACGGCATCGTCGACTTCAACCAGGACCATTGCATCGGTTGCGGTTACTGCATCACCGGCTGCCCGTTCAACATCCCGCGGATCTCGCAGAAGGACCACAAGGCTTACAAATGCACCCTGTGCTCCGACCGCGTGTCGGTGGGGCTGGAGCCGGCCTGCGTGAAAACCTGCCCGACCGGCGCCATCGTCTTCGGCACCAAGCAGGACATGAAGGAGCATGCCGCCGAGCGCATCGTCGACCTCAAGTCCCGTGGTTTCGACAACGCCGGCCTGTATGACCCGGATGGCGTCGGCGGTACCCACGTGATGTACGTGCTGCACCACGCCGACACACCGAGGATATACGCAGGCCTTCCGGACCAGCCGATCATCAGCCCGCTGGTCGGCTTGTGGAAAGGTGTGACCAAGCCGCTGGCGCTGCTGGCCATGGGCGCGGCGGTGCTGGCCGGGTTCTTCCATTATGTGCGCGTCGGCCCGCAACGGGTCGAAGAAGACGAGCACCCCAGCCCGCCGGATGCCAGCGTGCATGTGGTCGATCCAGCGGTGCATGTCTATGACCCGAAGCGGCCAGGTGGGCAAGGGGAGGAACGACCATGAACGACAAACCGATCCTGCGCTACAACGCCAACGAGCGGAGCAACCACTGGCTGGTGGCGATCCTCTTCATCATGGCCGCGTTGTCGGGGCTGGCGCTGTTTCACCCGGCGCTGTACTGGCTCAGCCATCTGTTCGGTGGCGGGCCCTGGACGCGCATATTGCATCCGTTCATGGGCGTGCTGATGTTCGTGTTCTTTCTTGGCCTGGTGCTGCGTTTCTGGCGGGCGAACTACTTTATCGCCAACGATCGCCTGTGGCTCAAACGCATCGACCGGGTGATGCGCAACGAAGAGGAGGGCGTACCGCCGATCGGCAAGTACAACCCCGGGCAGAAGCTGCTGTTCTGGACGCTGCTGCTGTGCATGCTGGTCCTGTTGATCAGCGGCGTGGTGATCTGGCGCGCCTACTTCAGCAGTTACTTCGGCATCGGCTCGATTCGCCTGGCAACCCTGCTGCATGCGCTGGCGGCGTTCGTGCTGGTGCTGAGCATCATCGTCCACATCTACGCCGGCATCTGGATCAAGGGCTCGGTCAGCGCCATGCTGCATGGCTGGGTCAGCCGCGCCTGGGCGAAAAAACACCATGAGCTGTGGTATCGGGAGGTGACCGGCGACAAACAACCGGAGCCGCCGATCAACAAAAAAGGATGAGCGCTTGAGTACTCTTCTGGAACCCGGGCAGATCGAAGCGGCGGCCAGCACGCCGCCGTTTCTCTATCTGCCGCCGAAGAACCTGTTCGCCCTGCGCGCGCAGCGGCTGGAGCTATTGGCCGAGGGCAACCCGCTGGCGGATTACCTGCGCTTGCTGGCCGGCCTGTGCCAGGTACAACAGGGCCTGCTGGACCAACCGCCTGCCGCAGCCCCCAGCGACACTGAGCGCCAGCGCCTGTGTGTCGAGCACGGCTTGCCACCGCTGGCGGCCGACAGCCTGGTGCGCGAAGGGCATTGGCTGGCTTATCTGCAGGCGTTGTTGCAGCGCTATCCGGCTTCGCGTGGCGCTGTGGCGGATGCGGTGGCAGTACTGCAGCGTGCTGCCGACGAACAGCGCAAGCTGTGGGCCATCGCCTTGCTCACAGGCCAGTACAGCCTGGTACCGGCGGCGTTGGTGCCGTTTCTCGGCGCCGCGTTGCAGGCCGCCTGGAGCCATTGGTTGCTGAGCCTGCAGGGTGTCGAGTTGAAGGCGGCGGACAGCCTGTGCCAATGCCCGGCCTGTGGCTCACCGGCGATGGCCGGGGTGATCCGCCACCGCGGCAAGTACAACGGCCTGCGTTACCTGGTGTGTTCGCTGTGTGCCTGCGAATGGCATGTGGTGCGGGTCAAGTGCGTGTACTGCGAGCAGAGCAAGGACCTCAAGTATTTCAGCTTTGAGGACGACCGCCATGCCAGCGCCAAGGCACCGCTGCAGGCCGAGTGCTGTCCGGGCTGCAACGCCTATCTCAAGCACATCTACCTGGAAAACGACGCCGATGCCGAAGCGCTGTCGGCCGACCTGGCCAGCCTGGCGCTGGATATGCGCCTGGATCAGGAAGGATTTCAGCGCCTGGCGCCGAACCTGTTGCTGGCGCCGGGAGGGGAGTGAGATCGGGTCTACACTGAGGTTTTGCCCATAACCCTGTGGGAGCTGGCTTGCCAGCGATGCAGACGCTGCGGTCCATCGCCAGGACTGTAGTGATGCCATCGCTGGCGAGCCAGCTCCCACTAGGTCAACGCTGAAGTTGAGAACCGTCTGAATGTCGTCCAACCTCGCCAAGCTCCCGACCCGCCTGCCCTCCATCGACACCCTGTTGCGTCACCCCGCCAGCCTCCCGCTGATCGACCGCTACGGCCGCGACGCTGTCCTGGCCAGCCTGCGCCAACTGCTCGACGACCTGCGCGACGACGCCAGGCTCGGCCAGCTGGATGCCGCCGAACTGGCTGCCCCTGTGCTGCTTGGCCGCGCCGGCGAGCGCCTCATTACCCGGCACCGCAGTCAGGTCCGCCGCGTGTTCAACCTCACCGGCACGGTGCTGCACACCAACCTGGGGCGGGCCTTGCTGCCCGAGGAAGCCATCGACGCCGTGCAACTGGCGGCCCGCTACCCGCTCAACCTCGAATTCGACCTGGCCAGCGGCAAACGCGGCGACCGCGATGACCTGATCGAAGGCCTGATCCGCGAGCTCACCGGCGCCGAGGCCGTCACTGTGGTCAACAACAACGCCGCTGCCGTGCTGCTGGCGCTCAACAGCCTGGGCGCACGCAAGGAGGGGATCATCTCGCGTGGCGAGCTGATCGAGATCGGTGGCGCTTTTCGTATTCCCGATATCATGGCCCGCGCCGGGGTCAAGCTGCATGAAGTGGGCACCACCAACCGTACTCACGCCCGCGATTACGAAGCGGCCATCAGCCCGCGCAGCGGCCTGTTGATGCGCGTGCATTGCAGCAACTACAGCATCCAGGGCTTCACCACCCAGGTGCCGACGGCAGAACTGGCGCAGTTGGCCCATCGCCACGGGTTGCCGTTGCTGGAAGACCTGGGCAGCGGCAGCCTGCTCGATCTCAGCCGCTGGGGCTTGCCGGCCGAGCCTACCGTGCGCCAGTCCCTGGCTGATGGCGCCGATATCGTCACCTTCAGCGGCGACAAACTGCTGGGCGGGCCCCAGGCGGGCATCATCGTCGGGCGCAAGGACTTGATCGCGCGGATCAAGAAGAACCCGCTCAAACGCGCCTTGCGGGTCGACAAGCTTACCCTTGCGGCACTTGAAGCCGTGCTGGCTTTGTACCGCAACCCCGATCAGTTGGCCGAGCGCCTGCCCAGCCTGCGCCTGCTGACCCGGTCGCAGGCCGATATCCTCCAGCAGGCCGAGCGCTTGCTGCCGGCGTTGGCTCAACAGCTGGGCGACCACTGGGCGGTCAGCGCAGAGCCTGCGCTGGGCATGATCGGCAGTGGCAGCCAGCCGGTGGCGCGCTTGCCCAGTGCTGCCTTGTGTTTACGCCCACAGGTCTCCAAGCGTCTGCGCGGGCGCACCTTGCATGGCCTGGAGAGCGCGCTGCGGGCCCTGCCGATTCCGGTACTCGGACGCATCGATGACGATGCCCTGTGGCTGGACCTGCGCCAACTCGATGACGAAGCCGCGTGGTTGGCGCAGTTGTCGCAGGTGCAGGTGTGATTGTCGGTACCGCCGGGCATATCGACCACGGCAAGACGGCCCTGCTCGAAGCCCTGACCGGCCAGGCGGGCGACCAGCGCCGGGAAGAGCGCGAGCGCGGCATGACCATCGACCTCGGTTATCGCTTTGCCGCCCTGACCGAGGGCGCACCTCTTACCGGCTTTATCGATGTGCCCGGCCACGAACGTTTTATCCACAACATGCTCGCTGGCGCCCAGGGTATCGACCTGGTGCTGCTGGTCGTCGCTGCTGATGACGGGGTGATGCCGCAAACCCGCGAGCACCTGGCGATTGTCGAATTGCTGGGCATTCCCCAGGCCCTGGTGGTGATCAGCAAGTGCGATCGGGTCGAGCCGCAGCGGGTGCAGGAAGTACAAGTCCAGGTCAGTGCGTTGCTGGCGGCCGGGCCTTATACGGGCGCGGCGCAGTTCGTGGTTTCCAGTGTGACGGGTGAGGGTATCGAGCCGCTGCGCCTGGCCTTGCTGGCGGCCCAGGGCGAGGTCAGCCAGCGCCGTAGCCAGGGCGGTTTTCGCCTGGCCATCGACCGCGCGTTCGCAGTAGCTGGCGCCGGCATCGTGGTCACTGGTACCGCGCTGGACGGGCGTGTGCAACTGGGCGACACCCTGCTGCTGGGCGACACCCTGCTGCTGGGCAAAGCCGGCAAGCCGGTACGGGTGCGTGGCCTGCATGCGCAGAACCAGGTGGCCGCCGAGGCCCATGCCGGGCAGCGAGTCGCCCTGAACATCAGCGCCGAGCGCCTGGACCTTGAGCAGATTCACCGCGGTGACTGGCTGCTTGCCGAGTGGCTGCACGCGCCGACCCAGCGCCTGGATATCGAGCTGCAGCTACTGGCCAGCGAACTTCGCGCCTTCGAGCATTTCAGCCCGGTGCACGTGCACCTGGGCACCCAGGATGTCACCGCCCGGGTGGCTTTGTTGCAGGGCGAGCAGTTGCTGCCGGGCGCGCGCATGTTTGCCCAGTTGCTCAGTAATGCACCGCTGCAGGCGGTTCACGGTGATCGGCTGGTACTGCGTGACCAGCGTGCACAACGTACCCTCGGGGGGGGCCGTGTACTCGACCCCTTTGCGCCTGCCCGCCAGCGCCGCAGCGAGGCGCGCATCGCCCAGTTGCAGGCATTGGCCTGCGCCAACAGCCTGGAACAGGCCCTGCCGGCACTGCTCGCCAGTGACGACATCGGGCTCGACCCACAGCGCCTGGAGCGTCAGTTCAACCGCCTGCGCAGCAGTTGGCAACTACCCGCCAATGTCCAGATAATCGCTACCCGGCAAGGACCGCTGCTGTTCACCAATGAGCATTGGCTTGCACTGCAAACCGCAGTGCTGGAGGGGCTGGCGCGTTTCCATGAGCAGGAGCCGGATCAGCTCGGCCCTGATCGCGATCGTTTGCGTCGCTTCATTGCCCTGGCACTGGAACGTCCGGCATTCATCAGCCTGGTGGATGAGCTGCTCGCCGGCGGCAGGTTGGTCGGTAGCGGGCCCTGGCTGCATCTGCCCGGGCACCAGATACGCTTGAGCGATGCCGACTCCCAGCTGTGGAGCCAGTTGCAACCGTTGCTTGAAGAAGGCACGTTCGATCCGCCCTGGGTACGCGATCTGGCCAGGTCGGTAAAAGCCGATGAGGCCGAGGTGCGCTTGTTGCTGCGCAAGCTCGGGCGCTTGGGGCAGGTGCACCAGGTGGTGCGCGATCTGTTCTATCCTGAGGCCACGATCCGGCAAATGGCGGCTATGCTCTTGCAGCTGGCCAGCGATGACCCGGTGGTGCAGGTCGCAGCGTTTCGCGATGTCTTGGGGATCGGCCGCAAACGCAGCGTGCAGATACTCGAGTACTTCGACCGCATCGGCCTCACCCGGCGTGTTGGCGATCGGCGGCAGATTCGCGCCGACAATGCCCTGGCCCAATCGCCCGGGCAGTAATCCGTACAAGGAAGGCAATCGCGCCCGGTGGCGCGGCCGGGCTTCAAACCCGGTTGGGGACGGCAGCCGTTCCTGGGCAGGTTCGACTCCCGCTGCCTTCCGCCATTTTCTACTGTGCGCGCTCGCCGCACAGGTCCAGGGCGAACCAGTGCTCCGCCGCCTGCACATCCAGCCCGGCGCCGAGCAAGGCGAACATCTTGCCCAGCGCAGCTTCGCGGGTCATGCCGCCAGCGCTGACCAGGCCGGTGTCGCGCAAGCGGCTGCCGGCCGCATAAGTATCGAAGTGCACCGCACCTTCCGGGCACTGGCTGATAGCAGCAATCAACACCCCGCCTTGGCGAGCGTCGTGCAATGCATCCAACAGGTCCTGATCGTCCGACGGCCCGGTGCCGCTGCCGTAGCACTCCAGCAGCAGGCCTTGTACACCGCTGGCCAGCAGGCCGCGCAGATGGCCGACCTGCAGCCCGGGGAACACCGGCAACACCATCAGGTTTACCGGTTGGCATGGCTGGCGATAATCCAGGCAGGCCGGGATCGTCTCGACGCGTTGCCCATCGCGTTCACGCGGCAGCGTGGCGAAGGCATCGAAAGCCTCGCTGCGCAGCTTCGAAGCGCGCGCGCCATGCAACAGCTGGCCGTGGAAATACAGCTGCACACCGTTGTCGATACCCGTCGCCATCAAGCGCAGGGCGCCGCAGAGGTTGTCCCAGGCGTCGCTGTCGGGGGCGCCGGCCGGCAACATCGAGCCGGTCAGCAGCACGGGTACCGGCAGGCCGAGCAGCAGGAACGACAGTGCCGCTGCGGTGTAGGCCAGGGTGTCGGTGCCGTGCAGCAGGAGGATGCCGTCATGGCCATCGCGCTCGACCGCTTCGACAATCGCCTCGCGCATGGCCAGCCAGTTGCCTTGCTGCATGTTGGCGCTGTCGATCAACGGCGTCAGTTCGTGCAGGCGCCAGGTCAGCAGCGGCGCATCGGCCAGCTGTTGCAGGTGCTCACGCATGCGCGCTTCGAAGCCACCGGCAGGCGCCAGGCCTTGCGGGGTTTGCAGCATGCCGATGGTGCCGCCGGTGTACAGGACTAGAAGGTTCTTGACTGCACGCATGAGAAATTTCCGGGCAGGTGAGAGAAAAGCGGGGGAGGGGGAAGCCGCCCACGAACGGGGCGGCTTTTTCTGCAGTATGGATCAGCGCTGGGTCTGAGCCTGACCGACAGCCACTTCAGCCTCGGCTTCAGCAACCGGCTTGACCGGCCAGGCTTGCGGGTCCAGGTCGAGGTCGGAAAACTTCGACGCATCGAACACCGGCTGGGCGATACCGGCGCGGCGCTGTTCGTCGTAGTCGCGCATCACGCGCAGGCCGACCTTGAACAGCAGGGCCAGGGCGATCAGGTTGACGAACGCCAGGCAGGTCATGGTGATGTCGGCAAAGGCGAATACGGTTGACAGGTTCTGCACCGAGCCCCAGAGGATCAGCAGCAGCACCAGGCCGCGGTAGCTCAGCAGCACCAGGCGGTTACGGGTGAAGAACTGCAGGCTGGTTTCACCCAGGTAGTAGTTGTAGAGGATGCAGGTGAAGACGAACAACGACAGGGCCACGCTGACGAAGATCCGCCCCCAGTCACCGACCACGGCGGCCAGGGAGTTCTGGGTCAGGGCGATGCCGTCACCTTCGAAGCCTGGGGTATAGAAGCCCGAGAGCAGGATCAGCAGCGCGGTGCAGGTGCAGATCACGAAGGTATCGAGGAACACCGAGAAGGCCTGGACCACGCCCTGGGCCGCCGGGTGGCGTACAGCGGCAACAGCGGCAACGTTCGGCGCACTGCCAAGGCCGGCTTCGTTGGCGAACACGCCACGCTTCACGCCCATGACGATGGCGCTGCCGAGCAGGCCGGCAAAGGCCGGATCAAGGCCGAAAGCGCTTTTGATGATGGTTTCGAGCATGGCCGGCACGTGTTCGATCTGGGTGAAGATCACGTACAGGGTCACACCGATGTAGGCCAGGGTCTTGATCGGTACCAGCAGGTCCGAAACCGAGGCGATACGCTTGATACCACCGATGAACACCAGGCCGAGCAGGGCGGCCAGGGCGATGCCGGTGTACTGCGGTTCGAAGCCGAAAGCGTTCTGCAGCGAGTGGGTCACGGTGTAGGACTGCAGGCCGTTGAAGGTGAAGCCGTAGGTCACCAGCAGCAGGATCGCGAACACCATTGCCATCCAGCGCAGCTTCAAGCCGTGCTGGATGTAGTAGGCCGGGCCGCCACGGTACAGGCCGTTGCCGTCGCTCCGCTTGTAGACCTGGGCCAGGGTGCACTCGAAAAAGCTGCTGGACATGCCCACCAGCGCGGTTACCCACATCCAGAACACCGCCCCCGGGCCGCCGAGGGTCACGGCGATGCCGACACCTGCGATGTTACCGGCACCGACACGGCCGGCCAGGCTCAGCATCAGCGCCTGGAACGAGCTCAGTTGGCCGGCCTGGCCGCGCAGGGATTCCTTGAAGACGCTGAACATGTGGCCGAAATGGCGGAACTGGACGAAACGGGAGCGCAGGGTGAAATAGCTGCCGAGTCCGACGATAAGCACGATGAGGAGTTTCCCCGAGAGGAAATCGTTGAGCGCTTCGAGCATGTAATACCTCGATTCTTATTCTTCGCATGAAAGACGACAGGCCGGCGTCGATGCGCCGTATCCATGGGGGCGCATGGTTGGTCATGACAAGGTTGGTTACAATTTCGCGGGTTGCTCTCAGTTGATGCGACTTGATGCTAAACTGGCGCCTGTCGCATCACCTGGAACGGCTCACATGAGCGAATATCTCGGCACCAATCTCAAGCTTGCCTGCAGCCACTACCGCTCTATCTCGGAAGTTTGCCGGCAGCTGTCGATCAACCGCGCGCAGTTCAACAAGTACCTGAGCGGGCAGAGCCAGCCGACGGCATACAACCTCAAGCGCATCGGCGATTTCTTCGGTGTCGAGGATTACGAGCTGGGTTTGCCGCCGGAGCAGTTCGCCCGCCTGATCGGTGCCCGCAGTGCCGCCAACCCCGCAGTGAGCCAGGACGACCCGCTGGCCGAACTGCTGCGGCCGTTGCGTGAACAGGCCGGCAACCTGTCGCGCTACTGCGGTTATTACTTCGAATACTCCAACTGCATGTCGGTACCGGGCTCGATCCTGCTGTCGCTGGTGCACCTGCGCGAAGAGCGCGGCAGTTTTTTGTTCGAGCGTCAGGAGCGTCAGGAGCGCTCCAGCAGCACCGACGTTCAGGCCGAAGACTGGGTGCGTTGCCGCTACCTGGGCGCGGCGTTCCAGTTGCAGGACCGCTTGTTTTTGCTCGACTACGAATCGCTGACCGTCAACGAGATGAGCCAGACCATCCTGATACCCAGCTTCAAGAGCCGCATTACCCGCCTCAACGGCCTCAAGACCGGGGTTTCCAGCGGCGACCGGCGCACCCCGGCCTGCACCCGGGTGGTGTGGGAATACCTGGGCACCGAGATCAACCGCATCAGCGCCTACCGCCAGGTCAAGCTGTACCGCCCGGACGATCCGCGGATCGACGACGACGTACGCGAACGCCTCAGCGCCGGGCCGATCCGTAACGGCCTGTTCGAGATCGAATAACCGCGCTCAGCCGAGAATGAACTCGGCCACCACCTGCGCCACCTGATCGGCCACGGCCGGCTTGTCGCGCAGGTGCGCGGCGATGCCGTGATCGCAATCGGTCAGTAGCAGGCATTCCAGGTGCGGCGCCGGCACTGCGCGCAGCAGGGCCTGGGTGACTTCTTCGGGGATCGGGCTGTAACGCTGGGCACCGGCCAGCCACAAGGTGCCGGCCGAGGTGCCTTCGCCTTGCCCATAAGCCCTGGAGTTGAGCCCGTCGAACTCGCCGATCACCAGCAGCACCCGGCCTTGGAACTTGCGCAGGAATTCGTAGCTGTCGCAGTCGAGAAACCCGTAGGGCTGGCGGATCGCCTCGGTGAAGGCCGGGCCGAAGGGCGCCTGGTGGGCGGCATCCGGGTAAACCGCCGGGCAGATCAGCACCAGCTTGTCGATGGCCGGTGTTTGCGCGGCCAGTTTCAGCGCGATGGCGCCGCCGAGGCTGTGGCCGAGCAGGGTCTGGCAGCGCTCGGCGATATGCCGGTGAAAGCGCTGCGCCTCCTCCAGGTTGGTGGTCAGCGACGGTTGTGGTGCGCCGGGCTCGGCCGCCAGGCTATGGCCTGAGAGGTTGCCGGTCAGCGAGCCGATACCCTGCTGTTGCAGGCGATACAACAGCGGGTTGAGGCGGGTGAAGTCAGAGCGCGCACCACCGATCACGAACAGCGGCGCGGCGCGCTCCTGATCGGGTATCAGCAGCCGCGCCTGTTGCTGGAAGCCGTCGAAGGTTTCGCTGATGAAGCGTTCGGTGCCGGGGGTGGGTTCGTCGTATTGCCAGGTGGAACGTTGGGTCGAGGTTGCTTCCAGATGCATGGACACCGTCTCCAGGAACTGATGATGCCGCCACGTGCCGAGCGGGTTGCCTGTGCCAGATTACTCCGGATCTAGTATAGGTAGATTACGCAGGGGCAAAAACTCGCCCTCGACGCAACGCCGGGCGGGACGGGTGCCCCTGTGTTGGACTTCCCCTGCCGGAAACCGCAAAATGAAGGCTTTCTTCCAATAAACTGATCGGACCTGCTGACTCTATGCGAATGCGCCTGATGCTGTTGGGTGGTGGAAGTGCCCTCGGGCAAGCGCTGATTCGTCTCGGGGCCGAGGAAGATATCGGCTTTCTGGCGCCGCGCCCGCCGGACAGCGGCTGGGATCCAGCGAGCCTGACCCAACTGCTCGACGACACCCGCCCCGATGCGCTGATCAACCTGGCCTACTATTTCGACTGGTTCCAGGCCGAAGCAGTCAGCGAGCAGCGCCTGGCCCAGCAGGAACGCGCAGTCGAGCGCCTGGCCGAGCTGTGTCAGCACCACAACATCATTCTCGTCCAGCCGTCCAGCTACCGGGTCTTCGATGGCTCGCGGGCCACGGCCTACAGCGAAAAGGATGAGCCAGTGCCGCTGGGCCTGCGTGGCCAGGCCTTGTGGCGCATCGAGCAGAGCGTACGCGCCACCTGCCCGCAACATGTACTGCTGCGCTTTGGCTGGGTGCTCGACGAGAGCATCGACGGTGTGCTCGGGCGCTTCCTGACCCGCGCCGAGCAACCCCAGGAGCTGCTGTTGGCCGATGACCGGCGTGGCAACCCGACCCCGGTGGACGACGCCGCGCGGGTGATCCTTTCGGTACTCAAGCAGCTCGATTGCGCCGCGCCGCTGTGGGGCACCTATCACTACGCCGGCAACGAGGCGACCACGCCGCTGGCGCTGGGGCAGGCTATCCTCACAGAAGCGGCCCAGTTGCATAAGCTGGCGGTACAGGCACCGACCGCGCAGGCCCACGCCGCGCGCCCGGACGCCAGCGAAGAACCGCAGCATGCGGTACTGGCCTGCAAGAAAATTCTCCACACCTTTGGTATCAAACCCCGCGCCTGGCGCGCCGGTTTGCCGCCCTTACTGGATCGCTTCTATCGTCATGGCTGATGCCCCTATTCTGATCACCGGTGGCGCTGGCTTCATCGGTTCCCACCTGAGCGATGCGCTGCTGGCCAAAGGTTATGCCGTGCGTATCCTCGATGACCTGTCGACCGGCAAACCAGGCAACCTCCAAGTAGATAACCCGCGTCTGGAACTGGTCGAAGGCGACGTCGCCGACGCCGAGCTGGTCAAACGCGTGGCTGCCGGTTGCCAGGCAGTGGTGCACCTGGCCGCCGTGGCCTCGGTGCAGGCCTCGGTGGATGACCCGGTGAAAACCCACCAGAGCAACTTCATCGGCACCCTGAATGTCTGCGAGGCCATGCGCCTGAACGGCATCAAGCGCGTGTTGTTTGCCTCCAGCGCTGCGGTTTATGGCAATAACGGCGAAGGCCAGTCGATCGAGGAAGATACGCCCAAGGCACCGTTGACGCCTTACGCGGTAGACAAGCTGGCCAGCGAGCAATACCTGGACTTCTACCGCCGTCAGCATGGCCTGGAACCGGTAGTGTTTCGCTTCTTCAACATCTTCGGCCCGCGCCAGGATCCGTCCTCGCCGTATTCCGGGGTCATCAGCATTTTCTGCGAGCGCGCCCTGAACGGGACGCCGATCACCCTGTTTGGCGATGGCGAGCAGACTCGCGACTTTCTCTATGTCGGCGATCTGGTGACGGTGATGGTCCAGGCACTGGAGATGGCGGAAGTCGAAGAGGGCGCGGTGAATATCGGCCTGAATCAGGCCACTTCGCTGAACCAGTTGCTGGCCGCGCTGAAATCGGTGGTTGGCGATTTGCCGGCGATCAGTCATGGGCCAGCGCGCTCGGGTGATATCCGCCATTCGCGGGCGAACAATCAGCGTTTGCTGAGCCGTTTTGATTTCCCTGAGCCGACGCCACTGGCCGATGGGCTGGCGCGTCTTTTAGGGCGCTGAAATGCATCGCGGGGCAAGCCCGCTCCTACAAGTGCTGTAGGAGCGGGCTTGCCCCGCGATTTGTGTTTAAACGACGCTTAGAACTTGTAGCCTACACCCACCATGTAGACCCATGGATCGACATCCACGTCGACCTTGGTCTTGCCGACGCCCAGGGCGCTCGGGCCGTCGATGGTGGCCTTGGTGTCGATGTCGACGTACCAGACCGCGGCGTTGACCAGGAAGTTGTCGTTGATCATGTAGTCCATGCCCAACTGACCGGCCAGGCCGACCGAATCTTTCAACTTCATGTTGCTGAAGCCTTGAGCTTTGCGGTTGCTGCTCAGGTCTTCGTCAAAGAACATGGTGTAGTTCAGGCCGATACCAGCGTAAGGCTGGAACTTCGACGAAGCTTCCATCGGGTAGTACTGCAGCGACAGGGTCGGCGGCAGTTGCTTGATGTCGCCCAGCTTGCCGTCCAGGCCAGCGCCCAGGCCCTTGACGCCGACAGTGTGCTGGAACGGGGTGGCGGCCAGCAGCTCGAGGCCGATGTGGTCGGTCAGCATGTAGGCGAAAGCCAGACCCAGTTGGGTGTCGCTGTCCAGGGTTGCCTTGGTGCCGGACATCTTGGTGCCGTCGAGCTTGATGTCGCCGCTGTTCTCGTTGGGAGCGGTAGTGATCGCACCGGCACGCAGGATGAAGTCGCCAGCCTGGTGGGCGTGGGCAACAGGGGCTGCAAGCGCCAGAGCAACGAGCGAGGCGCCAAGCAAGGACTTGTTCATGGAAGCTCCCAAAGGACGTTTAGAATTTAATGAGTCCAATGGTAAGGAGCTGACGGACGGCGACTTTTGACTCAGCTCAATGAAATCGTCAAAGCCCTGCAGGCGGCCATTTATTCTAGCTCGTATGCGTAGATTTTCTCGGCTTCCATCTGATATCCGGCATCGGCCAGTTCACTGCTGGTGGCTTTGACCTGCATCTGGCCTTCGATCCAGTAAGGCTGGTAGAGGTCTTCGACCTTCACGCCAATCTCGCTGAAGATGTGAACGATCTGGTTCGACGGCGGTGGCGGCACATGAATGCAGGCGCCGTAGTAAGGCACCAGCAGGAACTCGGTGGTGCGGCCTTCCTCGCTGACTTCCAGTGGCACGATATAGCCGGGCAGTTTCACCTGCTGGCCATCCAGGGCCTTGACCACCGGGGCATTGGGTGCGGTTTGCCGCGCTGCTGGCGCCGCTTCCGCGGCCAGGGCATCACTCAATTGCGAGAGGTCGTGCAGCGGCGCCAGCTGCGGCTGGATCACCGGCGCCCCGGCCGGGATCAGTTGCTGCCATTCCAGGGTGCGGGGTTCGGCCGCCCACAAGGGCGAGGCGATCAACAGCAGTAACAGCAGCAGGGCGCGGGTCATCGAGGTGCTCACAGGTGAATGGACAGGCCGTCGGCCAGCGACTGGCGATAGGCGCGCCAAGCCGGCACGCTGCCCATCAGCAGGGCAGCGCCAAGAATGATGCCCAGCAAGGTCCACTCATGGGCGCTGGGCCAGGCCAGCGGCAGTAACAGGCCGTAGTTGGCTTGCACGTAGCCCTGAGCCAGGGCGATGCCGCCGTATAACAAGGCCAGCCCGGCGCCGATACCGGCTACCGCCAAGGCCAGGGCTTCGAGCACCAGCAGCCCGGCAATGTGCCAGGGGCGCGCGCCTACCGAGCGCAGGATGGCCATTTCCCGGCGCCGTTCATTGAGGCTGGTGAGGATCGCGGTGAGCATGCCGATCAGGCCGGTCAGTACCACAAACAACGAGACCACGAACAGTGCCTGCTCAGCCGTGCCCATCAGGCTCCAGAGCTCTTGCAGGGCTACACCGGGGAGGATCGCCAGCAGCGGTTCGCCGCGGTACTCGTTGATTTCCCGTTGCAGGCTGAAGGTTGCCACCTTGTTGTTCAGGCCGAGCATGAACGCGGTGATGGCTACGGGCTCGAGGTCCATGTTGCGCGCCTGCTCGGCGCTGATGCGCCCAGCGCCGCGGGCCGGCATGCCGTTGTGCCAGTCGATGTGGATGGCTTCCATCCCGCCCAGGCTGATGTGCAAAGTACGGTCGACGGGAGTGCCGGTGCGTTGCAGCACGCCGACCACGGTGAAGGGTTTGTCATCGTGCTTGACCAGGCTGATGGCTGCCACGCCATGGGCCAGCACCAGTTTGTCGCCAAGCTTGTAGTGCAGGGCGTCGGCCACTTCGGCGCCAAGCACCACCTCGAACGGATCACTGGCAAAGGCCCGTCCCTCGGCCAGTTGCAGGTGCTGCTTGCGGCCGTACTGGTAGTGCTCGAAATAGCGTGCGTCGGTGCCCATTACCCGGTAGCCGCGATGCGAATCGCCCAGGGAAATGGGGATGGCCCATTTCACCCGTTTGTCGCTGGCGTAGTGTTCGAAGCTCTCCCAACGAATGTTGTTGGTGGCGTTGCCGATGCGAAATACCGAGTACAGCAGCAGGTTCACCGAGCCTGAGCGGGCGCCGACGATCAGGTCGGTGCCGCTGATGGTGCTGGCGAAGCTGGCGCGGGCTTCGGTGCGCACCCGCTCGACCGCCAGCAGCAGGCACACCGAGAGTGCAATGGCGAAGGCGGTCAAAAAAGCAGTAAAGCGGCGGTTGGCCAGGCTGGCCAAGGCAAGGCGGAGCAGGTACATCAGGCCTCCAGGTCATTGGCCGGCTGGGCCGCACGGTTGAGTTCGGCAAGGGACAGCTGACGGTCGAACAACGGCGCCAGGCTCTGGTCGTGGCTGACAAACAGCAGGCTGGAACCGGCGGCACGGCACTCGGCGAACAACAGGCGAATGAAGGCTTCACGGGTGTCGGCATCGAGGGCGGACGTCGGCTCGTCGGCGATCACCAGTTCCGGCTGGCCGATCAAGGCCCGGGCGGCCGCGACACGCTGCTGCTGGCCGATCGACAGGCTGTCGGCGCGGCGGGCGAGCAGCGCCGGGTCTTTCAAACCCAGGTGAGCAAGCAGGCTGGCGGCGGCCTGGTCGATGCTGCCGTGGCGCTCGGCGGCGCGTTGCGCGCGGCTGCGCGAGAAGCGGCAGGGCAGTTCGACGTTCTCCCGTACCGAGAGGAACGGCAGCAGGTTGAACTGCTGGAAGATGTAACCGGTGTGGTCGACCCGAAAGCGGTCGCGGGCGGCCAGCTTCAGTTCGCTCAAGTCCTGGCCGAGCAGGCGGATGCTGCCGCGATCGGGTTTTTGCACGCCGCCGAGCAGGCCGAGCAGGGTGGTCTTGCCGCTGCCGCTGGGGCCTTTGAGAAACAGCGATTCGCCGGCTTCCAGGCGCAGGGCGGGAATATCCAGCAGGGGGGCTTGGCCCGGCCAGGCAAAGCCCAGGTCGGTCAGTTCAATCAGTGCCTGGCTCATAAATGAACGCCCGGGTTACCCCGGGCGTTTCGCTGCAAAAGGGCTATCAGAAGTTGATCGTGGCTTTGGCCGGGGTCGCTTCGACACCTTGTTGGCCGTTGGGTCCGATCAGTTGTAGCGCAATTTTCTGGGTGGCGGGGAAGGCCTTGAACAATGGGCTCAGGTCGAGGCTCTTGAGCTCGCCGGGCTTGTCACAGGCCAGCCGGTAATGGGCATGGATTTCACTGTGTGCGTGGCCTTCGTGCTCGTCGCCATCGTCATCGACTGCCGGCTTGTCGCCGAACAGCGGGCTTTCCAGCTCCTGATCACTCTCGCTGCAGTTGGCCGCTTTAGCCAGGCCGAACAGGGCCAATGGTTTTTCCAATTGTGTGCGTACGGCAGCGACCTTGGCCTTGTCGGCGGCGCTGGTGGCCGGGTGTTCGAAGCCGACCAGGTTCATCGCCGGGCTGTCCAGTTCCAGCTCCAGGGTCTTGTCGTCCAGCACTACATTGAGGCGGGCAACGCCGTGCTCATGGGCGGCGAGGCTGCCATGAGCGTGGTCATGATCGTGGTCGTCGTCGTGGGCATGAGCGACGGCCAGGGGCAACAAGGCAAACGGCAAGGCAAGCAACAGACGACGCATGGGCGGACTCCGCAGAGGCACTGGATGGATTTGGTAATGTTATAACAACTTGTTCGGGCCGCGCCAGTGTGCTTGGCGATGAGGCGTTGGCGTGGGAGCATGGGCCCATTGATTGCGCACAAGGACAAACCCATGCGAATTCGCGGACACATCGGCGACTGGCCGGTAGACCTGACCCTGGAACTGGACCCGGCGGAATGGGCGCAACTGGGCGGTCAGCTGGTTGCTGTGGCGCCAGCGCCGGCGGTGGCTGCCGCTCCCGTGGCAGCGGTGCGGCCGGATGATGCGCTATGGCAGGCCGCGCGCGAGGTGCTGCGCAAGGCCGGGCAGCTCAACGGGCCGGAGTTGCTCGAGCATCTGGAAGGGCTGGCGGGGAGTATGGCGGCCGGCAAGCGCTTGTTGGTTCGCTTGCGCCATAGTGCCGAGGTGAAGGTGGAAAGCGGGGCGGATGCGCCGGTTTATCACTGGGTGGGGTGATGAGGGTATCGCGGGGCAAGCCCGCTCCTACAAGATCAGCAGGAGCGGGTTTGCCCCGCGATCAATTCAATACAAGGCAGCAAACAACTTGCGACGATAGGTGCCGACCAGCGGATGGTCATTCCCCAGCAGGTCAAATACCTGCAGCAAGGTCTTGTGCGCCACCCCGCCATCGTAGCCGCGATTGCGCTTGAACAGCTTCAGCAAGCCTTCCAGCGCCGCCTCGTACTGCTGGCGCGACAGTTGCTGTATGCACAGCTGATACGCCGCTTCATCATCTTCGCCATTCTGCGCCAGGCGCGCTTTCAGGTCGGCGACTTCCGGCAGGCTGGCGGCCAGGCCCAGGAAGGTCAGTTGCGCCTTGGCGCCGGCGAGGGCGGCCTTGTGCTCATCGCTCTTGACCGCGTCGAGCACGGTCTGGGCTTCACCCAGCTCGCCCCGCTCAGCCAGGCAACGGGCATAGAGGATCAGCGCACCGGCATTGCTGTTGTCTTCCGTGAGCAGTGCCTTGAGGGTGCTCTCGGCTTCGCTGAAGCGCCCTTCGGCAAACAGTGCCTGGGCCAGTTCCAGCGGGTCGGCGGCAGCGGGTGGCGGCAGTTTTACGTGGGGTTCGAGCAGGGTGCGAATCGCCGACTCCGGCTGGGCACCGGCAAAGCCGTCCACGGGCTGACCATCCTTGAACAGCACCACGGTCGGCAGGCTGCGGATGCCGAAGCGGGCAACGATGTCCTGCTCGATATCGCAGTTGACCTTGGCCAACAGCAGTTCGCCCTGGTAACTCTCGGTGATCTGCGCCAGCAGCGGCATCAGCGCCTTGCACGGCGCGCACCACTCGGCCCAGAAATCGACCAGCACCGGTTTGTGGAAAGAGTTCTGGATCACCGACTGATCGAAGTCGGTGGCCGTGGCGTCGAATATGTACGGGGTAGCAGGGTTCATCGCGACTCTCGAAAATCCGTGAATGGCATCACTATAAAGGCTGGCGGCTGGCGTGGTACAGGCTGACCCGGCGGAATTCGTGGGGCTCGGCCAGGTCCGGCAAGGTCAGGGCATCCAGCACACCCAGGGACCGGTACAGCGGATGGCTGAAATCCCGTACCCGTGAATCGGCCACCAGGGCCTGCTGGCCTCGGCTGAGGAATTCATCCAGCAGCGGCAGGTTGGCGCGGTCGTAGAGCACATCGGCGACCAGGATCAAGTCGAAACGGTCGGCCTCCTGGAAGAAATCGCTGGAATAGCTCAGTTCCACCTCGTTGAGTTCGGCGTTGGCCCGGCAGGCGTGCAGCGCCAGTGGATCAAGATCGCAGGCGACGACTTCAAGCGCCCCGGCCTTGGCCGCGGCAATACCGGCAATGCCGGACCCTGCGCCAAAATCGAGCACGCGCTTGCCTTCGACCCAGTGCCGGTGCTCGTCCAGATACCGTGCCATGGCCAGGCCGCTGGCCCAGCAGAAGCTCCAGTACGGCGGTTCGTGGAGGATGCGCCGGGTTTCTTCGGAGCTGAAGGCGCGGTCCATGTTCTGCGCATCGATCAGCCACAACCTGAGCGCGCACTCGGGCAGATCGCTGACCACCAGTTGCGCGTCACCCAGCAGTTCGCTCAAGGCCTGTTGCAGCGGAGCGGGCGCCATCATGGCGCCTTTTCGAAGCGCAGCGGGCCGGTAGCCTGGGTTTGTGCCTGGGCGATACGCAGGGGCGGCAGGTGCAGGATCAGTTGCCCGGATTTGCTCGCGCGGCCGCGCAGCTCGACCCGCGCACCGGCCGGAAAGGCTTCGGGGTTGAAGCGCAGGCGAAACGGCAGGTCCAGGCCATTGCCGCTGAACGTGCTGCTGGCCAGCAGGCCTTGCGGACGGCCACGTTCATCGATCACCAGCAAGGCCAGTTCGACTTCGGCACCGACCGGGATGTTGAGCAAAGTGCCGCTCAACTCGCGCTGATAGGCCGGCAGCGGGCCGAGTTCTTTGGCCGGTTTGCTGGCTACAGGGGCTTTCGGGGCCGGCGCAGGCTGGGGTTTATCGCTGCTGCAAGCGGCCAGCAGGGCGGCGAAACTGAGCACGACAAGCGCTCTTGATGGCATGGGGAATTCCTTCGCGGCATATTTCCTCACTGGATGGTAACCCCTTTGGCTTGTCTTGCCAGTGGGATGCGCTACCATGGCCCTCCCTTTTTTTGTTGCCTGCCACCATGCACTGTCCCTTCTGCGGTGCCAACGACACCAAGGTCATCGACTCGCGACTGGTTGCCGAGGGCGAGCAAGTGCGCCGTCGGCGCGAATGCGTTGCCTGCGGTGAGCGCTTCACCACCTTCGAAACCGCCGAACTGGTTCTGCCCCGGCTGATCAAGCAGGACGGCAGCCGCCAGCCCTTCGACGAAGAAAAACTGCGCGCCGGTATGCAGCGCGCCCTGGAAAAACGTCCGGTCAGCGTCGAGCGCCTGGAAGCGGCGCTGGCGCACATCAAGCACAAGCTGCGGGCCACCGGCGAGCGCGAGATCAAGTCGCTGGTGGTTGGCGAGCTGGTCATGGCCGAGCTGCAGAAGCTCGATGAAGTCGCCTATATCCGCTTTGCCTCCGTGTACCGGCGCTTCCAGGACCTCAACGAGTTCCGTGAAGAAATCGACCGCCTGGCCCGTGTGCCGGCTAAAGAGTGAGCATGTCCAGCGAACGCGCGGTGCTTGATGCGCACTACATGGCCCGGGCCATCGAGTTGGCCCGCAAGGGCTTGTACTCCACCCACCCGAACCCGCGCGTCGGCTGCGTGATCGTCCGTGATGGCCAGGTCGTCGGCGAAGGCTGGCACGTGCGTGCCGGCGAGCCCCATGCCGAAGTACATGCCTTGCGCCAGGCCGGTGAGCTGGCCCGCGGCGCCTGTGCCTACGTCACCCTTGAGCCGTGCAGCCACCACGGGCGCACGCCGCCCTGTGCCGAGGCGCTGGTCAAGGCCGGCGTGGCGCGGGTGGTAGCGGCCATGCAGGACCCTAATCCGCAAGTCGCCGGCCAAGGCCTCAAGCGCCTGGCCGACGCTGGCATAGAAGTCGCAAGCGGTGTGCTTGAAGCTGAAGCCCGCGCCCTGAACCCGGGTTTTCTCAAGCGCATGGAACACGGCCTGCCGTTCGTGCGGGCCAAGCTGGCGATGAGCCTGGACGGCCGCACGGCCATGGCCAGCGGCGAGAGCCAGTGGATCACCGGCCCGGCGGCGCGCTCGGCGGTGCAGCGTTTGCGTGCACGATCCAGCGTGGTGCTGACCAGCGCCGAAAGCGTGCTGGCCGACAACGCGCGGATGACCGTGCGCGGCGAAGAACTTGGCCTGGACCCTGAAACCACCGCGCTGGCCCTGGCCCGTCCACCTTTGCGGGTGTTGATCGACGGCCGTTTGCGTTTGCCGCTCGATGCAGCGTTCTTTCAAGCGGGGCCGGCCCTGGTGGTAACCGCCGCTGAAGTCGACCCGCGTTATGTTGAAGCCGGGCATGAGCTGTTACGCCTGCCGGGCAGCGATGGCCGCGTCGATTTGCCCGCACTGATGCTCGAGCTGGCGGCCCGTGGCATCAACGAAGTGCTGGTCGAAGCCGGCGCCGGCTTGGTCGGTGCCTTTGCCCGGCAGGGCCTGATCGATGAGTATCAGATTTTTGTCGCCGGGCGCATTCTCGGCTCCAATGCCCGGCCATTGCTCGACTGGCCACTGGAAAAAATGAGCCAGGCGCCCCATTTGCAGATCACCGAAATGCGCGCAATAGGCGATGACTGGCGAGTCACTGCGGTACCGAAGCCGGCGCCCGGCGTATAATTTGCGGCTAGCGCCACGCGCAGCCCTGTTCTCGAGGAGGACTCCATGTTCACCGGCATCATCGAATCGATTGGCAGCATCCGTTCCCTGACCCCCAAAGGCGGTGATGTGCGGGTGTATGTCGAAACCGGCAAGCTCGACCTGGGCGACGTCAAACTGGGCGACAGCATCGCCGTCAACGGCGTGTGCCTGACTGCGGTCGAACTGCCTGGCGATGGCTTCTGGGCCGACGTCAGCCGCGAAACCCTCGACTGCACCGCCTTCAACGAGCTCAAAAGCGGCAGCCGGGTCAACCTGGAAAAGGCCCTGACACCGACCACCCGCCTGGGCGGTCACCTGGTCAGCGGCCACGTCGACGGCGTCGGCGAAGTGGTCTCGCGCAGCGATAACGCCCGCGCCATCCAGTTCCGCATCCGTGCGCCGAAAGAACTGGCCAAATACATTGCCCACAAGGGCTCGATCACCGTCGACGGCACCAGCCTGACGGTGAACGTCGTCGATGGCGCCGAGTTCGAGCTGACCATCGTCCCGCACACCCTGGCCGAAACCATCATGGCCGACTACCGTCCAGGTCGTCGGGTGAACCTTGAGGTCGACCTGCTGGCACGTTACCTGGAGCGTCTGCTGCTGGGTGACAAGGCCGCCGAGCCGAGCAAAGGCAGCGGCATCACCGAAAGTTTCCTGGCCGCCAACGGCTACCTGAAATCCTGATTTGAAAGGGGGTGCCACGTGGCGCTCAACAGCATCGAAGAACTGGTCGAAGACATCCGCCAGGGCAAAATGGTCATCCTCATGGACGACGAAGACCGCGAGAACGAAGGCGACCTGATCATGGCCGCCGAGTGCTGCAAGGCCGAACACATCAACTTCATGGCCAAGCACGCCCGGGGCCTGATCTGCATGCCGATGTCGCGCGAGCGCTGCGAAACGCTCAAGCTGCCGCTGATGGCGCCACGTAATGGCTCGGGCTTCGGTACCAAGTTCACCGTGTCGATCGAAGCCGCCACCGGGGTCACCACCGGCATCTCCGCCGCCGACCGTGCGCGCACCGTGCAGGCTGCCGCTGCCCGTGATGCCAAGGCCGAAGACATCGTCAGCCCCGGTCACATCTTCCCGTTGATGGCCCAGCCGGGTGGTACCCTGGCCCGTGCCGGCCACACCGAAGCTGCCTGCGACCTGGCGCGCATGGCCGGTTTCGAGCCGAGCGGGGTGATCTGCGAGGTGATGAACGATGACGGCACCATGTCCCGTCGTGCCGAGCTGGAAACCTTCGCCGCCGAACACAACATCAAGATCGGCACCATCGCCGACCTGATCCACTACCGGATGATCCACGAACGTACCGTTCAGCGGGTTTCCGAGCAGCCGCTGGACAGCGAGCTGGGCCATTTCAACCTGGTCACCTACCGTGACTCGGTCGAGGGCGACGTGCACATGGCCCTGACCCTGGGCAACATCTGCGCTGAAGAACCGACCCTGGTACGGGTGCACAACATGGACCCGCTGCGCGACCTGCTGATGGTCAAGCAACCGGGCCGCTGGAGCCTGCGCGCGGCCATGAGCGCCGTTGCAGACGCTGGCAGCGGTGTGGTGCTGCTGCTCGGTCACCCGCTCGATGGCGACGTGCTGCTGGCGCACATTCGCGAAAGCGCCGACGCTGCCCCGCAGGCGAAAACCCCGACCACCTACAGCACCGTCGGTGCCGGTTCGCAGATCCTGCGCGACCTCGGCGTGCGCAAAATGCGCCTGATGAGTTCGCCAATGAAGTTCAATGCGATATCCGGATTCGATCTGGAAGTTGTAGAATACGTGCCCTCCGAATAAAGCAGGCGGTTTGTCGCGCTGCCATTCGTGTCCCAAACCCCCACAGGCCGCCCGTTTGCGGCCTGGCTCTTTAAGATGAGAACTCCGGAATGACCCTGAAGACCATCGAAGGTACCTTCATCGCCCCCAAAGGTCGCTATGCTTTGGTGGTTGGCCGCTTCAACAGCTTCGTTGTCGAAAGCCTGGTGAGCGGTGCCGTTGACGCCCTGGTTCGCCACGGTGTGAACGAAAGCGACATCACCATCATCCGTGCCCCGGGTGCCTTCGAAATCCCGCTGGTAGCACAGAAAGTCGCCCAGCAAAGCGAATATGCCGCGATCATCGCCCTGGGCGCCGTGATCCGTGGCGGTACCCCGCATTTCGAGTACGTAGCGGGCGAATGCACCAAGGGCCTGGCCCAGGTGTCCATGGAGTTCGGCGTGCCGGTCTCCTTCGGTGTCCTGACCGTCGACTCGATCGAACAGGCCATTGAGCGTTCCGGCACCAAGGCCGGCAACAAGGGCGCCGAAGCTGCCCTGTCCGCTCTGGAAATGGTCAGCCTGCTGGCGCAGTTGGAGGCCAAGTGATTAGCGACGAAAGCGATCGTTTCAACCCGCGCGATCCAAAACCTGCGGATGCTGGCAAGCCATCGAAAAGCGCCAAGCGTCGCGAAGCCCGTCAGCTCGCGACTCAGGCCCTGTACCAATGGCACATGGCCAAGCAGTCGCTGAACGAGATCGAAGCGCAGTTCCGGGTCGATAACGATTTCACCGATGTCGACGGTGCCTACTTCCGCGAAATCCTTCACGGGGTTCCGGTGAAAAAGGCCGAAATCGACGAAGCACTGAAGCCGTGCCTGGACCTGGCCCTTGAAGAGCTCGATCCAGTTGAACTGGCAGTGCTGCGCCTGTCCACCTGGGAGTTCATGATGCGCGTTGACGTCCCGTACCGCGTCGTGATCAACGAAGGTGTGGAGCTGGCCAAAGTGTTTGGCGCCACCGACGGCCACAAATTCGTCAATGGCGTGCTCGACAAGCTGGCTCCACGCCTGCGTGAAGCCGAAGTCAAGGCGTTCAAGCGCTGATTGCGGCGCTATGTGCCAATGGGTGAGTTCGAGCTGATTCGTCATTACTTCGCCGCCGCGTCCTGTGCGCAAGGTGGTGAAGGCGTGGCGCTGGGCATTGGCGATGATTGCGCCTTGCTCAGCGTGCCACCGGGCGAACAGCTGGCGATCTCCACCGATACGCTGGTGGCCGGGGTGCATTTCCCGGCTGTCTGCGACCCTTTTCTGCTCGGTCAGCGTTCGCTGGCCGTCGCTGCCAGTGACCTGGCGGCCATGGGCGCCACGCCCATCGGCTTTACCCTTGCCCTGACCCTGCCGGAGGTTCGTGCCGACTGGCTGCAAGCCTATGCCCGTGGCTTGAACCAGATGGCCGAAAGTTGCCAGCTGAGCCTGATTGGCGGTGATACCACCCGTGGCCCGCTGAGCCTGACCATGACCGTGTTCGGCCGTGTGCCGGGCGGTCAGGCCCTGACCCGCAGCGGTGCGCGAGCCGGTGATCTGCTCTGTGTCGGTGGCGAGCTGGGCAATGCCGCCGGCGCCTTGCCGCTGGTGCTGGGCGAACGCGTGGCCGATGCTGCCCAGGCCGAGCCCCTGCTTGCCCATTACTGGTCGCCGCAGCCGCAACTGGCGTTGGGCCAGGCGTTGCGCGGCAAGGCTACGGCGGCGCTGGACATTTCCGACGGCCTGCTCGCCGATTGTGGGCATATCGCCAAGGCGTCGGATGTGGCATTGCAGGTCGAGCTTGAGCGGTTACCGTTGTCGGCGGCACTGCAGGCTGTTCTCGGCCACGACGACGCGCAACAGGCGGCACTGGCCGGGGGCGATGATTACGTCCTGGCCTTTACCTTGCCCGAAGCCGAGCTTGAGTCCCTGCTGGCGGCCGGCTGGCCGATCCATGTGGTCGGGCGGGTCGGTGCCGGGAGCGGCGTGCGCCTGCTCGATGGCGGCGGCCAGGACATCACCCCGCAAACCCGGGGCTATCAACATTTTAAGGAGACACCGTGACCGATCACCCCAAACAGGTGCCAGCGGAGTTCGTTCCGCCGTCGGTCTGGCGCAATCCCTGGCATTTTCTGGCTTTCGGCTTCGGCTCCGGGACTTTGCCCAAGGCGCCGGGAACCTGGGGCTCGCTGGTGGCTCTACCTTTTATCCCGTTGTGGCAGATGCTGCCCGACTGGGGCTACTGGCTGATGCTCGGCCTGACCATGCTGTTCGGCTTCTGGCTGTGCGGCAAGGTCGCCGATGACCTGAAAGTCCACGACCATGAGGGGATCGTCTGGGACGAAATGGTCGGTATGTGGATCACCCTGTGGCTGGTGCCAGAAGGCTGGTTGTGGCTGCTGGCGGGCTTCTTGATGTTCCGATTTTTCGACATCCTCAAGCCCTGGCCGATCCGCTGGGTTGACCGTCACGTACATGGCGGGGTCGGGATCATGCTCGACGATGTGCTGGCGGGGGTGTTTGCCTGGCTGGGCATGCAGGTTCTGGTATGGAGCTTTACCTAAGGGAGCGGGGTGATGACGGGATGGCGGCTGTTGCTGTTGTTGCTGGTTCTGGCGGCAAATGTGGTAAAGGCGGCTGATGCGCCCTTGGCGACGCCCGGCCAGGTCCGTCTGGTCAGTGAGGAATGGCTCGATTACACCAACGCCGATGGCAGCGGTCTGGCCTGGGACGTGCTGCGCAAGGTGTTCGAGCCGGCCGGCGTCAAGGTCCGTACCCTGAGTGCGCCGTACAGCCGTGCGGTCGGCCTGGTCAAGCGTGGTGAGGCGGATGCCTGGGTCGGCTCCTATCACGAAGAGAACGCCGACAACCTCTACCCGCGCTGGTACTTCGACATGGACCATATCTATGCCCTGGGCCTGGCCAGCCGTCCTGTGCCCACCCAGCAGACCCTTGGCCAGTATCGCCTGGCCTGGGTGCGCGGTTATGACTACAAGAACTACCTGCCCAACGTCGGCCATTTTCGCGAGATCCAGCGCCGCGAGGGGATTTTGCCGATGCTTGAGCACGATCGCGTCGACTTCTACATCGATGCCCTGACCGAAGTCGACTATGTCCTCGAACAGGCGCCCAAGCCCGAGCTGTTCCGCCGCAGCCACCTGGCCGAACTGCCGCTGTACATCGCCTTTGGCCGCACTGCCGAGGGCAAAGCGTTGCGCGCCCTGTTCGATCAACGCATGGACAAGCTGGTGGCCAGTGGCGAGTTGCGGGCGATCTTCGAGCACTGGCAACAGCCGTATCCGTTCGGCGGCGAGGGCAAGAACCGTTAGGCAATATCGAACCTCTCGATCTGTTTGCCCAATAATTCAGCCTAAGCAGCGGCGCTGCGCTGCTGATACAATCGCCCCACGTCAATTTTCAAGTTACTGATCAGGAGCACAACGTGCCCGTCGTTTTTGTTGCCGCTTCCAAGCTGCCTACCCCCTTTGCGACCTTCACCATGCATGGTTTTCTCGATGAAGCCACCGGCCGCGAGCACGTCGTGCTCAGCCTGGGTGATGTGGCCGACGGGCAGCCGGTGCTGGGGCGCCTGCATTCCGAATGCCTGACCGGCGACGCCTTGTTCAGCCAGCGCTGCGACTGCGGTTCGCAACTCGAAGCGGCCCTGCAGGCGATCGCCCGCGAAGGCCGCGGCGTGCTGCTGTACCTGCGCCAGGAAGGCCGCGGCATTGGCCTGTTGAACAAGATCCGCGCCTACGAGCTGCAAGACGGCGGCGCCGACACTGTCGAGGCCAACGAGCGCCTGGGCTTTGCCGCCGACCAGCGTGACTACGGCATGTGCCAGCCGATGCTCGAGCATCTGGGGGTCAAGTCGCTGCGGCTGATGACCAACAACCCGCGCAAGGTCAAGGCCCTTACCAGCATGGGCATCCCGGTTGCCGAACGCGTGCCGCTGCACACCGGCCACAACCCACATAACAAACACTACCTGGCGACCAAAGCCGGCAAGCTCGGCCACATGATGGGCAACGAGCACCAGGGCGAGGCCGGTCGGGCGTGACCCGCGCCCAGGTTCGCCGTCGTCTGGAGCTGGCCTGGTGGCAGTACCTGGCGGTGGCGCTGGCACCGTTGCTGGTGTTTGCCTGGGCCTTTGGTGGCGTGCAGGCGCTGATTCCGATCCTGGCCATGCCGATGTTCATCGCCGGCGTGGCGTCGATGTTCCTCAGCCTGCCGCGCTTCGGTGCGTACAAGCACGGGCTGATCGCGACCCAGAAAGCCTTGAACACTGACGACGAGCCTGGGGCCTGGATCGAGCTGGCACGCATCCGCCGGCTGGGCATGCTGTTCGCCTGCCTGCCGGCCTGGATCGCTGCGCTGTCGGTATTCGTCGGCCTTGAGGCGGTGCCGCAGATCCTCCTGGCGATCTCCAGCCTGGTCCTGCTCTACCTCTACCGTATCCCTCGCCAGCTCGGCTGATGCGCCGTTACCTGTGGCTGTTGCTGCTGGCCCTCGGCATGCCATTGGCGGCAGCGCCGCGGGTGGTCAGCCTGGCGCCTTCGATCACTGAAATCATTCTCGACCTGCAGGCCGGCGATCTGCTGGTGGGCATGGCCGAGTGGCACGAACGGCCGGCGCAACTGGAAGACGTGCCGCTGGTTGGCCGCTATGGCCAGCTGGACATGGAGCGCCTGCTCAGCGTGCGCCCGGATCTGGTGCTGTACTGGCCGGGCAGCGTGCCGGCGGCCCAGCGCGACCAGCTCGAACGTCTCGGTATCCCGCTGTATAGCGTCGATGTGCACGAGCTGGATGACCTGGTTTCCCAGGTCGACGAAATTGGCGTGCGCATCGGGCGCAAGGAGCAAGGCGGGCAGTTGGCCGATGCCTTGCGCAGCCGCCTTGCAGCGTTACGCCAACAGTACCGCCGAGAGCGCCCGCTGTCGGTGTTCTATCAGGTCTGGGACAAGCCGCTGTACACCGTCGGTGGCTATCAGATCATCTCCGATGCCCTCAGCGTCTGTGGCGCGCGCAACGTGTTCGCCGACCTCACCCAGCCGGCGCCTCAGGTCAACCTGGAGACCGTGCTGGCGCGCAATCCCCAGGTCATCCTCGCCCCCGATCAGCCTCAGCTAGACGCCTGGAAGGCCTGGCCCAACGTTGCGGCAGTGCGCGACGGCCTGTTGCTGCAGGTGCCGGACAAAGGCCTGGAGCGCCCCAGTGGGCAGATGATCGAAGCGACGGCGAAGTTGTGTGCGTTGTTGCAGGCTAAAGCGCCGGCGTCCAGGTGACGCCCAATAGCCAGGTCCGGCCCTCTTCGCGATAGTCAGCATAGCCTGCGCCATAGTTGTACTGCGCGCGGCTGTAGGCTTTGTCCAGCAGGTTATCGGCTTTGAGCTCCAGGCGAATCTCGCGGCTCAGGTTCCAGCTGCTGCGCAAACCGAGCAGACCGTAGCCACTGAGTGAGCGTTTGTTGTCCGCATCCGCGTAACTGCTGCTGACCGCCTGCCAGCTGGCACCGAGGCCCAGGCGATCGAACTGGCGATCCAGGTCCAGGCTCAAGGTACGGCGGGCACGGCGTTCCAGGGTGTGCCCGGAATCGCGGTCACGCGGGTCGATCAGCGACAGGCCCAGGTTGCTCTGCCAGCCGAACCACGCCTGATGCAGGCTGGCTTCGAAGCCGTTGATCCGTGCCGAACCGACATTGTGCGGAATGTAGTTGGGGCCCAGGGAGATCGCATTGCGCAGGTCGGTGCGGTACAGCGACGCCTCCAGCCGGGTGGTTTCAGCCAGTTGGCTGCGCCATTGCAATTCGTAGCTTTTCGAGCGCTCGGGCTTGAGGTCGGGGTTGCCAAAGTCCGGGTAGTAGAGGTCATTGAAGGTCGGCGCGCGGAAGCCTTCGCTGTAGGACAGCAGCAGGTCGTTGTCCGCGTTGAGCGGCAGGCCGAGGCTGGCGCTCCAGCTGTTCTGGCTGCCGAACTGCTGGTTCTGGTCGCGGCGCACGCCCACTTCGGTGCTGAAGCTGTCGCCCTTGTAGCGGTGCTGCACAAAGGCGGCGCGGTTCCAGCGGCTGTCTTCGTCCAGGGGCGTGCTGCCGTGCAGGCGGTCCTGGTACCAGTCGCCACCCAGCAGCAGGTTGTTGTGTTCGTCGAGGCTCAGGTCATTCTGCCAGTTCAGCGAATCGCGATAGGTGTTGAACTCGCTACCGCCCGGTTGCAGCGAGTCGCGCTTGGTATCACGGTTTTCGCTGTGGCCCAGCTCCAGGCGTGAATGCCACATCTCGGTGAACTGGGCGTCGGCATAGGTGCCGACGCTGGAGACGTTGAAGTCGGTATAAGGCTGGCTCTGGTCGCCAAACAGATTGTCGTATTCGCTGCGCCCGTGGCTGTCGAGCCAGTTCAGGCCCAGCTCCAGCGAGTCGCTGGCGACATGGCTGAGGTTCAGGCTCAGGCTCTTGTTGCGGTAGGCATCGTGATCGCCGTTGGCGGGAAACGATTCGCGGGTGGCGTTGATGCCAGCGGTTTCGTCCAGGCCGGCGGCGAGGTTGAAACGGGTGCGCTCGTCACCACCGGACAGGCCAACATCACGCTGCCAGGTCTTGTTGCTGCCGCCGGCCAGGTGCAGGCGTGGCTGCAGGCCGGGCGTGCTGGCGCGGCGGGTGAAGATCTGGATCACCCCGCCAATCGCATCGCTGCCGTAGATCGCCGAGCGCGACCCGCGCAGTACTTCGACCCGCTCGATCTGATCGATGTTGAGAAACTGCAGGCCGCTGTCACCGGACGAGGTGTTGGCGATGCGTACGCCGTCCACCAGCACCAGGCTCTGGGCCGACTTGGTGCCGCGAATGAAGATGCCGGGCAGGCTGCCACGCCCGCCGGTGCGCGAGACCTGAACGCCGGGTACCCGGGTCAGCAGGTCAGTGATGCTGGAAGGTTGCAGGCGGTCGATGTCAGCACGGGTGAACACCGTGTTGGCGGCGCTGGTCTGGGTGCGGTCTTCGACCTGGCGGTTGGCGCTGATCAGCGTGTCGGGCAGCTTCAGGGCGCTTTCGCGGTCGATGGGCTCGGCCAGCAGGGTGGTCGGCAATAGCAGGAGTGGGGCTACCAGGCGCAGGGATTTCATGGGCAGTTCCATTGCTATCGCTGGCAAGCCAGCTCCCACAGGTTCTGCATGCGCTGTACTTGTGGGAGCTGGCTTGCCAGCGATGAGGCCGGTTAAGGCCCCGAAGATCAAAGACCGAGCAGTTGCATCCGCTGACGCACCGAAGCCTCGATCCCGGCCGCATCCAGCCCGCACTCGGCCAGCATCTGCGCAGGCTTGGCATGCTCGACATACACATCTGGCAGGCCCAGGTGCAGCACCGGCTTGAGTACGGCTTCACGCGCGAGGAACTCACTTACCGCCGCACCGGCGCCGCCCATGATGGCGTTCTCTTCGAGGGTCACCAGCAGCTCGTGGCTGCCGGCGATTTCGCGCACCAGGGCTTCATCCAGCGGTTTGACAAAGCGCATGTCAACCACGGTGGCGTCGATCTGCTCGGCAACCTTCAGGGCTTCGCTCAGCTGCACGCCGAACACCAGCAAGGCTACCTTGCTGCCCTGGCGGCGAACGATGCCCTTGCCGATTTCCAACGGCTCGAGGTTGCTCTCGATGGTCGCATTCGGGCCGCTGCCGCGTGGGTAGCGCACGGCCGCCGGGCCGTTGTATAGGTGGCCGGTGCTGAGCATCTTGCGCAGTTCGTTCTCGTCGCTCGGGGTCATCACCAGCATGCCGGGGATGCAGCGCAGGAACGACAGGTCGAAGCTGCCTGCGTGGGTCGGGCCGTCTTCGCCGACCAGGCCGGCGCGGTCGATGGCGAACAGTACGTCGAGGTTCTGCACCGCAACGTCATGGATCAGCTGGTCGTAGGCGCGCTGGAGGAAGGTCGAATAGATCGCCACCACCGGCTTGCTGCCTTCGCAGGCCATGCCCGCCGCCAGGGTTACCGCGTGCTGTTCGGCGATGGCGACGTCGAAGTAGCGATCCGGGTAGCGCTCGCTGAAGGCCACCAGGTCGGAGCCTTCCTTCATGGCCGGGGTGATGCCGACCAGGCGCTGGTCGGCCGCCGCCATGTCGCACAGCCATTGGCCGAACACCGCGGAGTACTTCGGCCCAGCGGCCTGTTTCGGCGCGGCGGCAGGTTTGTCCACAGGCTCGAGCTTGGTGATCGCGTGGTAGCCGATCGGGTCGACTTCGGCCGGGGCGAAGCCCTTGCCCTTCTTGGTCACCACGTGCAGGAACTGCGGGCCCTTGAGGTCACGCATGTTGCGCAGGGTGGTGATCAGGGTCGGCAGGTCGTGGCCATCGATCGGACCGATGTAGTTCCAGCCCAGCTCTTCGAACAGGGTGCCGGGCACCAGCATGCCTTTGGCGTATTCTTCGGTGCGGCGGGCGATTTCCCAGGCGCCGGGCAGGCGCGACAGGACTTTCTTGCTGCCCTCGCGCATGCTCGAGTAGGTGCGGCTGGAGAGGATCTTGGCCAGGTAATTGGACAGGCCGCCGACATTGCGCGAAATCGACATGTCGTTGTCGTTGAGGATCACCAGCATGTCGGCATCGACTTCCTGGGCGTGGTTCAACGCCTCGAAGGCCATGCCGGCGGTCAGCGCGCCGTCGCCGATCACGGCGATGGACTTGCGTGGATCGTTCTGCAGGCGGGCGGCGATGGCCATGCCCAGGGCAGCACTGATCGAGGTGCTGGAGTGACCGACACCAAAGGTGTCGTACTCGCTCTCGGCGCGGCGCGGGAAGGCGGCCAGGCCGTCCTTCTGGCGCAGGGTGTTCATGCGCTGGCGGCGACCGGTGAGGATCTTGTGCGGATAGGCCTGATGACCAACGTCCCACACCAGGCGGTCGTCCGGGGTGTCGAAGACGTAGTGCAGGGCGATCGTCAGCTCGATGACGCCCAGGCCGGCACCGAAATGCCCGCCGGTCTGGCCAACGGTATAGAGCAATTCCTGGCGCAACTCGTCGGCCAGGCTCTCCAGGTCGGCTTCAGCCAGGCGGCGCAGGCCGGCAGGCGTATCAGCACGGTCAAGCAGCGGCGTGACCGGGCGTTCGCGGGGGATCTCTTGAAACGTCGTGGGCATCAGGCGAATCGTTATAGATATGAAGTGGCGGCAGTTTACCTTATTGCGGTATTGGCTGCCCATTTGAGCTAATCGCGGGGCAAGCCCGCTCCTACAGTGATCGCTGTGGGAGCGGGCTTGCCCCGCGATGCGGTTTGCGCTTAATTACGCCGTTCAACGATATAACGCGCCAATTCCCGCAGCGGCTCGGCCGCCGCGTCAAACGGACGCAGGGCATGCAGGGCCTGGTCGCGCAGTTCCAGGGCATAGGCCTTGGCGGCGTCGAGGCCGAGCAAGGCCGGGTAGGTCGGCTTGTCGCGGGCGATGTCTGCGCCCTGGCGCTTGCCCAGGGTTTCGGTGTCGCTCTCGACGTCGAGGATATCGTCCTGGACCTGGAACGCCAGGCCGATGGCCTGTGCATACGTTTGCAGGGCCTTGAGCTGGGTCTGGTCGGCGCGGGCGCTGGCCAGGGCGCCGAGCCTGACGCTGGCTTCGATCAGCGCGCCGGTCTTGTGCCGGTGCATGAACTCCAGCGCCGTCTGGTCGAGCTTGAGGCCCACCGAACCTAAGTCGATGGCCTGGCCGCCGACCATGCCGGCAGGGCCGGCGGCCAACGCCAGGGCCTGGACCATGGCCAGGCGGATGCTGTCTTGCTGCGGGCTCAGCTGCGGGTCGAGCAGGGCACTGAAGGCCAGGCTCTGCAAGCCGTCGCCAGCCAGGATCGCGCAGGCTTCATCGAAGGCCTTGTGGGTGGTCGGCTGGCCGCGGCGCAGGTCGTCATCGTCCATGGCCGGCAAATCGTCGTGCACCAGCGAGTAGGCGTGAATCAGCTCGACCGCGCAGGCAGCGCCGTTGGCTTGCTCCGGCGTGCCACCCAGGGCTTCGCAAGCGGCGTAGGCGAGCAGCGGGCGTACGCGCTTGCCGCCGTTCATCACGCTATAGCGCATGGCCTGGTAGAGGCGGGTGAGTTCCTGCGACGGCGGCACGAACAGTTGCTCAAGGGCGGCGTCGACCCGGGCCTGGCAGTCGGCCTGATAGCGACTGATCATTCTGCCTGGTCCGCATCGAAAGGCTCGGCGGCCAGCTCGCCATCGCGCTCAAGCAACACCTGGACCTTCTGTTCGGCCTGGGCCAGAGCGCTCTGGCAGTCGCGGGTCAGGCTGATGCCTTGTTCGAAGGCGGTCAGCGAGTCTTCCAGCGACAGCTCGCCGTTCTCCAGGCGCTCGACCAGGACCTGCAGGTCGGCGAGGGATTGCTCGAAATCAATGGAGGCTTTTTTTCGGGCCATGGCGGCTGTCTCGGTGGCGGTATAAACGGCGCGACACTAGCAGAGCGGGGCGGGGGGAGCAAATCGATAGGGGCGATCTTTCGTCGCATTCTGTTGCACAAAGGCCGCCGGTGAAGTCTTGATTTTTCTGCAGGGCTCGCATTGTGAGGGCTTATGGCTCTCTGCCATAATCGCGCCCGCTTTACCCCGCGGGTTTCTCGCGGTGAAGCCTCCTATTTCTGTTGTCACGTAATGGACTACGTTGTGAGCTTCCTTTCGATCGAGTTCGGCCTCTGCTTCACACTGTTTTTCATCGTCTACTGGAGCCTGTGCTGGAGCGTTCGCCTGCAGAACGTCCTGCTGCTGGCGGCCAGTTACGCACTGGTGGCCAGTTTCAGCTTCAACTCCCTGTATATCCTGCTGGGCTACAGCGCCCTGGTGTACCTGCTCGGCCTGGTCGGTGAGCGGTATCCCGGGCGGCGCTTCAGCTATTTGCTGGTGTTGCTGCTGGTGCTGGGCTGCTTCTATCTGTTCAAGTATCAGGAGTTCTTTGTCGGCGGCGTGCAGGGTGCCCTGGCCAGTGCCGGGCTGGATGTGTCACTGCCGGTGCTGGAAGTGCTGGTGCCGATCGGCCTGTCGTTCTACGCCTTTCACTCGGTCAGCTACCTGGTGTCGATCAACCGCCGCGAGATGCCCTTGGCTTCGCCGTTCGACCTGGCCCTGTACCTGGCGTTCTTCCCCAGCCTGATTGCCGGCCCGGTCAACCGCGCCAGCCACATGCTGGCGCAGATTCGCACCAGCGGTATCCGTGAGGTGCTGGAGCCGCAACGGGCTTTGGGCCTGATCGCCCTGGCGGTGGTCAAGCTGTTCTTTTGCAGCGCCTGGCTGGCCAGTGAGTGGGTCGACCCGGTGTTTGAAACGCCGGGCAGCTATTCGCCCGAGCAGATCCTGCTGAGCGTGTATGGCTACAGCTTCCTGATCTATTTCAACTTCAGCGGCTACACCAACCTGGTCACCGGCATTGCCTTGCTGCTGGGCTTTCGCCTGCCCGAGAACTTCAATGCGCCCTATGCCGCGCACAACCTCAAGGAATTCTGGGGCCGCTGGCATATCAGCCTGTCGCTGTTCATTCGCGACTATGTCTACATCCCCCTGGGCGGTAACCGCCAGGGCGTGTGGCGCGGCAACCTGAACATGCTGCTGGCGATGCTGGTTTCCGGGCTGTGGCACGGGGCGAGCATCAACTTCATCATCTGGGGCGCGTTGCACGGTATCGGCCTGGCGCTGTACAAGGCCTCGACCTACATCCTGCCGCAGCCGATGCGCTGGCCGGGGGCCGGTTTGGCGGCGCGTCTGCTGACCTTCCACTATGTGGCCTTCGCCTGGATCTTCTTCCGCAGTGCGAGCCTTGATGAAGCCGTGGACATGCTCGCCGGAATCGGTGGGCTGAGCCTGGATGGATTGTTCTCCAGTACCGGCCTGCTGTTGCTGGTGAGCGTGCTGTATGTGGCTGTCTACCCGCAGTTGCTGGTGCTCCTGCGTCAGTTCTTTGCAGCGACCACGCGCTTGCCTTGGCAGTTGTATCCGATACCGCTGGGGTTGTTCGTTTCCTTGGTTATTTTTGCTTCGCAATCGGGCGTGCCGGGGTTCATCTATGCAAGTTTCTAATGCCGGTCGTTTGATGTCCTCGCAAGCGGGCGCGGCCAAGGCGTTGTACGCCATCGTCATCACCACGCTGCTGTTGTTCTGGCTGAACCAGGATTCGATCAGCCTCTATTGCCAGCAGAAATATCACCAGAGCTGCGAGCTGCCGGTGCTCGGGCAAAGCCCGGCCTGGCGCCTGGGTGGCAACCTGACCCACGCCTTGGGCGATGCCCGCGACAGTTTTGTCGATAGCCTGGAAAAACGTAACGAGCCGGTACTGGTGGCCAAGGTCGAGGCCAGCGATACGGTCGAGCTGCCGGCGCCGATCCGGGTGGTTCCGGTGCACCTGGGCAAGCCGCCAGCTACCGCGCAGGTAGCGGTCAGCAAGCCGGTCGTAGTCCAGGTGGCGGCACCTGCTGCGCCCGTTGCTGCGCCGGTGACCCAACCTGCGGCCCAGGTTGCCCAGACGCCGCTGCAAGCGGGCACCGTTGTGTCCCTGGCGGCCGGTGATGAAGTGTTCCTGGTCGGCGACTCGCTGATGCAGGGCGTCGCCCCGCACCTGGCCAACAGCCTGCGCAAGCGCTACCAGATCAAGAGCGTCAACCTCAGCAAGCAAAGCACCGGCCTTGCCTATCCGGGGTTCTTCAACTGGCCGCAGACCGTGGCCAAGACCCTGGAAAGCGAGCCGAACATTCGCCTGATGGTGATCTTCCTCGGCCCCAATGACCCGTGGGACATGCCCCAGGGCAAGGGCAAGCCGTTCCTGCGCTTCAAGTCGCCGGAGTGGGAAGTCACCTATCGCCAGCGCATCGACTCGATTCTTGACCAGGCCCGTGCGCACAATGTGCAGGTGATCTGGGTCGGGCCGCCGAACATGCAGAAGCCCAAGCTGTCTACGGCCATGGCTTATCTGAGCGGGTTGTACGAGCAACAGACCGGCCTGTACCAACAGCACTACGTTTCGGCCAACCCGGCACTCGGTTACAACGACGACAGCTTCTCCGCTACTTTGCAGAACAGCCAGGGCAAACGGATCAAGACCCGGGTCGATGACGGCATCCATTTCACCACCACCGGACAGAAGCTGATCTCGGAACGGATTCTCTCGATGATCGCCTTTCCCGGCCTCACTGTAACGGGACACTGATGCGTCGACTGCACAACATTCTGGGATTGGCCCTGCTGATCTGCGCGCTGCCGGGCTGTAGCCCGGTGGCGGCGGTCAATACCACGGCCAGGCCAGCCAATACGGCGGCCAAGGCCCCGGTCAACCGCGTCGATGGCAACCTGGCGGTACTGGCGGGCAAGTTCAAGAACGCCAACCGCGCGCCGGTCAATATCATTCAGTTCGGCGACTCGCACACCGCTGCCGATCTGTTCAGTGGCGAGATGCGCCGCCTGCTGCAAGCGCGATATGGCGACGGCGGTATCGGCCTGATCGCCGCCACGCCGGTGCCGGGCACCCGCTACGACCAGGTTATCCTCAAAGCCGCCAAGCGCCAGTGGGAGCTGGTGTCGGCGCGTAATCAGCAGAGCACGCAGTTCCCGCTCGGCGGTTACTTGTCGGTGCCGATGGCGGCCAACCCCAGCGTACGCATCGAGGCCCGTGAACCTGGTGCCCAACGTTATCGCGTGCAGGCGCTGTACCAGGCGCGGGAGAACAGTACCCTGGTGCTGCGCGACGGCCGTGGACGCAACCAGCGCATGCTGGCGGCAACCGGCGGGCAATGGCGCTTCGGCCCGCAGGTCGGCAACCTCGGTCTGCCGCTGGACCTGACCCTCAACGGCCGTCCCGGCACCGTGCTGGGGGGGTGGTACATCCAGGGCCAGAAGAATGCCGGGGTGATCTATTCGGCGCTGGGTATCAACGGCGCGCGTCTTGAGGTGCAGGACAAATGGCAGGCCGGCTGGCAGGACAACCTCAAGACCTTGCGCCCGGACCTGGTGATCCTCGCCTACGGCACCAACGAAGCCTTCGATGACACTCTCGATCTCAACCTGTACCAGACGCAACTGCGCAATACCCTCAAGCGCCTGCGCCAGGACCTGCCGCGGGCGGTGGTGCTGCTGGTTGGTCCGCCGGACTCGATCAAGCAGCGCAAGGCCCGCAGTTGCGCCGCGCGCCAGCCGCAGCAACTGGCCCAGTTGATCCGCATCCAGCGCCAGGCAGCCAAGCAGGCCAATGCCCTGTTCTGGGACTGGCAGGCGTATATGGGCGGACAGTGTTCGATTACCGGCTGGCAGGCTTCAGGCTTGGCCCGTGGCGATCTGGTGCACCTGACGGCGGACGGCTACAAGAAAAGCGCGGTCGGCCTGCACGACTTTTTGCGCACGCAGCTGGGCTTGAAGTAGGGCAGAAAAAAGCAGAGGCGGGGACGACTCCGGGTTGGCTTGCGGCGCCCCATGAAGTCGTCTTCCCGCCTCCTAATAGAGGCAAATCCGGGTGCATGAAGCTGCACCCGCTCAGCACGATGCGACTGCCTTGAATCAGCCGCGATTCACTCCTCTGTATTCACCTTAGTAGCTGTCTGCAGGGCTGTAAATTTTCTCGAACAGAATATTTTTCAGGCGCTTTCCAGGGCGGGAGTCAAGGCTGCCTGGCGGTAACGGGCCAACTCGTCGATGGTCAGTACCGGCAGCGAATGCAGCCTGGCGTACTCTGCCACCTGTTCGCCACGGGCCATGCTGCCATCGGGGTTCATCAGCTCGCAGAGGACCGCTGCCGGACGCAGGCCAGCCAGGCGGGCGAGGTCTACCGAGCCTTCGGTGTGGCCACGACGGGTGAGCACGCCGCCATCGCGTGAGCGCAGCGGGAACACGTGGCCGGGGCTGACGATGCGCAGGTCTGCGCGGGTCGAGTCCAGCGCTGCCTGGATGGTGGTGATGCGGTCCTGGGCCGACACGCCCGTGGATACGCCTTCAGCGGCTTCGATGGTCACAGTGAAACCGGTGCCATGGCGGGCGCGGTTGTTCGGCACCATCGGTGCCAGCGACAGCTCGTCAACGGTGATTTCATCCAGGCACAGGCAGACGATGCCGCTGCAATCACGGATCATCATGGCCATGGTCTGCAGGCTGATGTTTTCGGCGGCGGCGATGATATCCGCCTCGTCCTCGCGGTCGTCGTCATCGAGCAACAGCACGGGTTTACCGGCCTGATAGGCAGCGACGGCGGCAGCGACGTTAGGGAATTGCTTGCGGTGCAAAGGGGACATGAAACGCTCCTCGTAAGTGATCGATGAACGTTTCAGGGCGAACAAAATGCGTGCGCCAGGGCGCACGATGGCCCTGACCTGACGCCTTCTTTCATCCGGACTATGACCGTCGGCTCTGGAGTCTCACCAGATCTGCTGACCCTCGACCAAAGGCCGAGGCGCTCGCGGGCTCATCTTTCGATTTACCGCCGGTGGGGACTTTCACCCCGCCCTGAAGACCGTGCAAGCATACATCAGGGTGCCATCATGCTTGCAAGCCTCAGGGCTACGACCTAGGTCTAAGCCGGGCTTAAAGGCCCAGGGCGTAATCCAGGTAGCCAGGGTAGGCCTTGCGCCAGTCGTCCTGGAAGGTGTGGCCTTCAGGGTGTTCGTGGCTCTGCACCTTGTTGTTGCTGGCGAAGGCTTTTTCGGTGGTGGCGGTCAGTTGCAGGTTGCTTTCATGCTCCTGTGCACCATGAACCACGACCAGGCGCTTGTCCTTGGCCTTCTGCACGGTGAACGGGATCTTGAAGCCGCCCGGCGACAGCAGCACGGCGCCGCTGTAGTTCTGCGGGTACTGGGCGATCAGGTGCGCGGCGTGTTCGGCGCCTTGCGAGAAGCCGATCAGGGCAACTTTCGAGCGGTCGATGCGGGTGTCTTTTTCCAGCTTCTTCAGGGCCGCGGCCACCGCTTGCTCGGTCGGCTCGACCGATTGCCGCTGCCACATGAACTGATGCTCGTCGCGTTTGAGGGTGCCGTTCAGGGCCACCAGCACGGCCTTGTCGCCCACCAGGTCGGCGCGCATGTTGGTGCCCTTGACGCCTTCGGTGCCGAAACCGGCCAGCCATACCACCACTGGCCAGCCGCCAGCCGGCGCCTTGCCTTCAGGAATGCTGAACGCAGCGAGGCCGGCGTCCTTGGCCTGGGTCGGGTAGTTCTTCTCGGCGGCTTGCAGCAGCTTCTGGTAGGCCGGGTCTTTCTGCATCGGCTCCAGTTCGTCGTCTTCCTTGAGGATCACCGCTTGCCAGAAGCCGCGCTCACGCGCCTGGTCGAGGTATTGCGCGGCCAGTTCCGGGCTGTCCATGGACGACAGCGCGGCAGCGGCCTGGTAAGAGGCGAAGGCGTTCTTCGGGTCCAGGCGGGCGGCGGTCAGATAGAAGGCCAGGGCGCCGGCATAGTTGTCGTGCTCGCTCTTTTCCTTGTCACCGGCATCCATGAGCTCGGCCGGGGTGGCGTCGTTGAGGTACAGGTTGGCCATGGCGGCCATGCCTTGCCAGCGGCCCTTGTGCACGGCCTGGTCGGTGGCTTCGTCGGCGTAGGCACTGGCGGCGGTGAGGCTGAGGCCGGCCAGCAGGCCGAAGGAGTAGAGATGCAGGCGGGTAGCTGTCAGCAATGACATGGCCGAGAGTCCTTTTTCGGTAGTGCTCGGCCAGATGCGGCCGAAGAGGGCGCGAATTCTAGCACCCTGTTCAACCCTTGAGTTGATTCCATTCCAGGCCAAAGCGCGCCAGGTATTTGCGCAGGCGGTCGGCGTCGTTGGGCTTTTCTTTTTCCTGGCGTGATACATCGAACAGCTGGCGTCCGGCTTCGGACAAAGTGCGGGCGTTGCGGCAAACCTTGAGTACGGCCTGCAGTTGCAGGCGGTCGAACTGGTCCAGCGCCTTGTCGCCGAGCAGCGCGTCGAGCGGGTCCGCTCCCTGCGCCAGGCCCCAGGCGCGCTGCAGGCGCTCGATCTCCTCCAGCACCAGCGCTTCGTCGATACGCCCACTGTCGGCGAGGGTGGCCATGCGCGTGATCGAGGCCGACAGCTCGCGGAAGTTGCCGGCCCAGCGCGCTTGCGGCGAGTTGGCAAAGGCCAGGTAGCGACGCTTGGCCTCCAGGTTGAAGCGCACCTGGCGGTTCTGTTCGCGGGCATGGCGCTGCAGTTCGAAATCGATGTTCGGCTCGATGTCCTCCCTGCGCCCGGCCAGCCCCGGCAACTCGAAGGTCCACAAGTTGATGCGTGCGTACAGGTCTTCGCGGAACAGCCCTTCGGCGACCCGGCTGCGCAGGTCGCGATGGGTACCGGCAATCAGCTGGAAGTCGCTCTCTACTTCGCGGTCCGAGCCCAGCGGGAAGAAGCGTTTTTCTTCGATGGCCTTGAGCAGCATGGCCTGCTCGTCGGCGCCCAGCTCGCCGATTTCATCAAGGAACAACATGCCGCCATCGGCTGCGCGCAGCAAACCTTCGCGGGCGTTCTGGGCACCGGTGAAGGCGCCTTTGCTGTGACCGAACAGTGCCGACATGGCGCCGTCACCGCGCAAGGTGGCGCAGTTCACTTCGACAAAGCGCCCCTCCAACTGGTGGCGAGCGCGCTTGAGTTCATAGATGCGCCGGGCCAGGAAGGATTTGCCCGCGCCGGTCGGGCCGACCAGCAGCATCGGCGCCCGCGAGCGCAGCGCCACACGTTCGATCTGCTCGATGGAGCGGTTGAAGGCGGCGTTGCGGGTGGCGATACCGGCCTTGAGAAAGTTCAGGCTGTCGGCTTGCTCGCGTTGAAAGCGCGAGGCGATGTGATCGTAGCGCGACAGGTCCAGGTCAATCAGCGTGCTGGTGCCGGCCGGGTCGGCCGTGTCTTCCTTGCCGCGGGCTGGCGAGGTCTGGATCAGCCGCGCCGGCAGGTAGCGCGCCTCGGTGAGCAGGAACCAGCAGATCTGCGCGACGTGGGTGCCGGTGGTGATGTGGACCAGGTAGTCCTCGTGCTCGGTATCGAACGGGTAGGCGCTGGCAAAATCGTGCAGGGCACCATAGACCTCCTCGAAGTCCCAGGGGTTGCGCAGGACCATGGGCTGCAGGCGCACCTCGGTGTGTGGCGAGATGCTCTGGATGTCGTCACGTATGCGCTCGGCCAGGCCCAGATCGCGGGCGCTGGTGCCGTGGATCAGCTCCAGGCGATCGATCGGGGTTTGCGCTTGCTGGCACAGGCTGATGGTTGGGCGCCAGCGCTGCCAGCGCGCGGCACCTTTGCCGTTGCGATCAAGGGTGGTGCCGAGAAAACCGATGGCGACGCTACGCTTGCTCATTTCTATTTAGCTCAAAAGATAAATACCTATCTCATCATATATAAAAATCTTGTTTGTTGTGGGCTGAGAAATTTCATTTGCTTATGGTTGTTAAAATAAAATCCTTATAAATCAATAAGATAAAAATTTATTCTGTCTTTAAATCAAAACCTGGCACGCCCCTCGCAATATCTCCCTCGACCGCATCGCCAAGCTGGCCAACGGGACGGGGTTTATGTCCCCGCCGGTGCACGAGCCCACCCCAGGTGTTGGTGTCGTGCATGCCGCCGCCGCAACGAGCAGTCGATAGCGTGGCTCCTCACGGAGACGCTGGTCTCGAGGCCTGACTCGAACCTTACATACCCTCCAAGGTATCTCGAATGTTGTACCCGCCGGTGGGGCGTAGCCAGGGAAGGCTGCAAGGTGCGCACGGAGCGCACACGCCCACCGCCGATTTGCCCGGCTTGCCGGCCGGGCCCGGAGCAAGGCAGTTGCCGGACCGCAGGATGCGGTCAGTGGACAGGACGTCCCGGCAACTGACTCCTCCGGGCCACGCCCGCAGCGCTCGGCTCTTTGGCAGCACCGGCACCAAGGATTAATTGCACAGGATGATCAAGATGAAACTGTTGAAACGCTTTATCGTGAAAAAGAACGAACGCGGCCTGCTGTTCTGCGAAGGCGACTTTGTGTCGATCCTCGAACCTGGCGTGCACAAGCGTTTCGACCTGCACAACCGGCTGACGGTGGAAACCTTCAGCCTCAATACTTCGCTGTTCGAACATCGCCTGGCCGGCTACCTGCGGCAAAGCGAGCCGGCTCTGGTCGAGCAGTATTTCGAACGCATGGACCTGGCGGAAAACGAAGCCGGCCTGCGATTTGAGGACGGTGCCCTGGTCGAGTTGCTGGCCCCGGGCAGCCGCCAGCTGTACTGGAAAGGCCAGAGCGCGCAGACCCTGCAGCGCATCGACCTGAGCCAGACTTATCGCCTGGACGGCGCCCTGGTGGCCCAGCTCAACCAGCCGAAATTGCGCAGCCGTAACCTGGCCGGGCTGGACGCGGTGTTGCTGGCGTCTGTGCCGGCCTTTCATGTCGGTGTGTTGAAGGTCGATGGCGTGGTGGTCGAGTTGCTCGGCGCCGGGCAGTACGGCTTCTGGCGCTTCAGCCGCCAGGTGAGTGTCGAGTTGGTCGACATGCGCATCCAGGCCATGGAAATCAGCGGGCAGGAAATCCTCACCCGCGACAAGGTCAGCCTGCGCCTGAATCTTGCGGCCAACTGGCGCTACAGCGATGTGCTCGGTGCGTTCGCGCAACTGAGCAAACCGCTGGAGCACCTGTACCGCGAGGTGCAGTTCGGCCTGCGGGCGGCGGTGGGCACCCGAACGCTGGATGAACTGTTGGAAAACAAGCAACTGATCGACGATTCGGTCAGCCAGTACCTGCAGGAGAAACTCGCCGGCAGCGGTATCGAAGTCAGCGGCCTGGGGGTGCGCGACATCATCCTTCCAGGTGAGATGAAGGCCCTGCTGGCGCAGGTGGTGGAGGCGGAGAAAGCGGCGCAGGCCAACGTCATCCGCCGCCGCGAAGAGACCTCGGCAACCCGTTCGCTGCTCAACACCGCCAAGGTCATGGAAGACAACCCGACGGCCCTGCGCCTGAAGGAACTGGAAACCCTGGAACGGGTGGCCGAGCGAATCGACCGGATTTCGGTGTTCGGCGGCCTGGATCAGGTGTTGAATGGACTGGTCAGCATCAAGGCCGGATGAGGTTTGCCGGGCTCAAGCAGCCCGGCAGCAACAGATAAAAGTGGAAGTACGACAATGAACATACTCGAAGTGGCCGGCGGCAAGCCGATCAAGCTCTGGACCGACGGCGTCCCGGTGGACGAGGGCGCCCGTGAGCAACTGCTGAACACCGCGAAGATGCCGTTCATCTTCAAGCACCTGGCGGTGATGCCCGATGTGCACCTGGGCAAGGGCTCGACCATCGGCAGCGTGATCCCGACCCTGGGCGCGATCATCCCGGCGGCGGTCGGCGTCGATATTGGCTGCGGCATGATCGCCGCGCGCACCTCGCTGACCGCCAGCGACCTGCCGGACAACCTGCATGGCCTGCGCACTGCAATCGAGAAAGCGGTGCCCCACGGCAAGACCTTCGGTCGTCGCGACCAGGGGGCCTGGGACAGCGTGCCGGCCATGGCTGACCATGCCTGGCACGACCTGGCGGCGCGCTTCAAGGCAATCACCGACAAGTACCCGAAGCTGGAGAAAACCAACAACCGCCAGCACCTGGGCACCCTCGGCGGCGGCAACCATTTCATCGAGGTCTGCCTGGATGAAGCCAACCGCGTCTGGTTCATGTTGCACAGCGGTTCGCGCGGAGTTGGCAATGCCATCGGCAACCTGTTCATCGAACTGGCCCAGGCCGACATGCGCCAGCACATCGCCAACCTGCCGGACCGCAACCTGGCCTATTTCGAAGAAGGCAGCCGGCACTTTGCCGACTACGTCGAAGCGGTGGAATGGGCCCAGGACTTCGCCCGGCAGAACCGCGCGTTGATGATGCACGCGGTGATCGCCGCCACGCGCAAAGTGCTCGGTAGACCCTTCGAGGCCAACCTCGAAGCGGTCAACTGCCACCACAACTATGTGCAGCGCGAGCATCACTTTGGCCACGACGTGCTAGTCACCCGCAAGGGCGCGGTGTCGGCGCAGAAGGGCGAGCTGGGGATCATTCCTGGCTCCATGGGGGCAAAGAGTTTCATCGTTCGCGGCCTGGGCAACGAAGAGGCGTTCTGCTCCTGCAGCCACGGCGCCGGGCGGGTCATGAGCCGCACCCGGGCCAAGCAGGCGTTCACCGTCGAGGATCAGCGACGCGCCACCGCCCATGTCGAATGCCGCAAGGACAAGGACGTGATCGACGAGATCCCCATGGCCTACAAGGATATCGACGCGGTGATGCAAGCCCAGCGTGAGCTGGTGGAAGTGGTGCACACCCTGCGTCAGGTGGTGTGCGTCAAAGGATAGAGAGGGCGCCTTGAGGCGCCCGAGTGCAAGGATACGAACATGAACAAGGAAGACCGTCACCCACTGCCGGACGCCATGCGCGAGTGGGTGCTTGAAGAGCTGCGCCGGGTCGAGCGCGAGCACGACGTCACCGTGCTCTACGCCTGCGAATCCGGCAGCCGCGCCTGGGGTTTTGCCTCCACCGACAGCGACTTCGACGTGCGTTTCATCTACGTCCCGCGCCAGGATTGGTACCTGCGCATCGATGAGCCGCGCGACGTCATCGAGCGGCCGCTGACCGACGAACTGGACATCAGCGGCTGGGAACTGCGCAAGACCCTGAAGCTGCTGCGCAACTCCAACCCGACCCTGCTCGAATGGCTCGGTTCGCCGCTGGTGTACCGCGCTGAACCGGGTGCAGTGGAGTCGCTCCAGGCGCTGGCGCTGAAGTTCTACAGCGCCAGGGCGGCGCGGCACCACTACCTGTCGATGGCGAAAAAGAACCACCGCGACTTCCTCCAGGGCACGCAGGTGCGTTTCAAGAAGTACCTGTACGTGCTGCGTTCGCTGTTGGCCGTGCGCTGGATCGACCTGGGCCTGGGCATGCCACCGACGGCCTTTGCCGATCTGCTCGCGGGCACCCTGAGCGAGCCGCAGATGCTCGCCGAGATCGATGAGTTGCTGCGCATCAAGCGCCAGGCGGTCGAGGCTGACTACGGGCCACGGCGGGTGTTGCTGCAGCAGTTTATCGACAGCGAATTGCTGCGCGCCGAAACCTCGCCGACCTTGCCGAGGCTGCGCGGTGATACACAACTGCTGGATGACTATTTGCGCGATACTGTGCGGCGTTATTCATAGGAAGCGCGCCTGGCGTGCCTTCCTTGTCGAAAGGACTCGGAACGTTTTCATGCCTGACAGCAAATACCAGCGCCTGCCCCATGCCGGAGACTTCGAGCAAGTCTCCGGTACCCAGATCGTCTACCTGTCGCCCAAACCCTTGCCCACGGGTATAGAAGCCTACAGCTACCGGCATTTGCATCGTGATGCCAATGAGGTCTACCTGGACTTCGGCATCGGCCGGGGCAACTTCGAATTCATGGCCCGCTGCGGTATTGCCGCGGTCATGGGGGTGGTGAGCTGCGTGGTGATGACGGCATTTCTCGGGGCCTGGGTGCGGCGTAGGCTTGAGCCGTTCTGGGAGGGGGTCTACGACTTTCTCGCATCGCCGCCCATCTGGGGTTTTATCGGGCTGCTGGCGTTGATGTACGTCGTCATATTTTGCCTGGCCGTGCGCCAGGTCAGCGTCCAGCCACCGATCCGCTTCAATCGCCAGCGCCGCGAAGTGGCGATGGTGCCGAAGAAGGGCGCTGCACCCCAGTATGTGCCCTGGGAAGAGGTCATCGCCTGTGTTTCGGCCGGGCAATTGGTCACCGAATACGCGGTGATGCCCGAGTTCAAACTGATGATCGGCCTGCGCGACGCGCAAAGCGGTAACGTCCTGTGGCTGACCGTGGCCTGTGGCAGCCTGCGCGGTGCAGTTGCCGAATGGGAGGCGATTCGCGTCTACATGGAAGAGGGCCCGGCTGCCTTGCCTGCGCCGCCGCCAGAAGAGTTCGAGGAGGGCACGGTGGCGTTTTTCCATATGGCCCGCCTCGGCTATCGCGACAACTTTCCGTGGCTGCAGTATGTGTTTGGCTTTCTGTTCGTTCAGGCGTTCGGTGGCTGGACCTTGCCGTGCCATCTCTCCAACTGGGTCAACAATCGCCCCAGAGCGATGTTTCCCAAGGGGGTGCGGGAGTGGTCCAGGCCATTGCCGGTGGATCAGCATGCGGTGCCCAGCGAGGCGCTGCTCAAAGAAAGTGACGAGGTGCGCAAGGCCTTTCGCCGTGGGCAAAACCTGCTGGACTACTTCAAGGTGAAATTTGCCGCGCCGGCTTAGGGCAGGACAAGCCCGGCGTCAGGTTCAAGGCCAGCACGCTGCTCAATACCACCAGTGCCCCGAGCACCACCAGCAGTGAAGGTTGTTCGCCGAGCAAAACGGCGGCAATCAATATTGCGCAGGGCGGGATCAGGTACAGCGCCATGGACGCCCGACTGACGTCGGAATGGCTCAGTACATAAGCCCAACCGAGGTACGCCAGGGCACTGGGAAACACGCCGAGGATCAGTACCGCCAGGTTTGCCTGTGGCGACGCCGCAGTCACCGCAGCGCCAAGGCCTGGCAGGTACACCAGCAACAACGCCGTGCCGGTCCACACGGTGTAACACACCATGGTCAGGCCGTCGTAACGATGGCCGTGAAGTTTCTGCAGGGTGAAGTAGATGCTCCACGACAGCGCGGCCAACAGCACCAGCAGACCATGGGCATCGAGTGTGCCCAAGCCGCGATCAGCGACGGCGACAATGGCCGCACCGAGCATCCCCAGTACCAGGCAGCCCCAATGCCAGGCGCTGACGCGCTGACGCAGGACAAAAAAGCCAATCAGCAAGGTGAACAGCGGCGTCGACTGCGCCAGCACGCTGGAGGCTCCGGCGCTTACTCCGCGCTGGCCAAAGTTGAGCGCCACATGATGCCCAAACACGGCAAAAAGCCCGAGCAGTATCAAGAGCGGCAAGTCCTTGGGGCGCGGCAGGCTGATGCCGCGCCACACCGCAACAAACGCCATGAATAGCGACGCCACGATAAACCGCGCCAGGGCCAGATGTCCCGGCTCGTAACCTTGCAGGGCGATATGGATACCCGCGGGTGAATAGGCCCAGCACAACACCACGAACAGTGTCGCCAGAACGATTTTCAAGGGGTGGGCGCGTGGCATCGCAAGAGGCTCCAGAGGCGTGGAGCTTCAGTATCAGAAAGGTATCTGCTCACCACAATCGACTTATACTGAACGGATCGTTCACTTTGGGTGATGTATGGAGCTGATGCAGATTCGCATGTTCAAGACGGTTTACGACACCGGCAGCATCGCCCGTGCGGCCGAGGTATTGCACTATGTGCCGTCGAACATCACCGCGCGGATCAAGGCGCTGGAAGAGGAGCTGGGCGTGCCGCTGTTCTTGCGTCATGGGCGTGGCTTGAAGATCAGCCCGGCGGGGGAAACCTTTCTCGAATACGCCACCCAGATGCTCGCCCTGGCTGAAGAGTCCAAGGCTGCTTTGAGCCCGCAAGCCTTACCCAGCGGGCGCTTGCGCATCGGCGCCATCGAGTCTTCGGCCAGTGGCCGATTACCGCGATTGCTGGCGGAATACCATGCGCGCTTCCCCGAGGTTTCGCTGGAACTGAGCACGGGTACCTGGTCGCAACTGCTCGATGACGTGCTCAACCATCGACTCGACGGTGCAATTGTCGCGGTGGAGGTCGAGCGCCCGTTGCTCAAGCGCACGCCCATGTATCAGGAGGACCTGGTACTGATCGCCCCTGAATCCTTCGGACCGATTCGCAGCGCTGAAGACCTGCTGGGCAAGGCCATTTTCATGTGGCCGGAAGGCTGCCCTTATCGGGCGGCGCTGGAGCGCTGGCTACTCGAACAGGGGCAAAAGCTGCCGATTGTCGGCATCGCCAGCTATGGCGCCATCGTCAGTTGCGTGAGTGCTGGCGCCGGGGTGTCGCTGGTGCCCAGGGGCATTTTCGAGCAATACCGCAAAGGCGCCGGCTGGACTGGCCATGAGTTCGCCGAACTCAAGGCCATCAGCAACGCCTTCTACTGGCATGCCCAGGCGGGCAGGCATCCGTCAAGGGATGCCTTCGTGCAGATGTTGCGCGAGGGTTTGGCGGCAGGTGCTATTCGATCGGATACTTGAGCATCGCCGGATGGCCTTCAATCTTGTCAGCCAGACGCTGCACATGCGCAAACTCACTGGCCGCAACTACCTCGGCGCACACGTATTGAGTGAATGACCAGGCCACGGCCGTGGTGATCTCCGCCTGGCTCAAGGGCAGGCTGGGGCATTTCGTCGGCTGTTCGGCAAGTAGCCCGTCGAGCTGTGCGTACGCCGCCAGCAACTGCCCGGTCACCCGCTCGAGCCAGGGCGTATGCAGTTTCTCCTGCGGGCGCAGGTTGTGTTCGTAATAGATCTGCACCGACTTCTCACTGGCTGCCAGCGCCAGGCCGATCACCTGCAAATCGCTGGCGCGGGCCAGAGAGTCTTGCGGCAATAGCTTTTTAGCGGGCACGGCCAGGGCTTCGAAGTAATCCAGAATCAGCGTCGAATCCATCAACACCGTGCCATCGTCGAGGACCAGGCTGGGTGCCTTGACCACCGGGTTGATCGCGGCGAACTCGTTAAAATTGCGAAACACTGACAACGCCTGGTGCTCGAAAGTGATGCCGTACAGCTCCAGCGATACCGCGACGCGGCGTACGTAGGGGGAATCGAGCATGCCGATCAGTTTCATGAGGCCTCCATTCATTCAGGACAGGTTGACTGCGTAGAAAGTAGCTGAAGATCGATGTCGCGCTTCACGGCGCCAGTTTTCGTCGCTCGATGGGTTCTGACAGTACGATGCTGGTGCGTGTCTCCCCAAAGGGATTGATCCTGGCGATGGTGTTTTCGATATCAGCCATGGATTTGGCGTAGAGCCTGATCAGGTAAGAATCGTTACCCGTTACGTGCAGGCACTCGACGACCTCGGGTATTTCCTGAAGGAGGGCAATCAACTTGGTTTTGGCTGGCTTGAAGGTGGTCATGCCAACCACGGCCGAGATGCCGTATCCGAGTTTGACGGGGTCGACCTGGGCGCTGTAGCCCTTGATCACCCCGGCATCTTCGAGTTTGCGTAAGCGGTCAGTGGTCGCGGGGATAGAAAGACCAGCGTGCCGAGACAACTCGGTGATGGAAATTCGGCCCGAGGTCTGCACCGCGGCGAGGATTTTTATGTCTATACGGTCCATGTAGATTTCCTCTGGCAAAAGCAAAGAAATTAATGAAAAAGGTGTCTTTTTCATTAAAAAATAATGCATCAAAAAATAGTGCGATGCTAGTCTAATTTCGTCGCTCGAAGAGTCGCTTGGGAACGGCGTTGACATAATAAGAATTATTTCCCGGTCCGCGGATCACGGGCCAGGTCTTTCCTTGGAAATGGAGTTCGTATGGGGAATAAGACGCGCGGCTGCAATAACAATAACTACCCTTCGTTTCGCCAGTACCTCACCGGGCAATTATTTGGCTTTCGCCACTTGAAAGTTGATCAGGTGTGCATGTATCTGGTCGGTGTCGGCCTGTTCTCGCTGGGTGCCAAGTTGTTCATTATGAGTCACCTCGGAACCGACCCGCTGGATGTGCTTATTATTGCCTTCAATCAAATCCTGATGGTCGGCATGGGCGTCTGCTCGGCGATTGTGTCGCTGATCTTCCTGACCTGGTGGATGCTCTGGAACAAGAAATATCCGCCGATCAGCCCGTTCATCACGACCACCCTGACGGGGTTGTTGATCGATCTGTGGACGGTGCTCGACCTGGAGGGCCATGTGGTCCCCCACCTTAATGCCTATGCCATGTTGGCCCTGGGTTTACTGCTTTGTGCCTATGCCTCGGCGCTGATCATCATGAGCGGCGTTGGTATTCGCATCATGGACCTGGTGGTATTGACCATGGTCGCCAAATGGCGCTGGTCATTCACCCAGGCCAAGATGTTCATTGAAATCGGTATCTTTTCAACCGGCTGGTTGCTGGGCGGTCCGTTTGGTGTCGGGACGCTTCTGTTCCTGCTGGTGATCGGTCCGTTGATTCAACCATTCATGACCATCAATGCCCGGCATTTTTCGCTGACCAATCACGGCCTGGCCAGCGCCTCCTGATTTAAAACCATAACAACAACCCTCCTCGGCAGTCAGTGACTGGCGCGCGAGCGGCTGCGTACTTAACCGATGATGTAACTACTGTGCTGATGGATGAGGAATAAACAGTGAACGATCTCAATAATAAAACCTGGACCCTGCAAAGCACCCCGGCCAAGTTGGAAGAGCTGTTGCCGGACGGCGCAGTAAAGTGTCATCTTTCTCCGCGTAACTGTGTCATTCAGGAAGGCAAGCTCGGCTTTTGCAAGGTGCGTGGCAATCGCGGCGGACGTTTAGTTACATTGAACTATGGCAAGGGTGTTCATAGTACCGAGGAGACCATCGAAACCGAGGCTGTTTTCCACTTCGCACCCGGTGAGCGGATTCTCTCGCTGGGTAATATCGGCTGTATGCTCAATTGTGGCTACTGCCATAACTGGAAAACCTCGCAGGCCAAATACGTTACCGATAAGGACGTTTATTACTACACCCCCGAACAGGTCGTGGAAACCGCGTTGCAGCACGGTATTCGCGTACTGTCGTGGACCTACAATGATCCAGTGGTCTGGCATGAGTTTATTCTGGACACGGCCAAGCTGGCCAAAGAAGCTGGCTTGATCAACCTGTACAAATCGGCCTTTTTCATCAGCGAGGAAGCGATCGATGAACTGTTGCCGGTCATCGATATTTTCTCGATCTCGCTGAAGTCCATTTCTCCCGAGTATTACCGCAAGGTCACCACCGGCTGGGTTGAGCCGGTGCTGGCGGGTATCAAGAAAGTCTATGACGCGGGCAAGTATGTCGAAGTCAGCACGTTGATGGTGACCGATATCAGTGATGACGAAGACACCGCACGCACGATCAGCCAGTGGGTCCTGGATGAGCTGGGCCCAGAGGTGCCGTTGCACTTTGTGCGCTTCCACCCCGACTACAAGATGAGCAACAGCATCCGCACACCGGTTGACCGGTTACTCAAGGCCAGGGACGTTGCCCGGTCGATGGGGGTCGAGCATGTCTATCTGGGCAACGTGAATGATGTCGACGGTACCAATACCAGTTGCAACAACTGCAGCGCCTTGCTGGTCACCCGCTACGGGCTGAACGCCAGGAATATCGGCCTGGATAGCCAGGGTTGCTGTACTCAATGCGGTCATGATGCCCACTTCAGGTTGTTGCCCGAGCTGCCCGCTGGCCAGCCGGTCGAGTTGCGCGAGGAGGCGTTGACTGCGTACGAGAAAAGGAAGTTTGGATGGCACGGCGACATCGTTTCATTGCACGCCCAGGTTCTCAACACCCTTGACCGGGAGCAAAGCGTGTACCTGCGTCGAAACTATGCCGATGGCCACAGCAGCGAGTGGAAAACCCTGACGCTGCGGCCGTTTGAAAGCTATCGGTTCATCATCGCGAAGGCTCGAGTGGACGAGTTGGGCCCTGAAGTCTGGCTGCCAGCGGGGGTGAATTCCAACCTGCATGAAGTGTTTGACCGTGCCCATTTTCCCACTGAATCGATCGAGGAAATCGGCATAGCGCAAAACGACATCACGCCAGCCGTCGGCTATGAAGGCAAACAGAACATGTATGAGCAAGTCATCAAACTGGTGAGCAAGGCATGAACATTTCGACCGAGATGTTGCACATCCGGGTGGATGACCATGGCGCTCAACCCGCGGTCACGCCCCTTTATCAATGCAGTGCTTTCAGCGCCGACTCGGCATTTTTCTATTCGAGAAAGGCGAATCCCAACGTCAGCGAGCTTGAACAAGTCGTTGCGGCCCTTGAAGGGAGCGAACATGCCCTGGCCTACGCCACGGGCATGAGTGCACTCTACATGGTGCTCGAACTGCTCAAACCGGGCGATTCGCTGGTGATCAACAGGCTTATCTACGGTTGTTCGTACAAACTTTTCCAGCGTTACGCAGCACGCCTGGGTGTGCAATTGAGCATCCTCGACCTGAGCTGTGCGCAGGGGTTGGCAGCCTTGCCGGCGAAGGTCGACATGGTGATATTTGAAACACCGACCAATCCGTTCTTGAAGGATATCGACATCCAGGCCGTTTCGACGGCGGTCAAGAGCATCAATCCCCAGGCGTTGATCGTGGTCGACAACACCTGGGCGACGCCGTTGTTTCAAAAGCCGCTGGCCTGGGGCGCGGATATTTCGCTGTACAGCGCCACCAAGTACTTCTCAGGGCACAGCGATGTCATGGGTGGGCTGGTAATGGTCAATGACCAGGCACTTTACCAGCGCTTGCTGGAAGGGCGCTTTTATTCGGGTTCAATCCTGACGCCCCATAGCGCCTGGTTGTTGCGCAGAAGCATGCAGACCTTTGAGTTGCGCATGGAGCGGCACGGCAAGACCACCGTGCAAATGCTCAACTATCTGAAGGACCTCCCCTATATCGAGCGGGTTTACTACCCGCACATCGATGGCAAGCAGCTGACAGGCTATGGCGGGATCGTGTTTGTCGATATTCGCCGTGACCTGGTGCCGGTCTATAAAACCTTCACACGCTCGCTCAGATGGTTCGGAACCGGTACAGGCATGGCGTGTGTCACGTCGATGGTTGCCCAACCCTTTAGCGGCAGCCATGCGTCAATGACTGACGAAGAAAAAGCGCTGATGGGCATTGGCCAGGGGTTGGTGCGCTTGTGCTTTGGTCTGGAAGCGCTGGAAGACCTCCAGGATGACCTGCTGCAAGCGTTTCAGACGGCTGAGCAAGCGACACGCCAATAGCGCGCAAAAGTGTCGGCAATTGAACAACGGGCTCAGGTGGCCCGTTGTTTTTTTACAGGAGCGACAAGGTGTCGACTATCAGTGAATCTTCTGTTTTTGATGAGCCAGTGTTGAATGTCATTCATTTGTTGAACTCATTGACGGGCGAGCATCCGCAGGCAATTTCACTGGCCTCTGGCCGTCCGGACGATGAGCAATGCGATCCGGCGTCGATCGAGCGTGGCCTGGCCAGTTACACGCGGTATCTCGATCAGCCTGCATCGGTGGCGACATTGCTGTGCCAGTACTCGGCAACGGCAGGGATCATCAACGAGTTACTGGCCGAGCACATGCGGGTCGACGAAGGCTTGTGTCCGGTTGATCCGGACTGCCTGGTGGTGTGTCAGGGTTTTCAGGAAGCAGTGACACTGGCGCTGCTGGCACTGTTCGACAAGGGTGGGGTGCTATTGGTGCCTGACCCGGTGTTTTCCGGCATAACCGGGATTGCCAAACTGTTGAAGATCGAGGTTGTTGCCGTACCCATGGCCACTTTTCTCGACCCGCGCGCGTTGCGCCATTTCATCAGCACCGTGCAGTGTCAGGGGCGTAAGGTGCGGGCGATTTATGCCATTCCTGACTTCAGTAATCCGACTGCCGACAGCCTGTCCTTCGATGCCCGGCAGGCCATGCTGGACATCGCCCGGGCGTGCGATTTCTATGTGCTGGAAGACAATGCCTACCGTTACTTCAGGTACGAAGGCGATCGGCTGCCTGCGATGAAGGCACTCGACAGCGAGCGGGTCTTTTATCTTGGCTCGTTTGCAAAATCGATCTTCCCCGGCTTGCGCATGGGCTATGTGGTTGCACCGCAAGGCGTTCATGCACCCGAGTGGGCGGCCAGATTGCGTAAAAGCAAAAGCCTGGTGAGCGTGCATACACCGGCGCTGTGCCAGGCGGTCGTCGGCGGTTTGCTGCTGGATAACCAGTTTTCCCTGGTGCAGTTGAACGCCGCTCGCGTGGCGGCCTATGCACGCAAGCGCGATTACATGCTTGAGTGCCTTGCACAGGCATTCGCCGATCAGCCCGGGGTGTCGTGGAATCGCCCGGCAGGCGGCTTTTTCATCAATCTGAAACTGCCCTTTGAATTTACCCAGGCGCAGATGAAAGAGTGTGCCATCGCCTTCAGGGTCATCGTTTTTCCGGTCGCGTTGTTCTCATTGTTGGGACACGGCACCCGGGAAGTCCGCTTGTCCTTCAGCAATGTGTCGCTCGAGCAGATCCGCGTTGCCATCGAACGCTTTGGCGCCTACGTCGATACACAGCTCGGTTGCGGTTCACGCAGCGCTACTGAGCATCACGCCACTGACGATCTGGTACGCGCCGAGCAGGCTGATCGCGGTGCCTGAGCAGTAGTTGATCAGTCGCAGCTTTGCGCCGGACATCCTGGCTTTGAAGGCGGAGGAGAAGCCGCTCAACCCCAGCCACCATGCCGCAGAACCGAGAAAGATTCCGGCGACCATCAGTGCCACTGACAGGGTACTGCCTTGCTCGCCGCCGATACCGTCACTCATGGCGGCAAATATGGCGATGAAGGACAGGATCGTCATCGGGTTCGACAGCGTCAGGAACAAGGTGGTGGTATAGGCCGTGAGCATGTTGCTTCGCTCTCCCGTCAGGGACTCGGCTTTGTCTTTCGATCTGATTATCTGATACCCCACATACGCAAGGAACGCGCCGCCGAAGATACACAACCAGGGTTTCCAGCTGACCAGCGTGGCAATGAGCGCAGTAATGCCGAGCGCCCCGATAAAGCCGTAGATCGAGTCGGCGGTCGCCGCGCCCAGGCCAGTGGCAAAGCCTGCGCGCCAACCCTGGGAAAGACTGCGTTGAATGCACAGCAGGCCGATCGGTCCGACGGGCGCGGCGATGCAGAGTCCGATGATCAATGATTTGAAGAAAATCAGCATGGTGGCGCCTCCGTAAGTTGTTGATTAAAGATTAAGAGGAGTTCGCGCCTGTATTAATGAGGTTTTAAATGATTTTTGCGATTTAGCCGTCGAATTTAATGTAGTGCCGGGGATGTTCCTGAAAAATGAAAGCGTACCGGTAGCCTTGGAGATGAATGTCTTCCGGGCATATTCAGCAGGGGCGGGGGCGTGGAATCGCAGGCATTAAAAAGCCGGCTTGTGGCCGGCTTCCGGGGACGGGCTTGGCTAATTTTTGGTAAGCCGCAACCGCCTTAAAATCGTTGCTCCGGCGCTGGGGCCGGGAGGTGGCGGGCAAGCTGTGGGGTGCCGCGCCAGGGCCGCGGGCGGGCTGGGCCGCCGGGCTAAATGTGCGGCGTAGCATACTGGGATTGGCCGGCGATGCCCAGCAAAAAATCACCCCCGACGCTCAAGCCGGGCGGCTGTCGCGCAGATGGCCCCACCAGAAAACCCAGCCGAGTACTTCCAGGCGCTGGGTCTTGAGTTGCGCCGGGCTGTAGGTTTCGGTCGGGTATTCGTCGCTGTCCTGACTGTGCAGGCGCAAGGCGCCGTTGGCGCGGCGGCTGAGGCTGTTGATGCGCAGGCGGCCGTTGTGCAGCAGGGCGTAGATTTCGCCTTCGACCACGCGGGTGAGGCTGCGGTCGACGGCCAGGGTTGTGCCGCGTGGCAGCAGCGGGCTCATGTTGTGCCCGGGCATGCTCAGGCACAGGGCGTCGCCAGGGTCGACTCCCAGGGCGTCGAGGGCGCGGATGGGCAAGCGCAGGTAGCGGTCATCAAGCGGTTTCAGCTGGCGGGCCTGGATACCGTAGAACGGCAGCTGGATGTCGTTGTAGTTGTGCGCCGCCAGCAGGCTGGCATCGGGGCCTTCGACGCCCGGGCGGGCGGCCTGGCTGTTGAGGCGCGGCAAGGGGTTGGGGTGCTTGGGGCCTTCGCCGTTGCGCAGCCAGCGGCTGCGCACGCACAGCAGTTCGGCGATTTCATCCAGGCGCGCCAGGGGCACGCCGCGTTTGAACCAGTTGTTGACATGCTGCGGCGTGACCTTGCGCTGTGCGGCAAAGTCGGAAGGGGACAGGTTGCACTCGCTCAGGAGCGCTTTGAGACGATCACCGGATGTATTCATGAGGCCCGAGTCTAGTGGGCTTGCATAGCCCGGGCTATAAACGCGAGGTTCATTTTGAGGGCGGGAAATTGTCTGGCTTACAGGTGTTTGCTTAGGCTGGTGTAGGAGGTTTCGCGGCAAAAAAATCCACTTAAATGGCGTTCGGAACTATCCTACGCACGCTGCTGCCTTTTCACTGTTGTTCGAAAAATGCATCGGGTCTAACTTCCTCGGGTCGCTTGTGGGCTACCGGGCGTGAGAAACCCGATGACATTAGAGCAGCCATGTTATGGCGGCTGTGCGCGGGCAGACTTCGGTCTGGCCGAGTTTCCTATGTCCTCGGTTTCTCACCCCGCGTACAGCTGCCACCCTAATCTTGTGAGAAGGATTGAGGTGGAGGCTCCTGAATTGACTGGGAGTTAAGCCATGAAGAAGATCGTCCCCGATCCACCGTATTCCGATATTTCCCGCAATAGCTTCACCACCCCTTATTTCTCCATTCACAGCGACCTGATCCCTCCTGATTCCCTGGCCTACGCCAGCGAACTGCTGCGCGGTATTCACGAAACCACCGACGAATTCTGCCGAACCCACGTCAATGAACCTGGTCAGGGCATGCTGATGAATGTGCTGCATTCGGCCGAGATGGCCAGGACGCTGGTCGAGCATGCGTTGCGCAAGCTGCAGGCCGTGGAAGAGGGAGTAGTGGCATGAACGAGGATTCGTGCGACGAGACGGTAGGTGTCACAAGCTTTATCAGCAGCCAGCAATTGCCCATGGGGCTGTTTCGGATTACGCCAGGCGTGCCGTGTGATTACGCGCTGGAGCAGGCTTCAACCCTGCTGGGATGTGTGCACAAGCTGACCCGGGCCGGGGTTATGGATGAAGACGGCGACATGATGTGGGCCGCTTTTTATCTGAGCGGGTTCGCCAAGGCGATTGTTGATGATGTGGGTTTGGGAATGAATAGGGCTTGAGAAGGTAGTTGCCTTTGCTGTGGGAGCGGGCTTGCCCCGCGATGCGATGTGGCTGACGGTCAGCTATCGCGGGGCAAGCCCGCTCCCACCTTGAATGGGGTGTTCTTGCCCTGAAATAAAAAGCCCCGCATTTGCGGGGCTTTTTGTTGAGGGTTGCTTAGCCTTTGTAAGCTGCAACCGACTTGGTGATCGCGGCGCGAGCGGCGTCAGCGCCATCCCAGCCTTCGATCTTGACCCACTTGCCTTTCTCGAGATCTTTGTAGTTCGCGAAGAAGTGCTCGATCTGCTGGATCAGCAGGGCAGGCAGGTCGGTGTATTCTTTGACGTCGACGTACAGTTGCGACAGTTTGTCGTGCGGTACGGCGATGACTTTGGCGTCGCCGCCGCCGTCGTCGGTCATGTTCAGGATGCCGACCGGACGGGCGCGGATTACCGAGCCTGGAGCAACCGGGTACGGGGTAACAACCAGCACGTCGAGTGGATCACCGTCGTCGGCCAGGGTGTTGGGGATGTAGCCGTAGTTGGCCGGGTAGAACATCGGGGTGGCCATGAAACGGTCAACGAACAGGCAGTCGCTGTCCTTGTCGATCTCGTACTTGATCGGCGCGTGGTTGGCTGGAATCTCGATGGCGACGTAGATGTCGTTCGGCAGGTCTTTGCCAGCCGGAATCTTGCTGTAGCTCATTGGGCAGTGCCCCCATGTTTGGCCAAAAATTGGTCGCGATTATAGGCACATTCCAGCGCGCTTGCCACGCCCGGCCGGATGTCCGGCAGGCTCAGTCCTGCGCGTCCTGGTAATGCGGGTGATGGTGCTGCAGCTGCTGCAGGCGGGCGAGCGGGTCCTGGCGGTAGAAGCCGCGCAATTGCTGGTACACCGCGGGGTAGGCGTCGTTGAGCAGGTCCGGGGCGCTGAAGAAGTATTCGCTGGTGACGGCGAAGAATTCTGCCGGGTTTTCCGCGGCATAGGGGTCGATGGCGGTCTCGGCATCGGGGTTGCGGTCGAGCTGCCGGTTGAGGTCGTCGAAGGCTTCCTGCATGGCTTGGGCCCAGTCGCTGACGCGCAGGTCGCTGTGCAGCGGCGGCAGGCCGTTGGCGTCGCCATTGAGCATGTCGAGCTTGTGCGCCAGTTCGTGGATCACCAGGTTGTAGCCTTCCCAGCCGCCGCTGGCCAGCACCCCCGGCCAGGCGAGGATCACCGGCCCCTGTTGCCAGGCTTCGCCGCTGTGCTCGCCGTCCCACTCGTGCTCGATACCGCTGGCGTCGCGATGGCGCTGCGGGCTCACGAAGTCGTCGGGGTAGAGGATGATTTCGTGAAAACCCTGGTACCAGTTCAGCTCGCCCAGGTGCAGCAGCGGCAGTTGCGCCTGGGCGGCGAGAAACAGCCGCTGCTCGCCGTCCAGCTCGACCCCGGGCAGGGCGCTGAGGTGCTTGTCGTGCAGGAACAACACGCAGGCTTCACGCAGCCACTGGTCTTCCTCGTCGCTGAGGCCATCGAGCATCGGCAGGCGCTCGCGCACCCGCTGCCAGCGCTGCGGGTCGAGCGGATGTCGGGCCAGGGTGCGACGACGGCGCCAGGCGCTCAGCGACCACATAAACCGGGCTTAGTGAACCTTGGCTTCATTGCGGCCCATGCGGCTGCGCACTACACCGATGATCATCGGCACCAGCGACAGCAGGATGATGGCGACGATCATCAGCGACAGGTTCTGCTTGATGAACGGCACGTTGCCGAAGAAGTAGCCGAGGGTGACCAGGCCGCCGACCCACAGTACGGTGCCGGCGACGCTGAAGCCGAGAAAGCGCGGATAGTGCATTTTCGCGATGCCGGCGACGAACGGTGCGAAAGTGCGCAGGATCGGCAGGAAGCGCGCCAGGGTCACGGTCTTGCCGCCATGACGCTCGTAGAAATCGTGGGTCTGCTGCAGGTAGTCGCGGCGGAAGATCTTCGAGTTGGGGTTACGGAACAAGCGTTCGCCCGCCGTTCGGCCAATCACGTAGTTGGTGCTGTCGCCGAGAATGGCCGCAGCCATCAGCAGGCCGCCGAGCAGCACCGGGTCCATGCCGCCGCCCGCAGCCACGGCGCCGGCGATGAACAGCAGGGAATCACCCGGCAGGAACGGCATGACCACCAGACCGGTCTCGCAAAAGATCACCAGGAACAGGATCGCGTAGATCCACGGGCCGTAGTTGTTGACCAACAGGTCCAGGTAGGCGTCGAGATGCAGAATAAGGTCCAGCGGGTTGAAATCCATGTACAGCACCTGTGTTCTTGACCCGAGCGACGGGCTTGCGATGGCTGGCAGTGCGAATGCGGACGGTCGCTACCCGGAAGATGGGTAAAGTTTCACACACAATGAAGAGGCGCATTATACGGCTACGAACAGATTGTGCCTGCGCAGTTTGTAGCGGCGGATGTCGAATGAATGTGAACGGCAGGCGTGGTGCCTGCCGTTGCGCTCGGATCAGTCCGAGTTGATAGGCAGGATGTAGCTCTTGAACTCGGTGTCTTCGTGAAAACCGATGGATTCGTAGGTTTTCATCGCCACTTCGTTGTCGCTGCTGGTGGACACCCGCAGGCGCACGGCGTTGGTTTCCTTGGCCAGCTTCTTGGCTGCGCGCATCAGGTGGTCGGCCACCAGCATGCGCCGGGAGTCTTCGGCGACATAGATATCGTTGAGGATCCACACGCGCTTGAGCGACAGCGACGAGAAGCTCGGATAGAGCTGGCAGAAACCCATCAGCTTGCTCTCGTCATCGTCCGGCAGGGCCAGGTAGATGATCGACTCGCCACGCTCCAGGCGTTTCTCGAGGAACGAGCGCGAGGAGTCCGGGTAGGGCAACTGGCCGTAGAACTCGCGGTATCTGACGAACAGCGGAACCAGTATGTCCAGGTGTTCCAGGGTTGCTTGGATGATTCGCATAAGCAGGCCTCAGAGTCCATGGGAGTTTACGGCAAGTCGCCGACAGCCTTGGTAGATGCTGCCTGAAAGCAATTAGAAAACGCAATCTAGGATCTCAAGGTTTACTCAGCAGGAAATTTCCGCTTTTCGGCGTATCCGAATCTGACTCAAGTGTTTGCACCTGGGCTTCATCCTTCAGATTGACCCCCGACAGCTGCCGCCGACAGGCCTCGCGCATCAGGTATAACAGGCGATGGGCAGCCATGCCGTAGCTCAGGCCTTCCAGGCGCACGTTGGAGATGCAGTTGCGGTAGGCGTCGGTGAGGCCGACCTTGGGGTTGTAGGTGAAGTACAGCCCGAGGCTGTCCGGTGAGCTCAGGCCCGGGCGTTCGCCGATCAGGATCACGGTCATTTTCGCCCCGAGCAGTTCACCCACCTCATCGGCTACCGCCACCCGGCCTTGTTCCACCAATACCACCGGTGATGTTGACCAGCCGTCGGCGGCGCTCTGTTCTTCCAGGCGGGCGAGAAACGGCAGGGTGTGGCGGTGCACGGCCAGGGCCGAGAGGCCGTCGGCGACGACGATGGCCAGGTCAACGCCACCGGGGTTGGCCTGGGCATGCTCGCGCAGCCGTTGTGCTGAATCTTCGTGCAGCCGGCGCCCCAGATCGGGGCGTTGCAGGTAGCTGTGGCGATCGGCGGCGGCGCTGTGCAGCAACAGGCTGTCACGCCCGCGCTCGCTCAACTGCTCGCGCAGGCCGGCATGGTCGAAGGCCAGGTGCACGGCGTCGCGGGCCTGGGCGTGAGCGAACTGAAAGTCGAGCTGGGCGCCGGTGGGCAGGCTGGTGCCGGTGCGGCCCAGGGCGATGCGCGCCGGGGTCAGGCGGCGCAGCTCCAGCCAGGGATTGGCGCTGTTGTCGTGTTGTGGGGTGTTGGCCATAGTCAACTCGCTTATCCCAGTTGCGCCAGGGCCTGGCGGAAGGCCGGTGGCAGGTTGTCACCGAAACGCACCCGGCCGTCGGCCTGGGTGAAGATGCCCATGCGCGCCAGCCAACCCTCGAACTCCGGCGCAGGTTTCAGGCCCAGGGTTTGCCGGGCGTAGAGCGCATCGTGGAACGAGGTGGTCTGGTAGTTGAGCATGATGTCGTCGGAGCCGGGGATGCCCATGATGAAGTTGATTCCGGCAACACCCAGCAGGGTCAGGAGCATGTCCATGTCGTCCTGGTCGGCTTCGGCATGGTTGGTGTAGCAGATGTCGCAACCCATGGGCACGCCGAGCAGCTTGCCGCAGAAGTGATCCTCAAGGCCGGCGCGGATGATCTGTTTGCCGTTGTACAGGTACTCGGGGCCGATGAAGCCGACCACGGTATTGACCAGGAACGGCTTGAAGTGCCGGGCCACGGCGTAGGCGCGGGTTTCGCAGGTCTGCTGGTCGACGCCATGGTGGGCATTGGCCGACAGGGCGCTGCCCTGGCCGGTCTCGAAGTACATCAGGTTCTGCCCGAGGGTGCCGCGGTTGAGGCTCAGGCCGGCGTCGTAGCCCTCCTTGAGCACATTGAGGTTGATGCCGAAGCTGGCGTTGGCCGCTTCAGTGCCGGCGATCGACTGGAACACCAGGTCCAGCGGTACGCCACGGTTGATCGCCTCAATCGAGGTGGTGACGTGGGTGAGCACGCAGGCCTGGGTCGGGATGTCATAGCGCTGGATGATGGCGTCGAGCATTTCCAGCAGCGCGCAGATCGAGGCGATGCTGTCGGTGGCCGGGTTGATGCCGATCATGGCATCGCCGTTGCCGTAGAGCAGGCCGTCGAGGATGCTCGCGGCAATGCCGGCCGGCTCGTCGGTGGGGTGGTTGGGCTGCAGGCGGGTCGACAGGCGCCCGCGCAGGCCCATGGTGCCGCGAAAGCGGGTGACCACGCGGATCTTCTGCGCCACCAGCACCAGGTCCTGCACACGCATGATCTTTGAGACTGCCGCGGCCATTTCCGGGGTCAGGCCCGGGGCGAGGGCGCGCAGGCTGTCTTCGTCGGCGGCCTCGCTGAGCAGCCAGTCGCGCAGACCGCCGACGGTCAGGTGACTGACGGCGGCGAAGGCATTGGCATCATGGGTGTCGATGATCAGCCGGGTGACTTCATCGTCTTCGTAAGGGATCAGTGCTTCAGTCAGAAAGTGCTTGAGCGGGATATCGGCCAGGGCCATCTGCGCCGCCACCCGTTCGCCATCGTTGCTGGCGGCGACACCGGCGAGAAAGTCCCCCGAGCGCGCCGGGCTGGCTTTGGCCATGACTTCTTTCAGGCTGTCGAAACGGTAGGTCTGGTTGCCTGCCGTGTGTACAAAACTTGCCATACAGAATCTCCAGAACGCCGCAGGGCTGGCCTGCGGCGTAGGTGGCGTTGATCAGTGCAGGGCCTCTTCGGCCTTCTGGATCGCGGCGAATTCTTCTTCCGGGGTCCCGGCGACCAGGTGGTGCCGGCTGTAGAAAGCAAAGTAGGCAATCAATACCGCATAAATCACTGCGGCGCCAATCACTACCCGTGGGTCGACCAGGAAACCCGCCACCACGGCGATGCAGGCCAGCACCAGGGCCACGCCCGAAGTGAAGATACCGCCAGGGGTACGATAAGGACGCTCCATTTTCGGCCGGCGGATGCGCAAGGTGATGTGCGCAGCCATCATCAGTACATAAGACAGCGTAGCGCCGAACACCGCGACCAGGATCAGCAGGTCACCCTGGCCGGTCAGCGACAGGGCGAAGCCGATGATCCCGGGGATTACCAGGGCCAGCACCGGGGCCTTGCTCTTGTTGGTTTCCGACAACTTGCGCGGCAGGTAGCCGGCACGCGACAAGGCAAAGATCTGCCGCGAATAGGCGTAGATGATCGAGAAGAAGCTGGCGATCAGGCCGGCCAGGCCCACCAGGTTGACGAAGCCGCCCATCCAGGTCGATCCGCCGTAGGCTTTCGACAGCGCTTCAACCAGCGGGTTGCCGGAGGCTTTCAGCGCTTCGGCACCGGCGCCGCCAGGGCCGACCACTAGGATCAGCAGGGCGAAGGCCAGCAATACCAGCATGGCGCCGATCAGGCCGCGGGGCAGGTCGCGTTTGGGGTTCTTGGTTTCTTCGGCGGCCAGCGGCACGCCTTCGACGGCGAGGAAGAACCAAATGGCGTAAGGGATCGCCGCCCACACCCCGACATAGCCGAACGGCAGGAAGCTGCTGGCGCCGACAGCGTCGGTCTGGGCGATATCGAACAGGTTGTTGACGTCGAAGTGCGGGACCATCGCCACCAGGAACACGCCCAGGGCAATGGCAGCCACGGCGGTGATGATGAACATCAGCTTGAGCGCTTCACCGACACCGAAGATGTGGATACCGATGAAGATGATGTAGAAGGCCAGGTAGATCATCCAGCCGCCGATGCCGAACAGTGACTGGCAATAGGCGCCGATGAACACGGCAATGGCCGCCGGGGCAATCGCGTATTCGATGAGGATCGCCGTACCGGTAAGAAACCCGCCCCAGGGCCCGAATGCGCTGCGGGCAAAGCCGTAGCCGCCACCGGCGGTGGGGATCATCGACGACAGTTCAGCCAGCGAGAAACACATGCACAGGTACATGGTCGCCATCAGCAAGGTGGCGAGGAACATGCCACCCCAGCCACCCTGGGCCAGGCCGAAGTTCCAGCCTGCGTAGTCGCCGGAAATCACGTAGGCGACGCCCAGGCCCACCAGCAAAACCCAGCCGGCGGCGCCCTTTTTCAGTTCACGTTGTTGGAAGTAATCGGAGCCGACCTTTTCGAAGTCGACAGAAGAGCCTGCCGGCACGCTGCCGGTATGATCGCTTGGCATAGGGTTCACCTGTTCTTTTTATCAATACCGGCGGGTGCCGGTTTGTCTGGTGATGGTCTTGCAGGAAGCGAGCCAGAGCGGCCCCGGGTCGGGACCGCCCTGTTGCCCGTTTAGAAGAAGCCCAGCGGGTTGATGTCGTAGCTGACCAGCAGGTTCTTGGTTTGCTGGTAGTGGTCGAGCATCATTTTGTGGGTCTCACGGCCGACGCCGGACTTCTTGTAGCCACCGAACGCGGCGTGGGCCGGGTACAGGTGGTAGCAGTTGGTCCATACGCGGCCGGCCTTGATGCCGCGGCCCATGCGGTAGGCGCGGTTGATGTCGCGGGTCCAGACACCGGCGCCGAGGCCGAACTCGGTGTCGTTGGCAATCGCCAGGGCTTCGGCTTCGTCCTTGAAGGTGGTGATGCTCACCACTGGCCCGAAGATTTCTTCCTGGAACACGCGCATCTTGTTGGTGCCCTTGAGCAGGGTCGGCTGGATGTAGTAACCGGTCGACAGGCTGCCTTCGAGTTTTTCCACTTTGCCGCCGGTGAGCAGCTCGGCGCCTTCCTTCTCGGCGATTTCCAGGTACGAGAGGATCTTGTCGAACTGTTGCTCGGAGGCCTGGGCGCCGACCATGGTGTCGGTGTCCAGCGGGTCGCCGCGCTTGATCTGCTTGATCTTCTTCATCACCTCTTGCATGAACGCCGGGTAGATCGATTCCTGCACCAGCGCGCGGGATGGGCAGGTGCACACTTCGCCCTGGTTGAAGAACGCCAGCACCAGGCCTTCAGCCGCTTTTTCGATGAAGCTCTGTTCGGCCTGCATGATGTCTTCGAAGAAGATGTTCGGCGACTTGCCGCCCAGCTCGACGGTGGACGGGATGATGTTCTCGGCGGCGCATTTCATGATGTGCGAGCCGACCGGGGTGGAGCCGGTGAAGGCGATCTTGGCGATGCGCTTGCTGGTGGCCAAGGCTTCACCGGCTTCACGGCCGTAGCCTTGCACCACGTTGAGCACGCCGGGTGGCAGCAGGTCGCCGATCACTTCCAGCAGCACCGTGATGCCCAGCGGGGTTTGCTCGGCGGGCTTGAGTACCACGCAGTTGCCGGCAGCCAGGGCCGGGGCGAGTTTCCACGCGGCCATCAGGATCGGGAAGTTCCAGGGGATGATCTGCCCGACCACGCCCAGCGGTTCATGGATGTGGTAGGCCACGGTGTTGCCGTCGATCTCGGCGGCGCTGCCTTCCTGGGCGCGCAGGCAGCCGGCGAAGTAGCGGAAATGGTCGGCAGCCAGCGGGATGTCGGCGTTGAGGGTTTCGCGCACAGCCTTGCCGTTGTCCCAGGTTTCGGTGATGGCCAGCAGTTCGAGGTTCTGTTCGATACGGTCGGCGATTTTCAGCAGGATCAGCGAGCGTGCCTGCACCGACGTTGCGCCCCAGGCATCTGCGGCGGCATGGGCGGCATCCAGGGCTTTTTCGATGTCTTCGGCAGAGGAGCGGGGGAATTCAGCAATCAGTTGGCCGTTCACCGGCGAGGTGTTTTCGAAGTACTGGCCTTTGACTGGAGCGACGAACTCGCCACCGATGTAGTTCCCGTAACGGCTCTTGAAGGAAACCTTGGCGCCTTCGGTACCGGGATGTGCATAACGCATGGTGTGTCTCCTGGCTATTGTGCTTGTTGGGGAGGATGTAAAGCATAGAGCAAGGGTTGGGCCAGTGTGGCCGGGCCCAGTTAAATCAAGGGCTTGGCAGGTTTTTGCGGGGGCGCAGGCGAGGGGCTGTAGCGGCTGCGGTACAGCCTGGGTGACACTTTGTACCGTTACTGACACAAAGCGTGACCCTACGGTCAAGCCAGCATTGCATTGCGCCGACGGGTGGAGGATGCTGGGCCTATCTCGTCTGCGGAGAACAATAAAAAGTGCAGAGCAATCACCTCAGCCGGCACGCCCGGCAAGTACTCACCGTGACCCAGGGCAAGGCCCTGGCCCAGGGCCCCGGTAGCGACCCGTCGATCGCCCGTTCCTGGCTGCGTTGCCTCGAGGACTATCACCTGGACCCGGCCCAGAGCATGGCGCCGACCGTGCTCGAACACGGCCGCGTGCTGGAAAGCCGCGAGCGCTTGCAACAGGTGCTGCAAATCGCCGGCAACGAGATGAACAGCCTGCACCAGCAACTTTCCGGCGCCGGCCATGCCGTGCTGCTCACCGACGCCCGTGGGGTGATCCTCAACTGCGTCACCGCGCCCAGCGAGCGACGCATTTTCGAACGCGCCGGGCTGTGGCTCGGTGCCGACTGGAGCGAGGCGCGCGAAGGCACCAATGGCATCGGTACCTGCCTGGTCGAACGTCAGGCGGTGACCATTCATCAGGATGAGCACTTTCGTGGCCGCCATACCGGGCTGACCTGCTCGGCCAGCCCGGTGTTCGACCCGCACGGTGAATTGCTGGCGGTGCTCGATGTGTCGTCGGCGCGGGCTGATGTATCGCGCCAGAGCCAGTTTCACACCATGGCGCTGGTCAACCTCTCGGCGAAGATGATCGAGAGCAGTTACTTCCTGCGTTATTTCGACAACCAGTTCCTCCTGCGCTTTCATCTGCAGGCCGAATCGGTCGGGATGTTCAGTGAAGGGCTGCTGGCTTTTGATGGCGACGGGCGAATCTGTGCGGTCAACCAGAGCGCCTTGAACCTGTTGGGCACCATCCGCGGTGGTGTGCTTGGCAAGCCTGTGGATATGTTCTTCGATTGCGCCCAGGACGAGCTGTTCAGCCGCGCCACCGCCCAGGCCAACACCAGCTGGCCGCTGCGCACCCGGGATGGCCGCGTGTTGTTCGCCAGTGTGCGCGGGCAGGTGCGTTCGGTGGTGCCTGCGGCGGCGCCCTTTGTTGCTCCGGCCAAAACCGCGCAGCCCGGTGGCATCTGCCTGGTCGATCCGGCCCTGCAGAACGACTTTCGCCGCGCCGTACGCGTGTTCGAGCGCGATGTGCCGTTGCTGCTCAGCGGCGAGACCGGCTGCGGCAAGGAGGCTTTCGCCAAAGCCGTGCACCAGGCCAGTCAACGCAGCAGCAAGGCGTTTGTCGCTCTCAACTGTGCGTCGATCCCTGAAAGCCTGATCGAGAGCGAACTGTTCGGTTATCGCGGCGGCAGCTTTACCGGCGCGCGCAAGGAAGGCATGCGCGGCAAGTTGCAGCAGGCCGATGGCGGCACGCTGCTGCTGGACGAGATCGGCGACATGCCACTGGCTCTGCAGACCCGTTTGCTACGGGTACTGGAAGACCGCATGGTGGTGCCCATCGGTGGCGAGCCACAAGCGGTCAACGTGCGCATCATCAGCGCCAGCCACCGCAACCTGCTGGAGCGGGTCGAGGATGGCAGTTTCCGGGAAGACCTTTACTACCGCCTCAACGGCCTGGAAATCGACCTGCCGGCCTTGCGCGAGCGTAGCGACAAATCCCAGCTGCTCGATTTCATCCTGGCTGAAGAGGCCGGCGAGCAAACGGTTGCCCTTGAGCCTTCGGCGCGCCGGGCGTTGCTCGACTTCAACTGGCCGGGCAACGTGCGCCAGTTGCGTAACGTCCTGCGCACCTTGGTGGCCCTGTGCGAAGACGGGCGCATCGAGTTTGCCGACCTGCCAGCCGTGGTGCGCCAGGCACCGGTCCTTATCAAAAGCAATCCGCCTGTGGATAACCCCGCTCCGCCGCTGGACAGCGCCGAACGCAATGCCTTGCTGACGGTGCTGGAGCAACAACGCTGGCACATGACCCATGTCGCGGCGCAGTTGGGGGTCAGCCGCAATACCTTGTATCGAAAACTTCGCAAACACGGCATCGCCCGGGACGCCTGAGCGAAACACAGGATGCGATTTGTCGCGCCCTAGGCTACCCTGCCTCGACGTTTTGCGAGGTCGATCATGCACATTCATATTCTCGGTATTTGCGGCACTTTCATGGGTTCGCTGGCCGTCCTGGCCAAGGAGCTGGGCCATCGGGTCACCGGCTCCGATGCCAACGTCTACCCACCGATGAGCACTCAGCTTCAAGCCCAGGGCATCGAACTGACCCAGGGCTATGACGCCGCCCAGCTGGACCCGGCACCGGACCTGGTGGTGATCGGCAACGCCCTGTCGCGGGGCAACCCGGCAGTGGAATACGTGTTGAACAAGGGCCTGCCGTATGTGTCGGGGCCTCAGTGGCTGGCCGACCATGTGCTGCAAGGCCGCTGGGTGCTGGCGGTTGCCGGTACCCATGGCAAGACCACCACCAGCAGCATGCTCGCCTGGGTGCTGGAGCACGCCGGCATGAGCCCGGGCTTTTTGATCGGCGGCGTGCCGCAGAATTTCTCGGTATCGGCACGTTTGGGCGGCACGCCGTTCTTCGTGGTCGAGGCCGATGAGTACGACAGCGCCTTCTTCGACAAACGTTCGAAGTTCGTTCATTACCGCCCGCGCACCGCGATCCTCAACAACCTTGAGTTCGATCATGCGGATATCTTCCCTGACCTGGCAGCGATCGAGCGGCAGTTCCACCACTTGGTGCGGACCATTCCGAGCGAAGGGCTGGTGATTCATCCGACCACCGAGCCTGCTCTGGAGCGGGTGATCAAGATGGGTTGCTGGACGCCGGTGCAGACCACCGGTGAGGGCGGGCAGTGGCAGGTCAAGCTGCTCAGCGCCGATGGTTCGCGTTTCGAGGTCAGCTTCGAGGGCGAAACCCAGGGCGTGGTCGAGTGGGAGCTGACCGGTCAGCACAACGTCGCCAACGCCCTGGCCACCCTGGCGGCCGCGCGTCATGTTGGTGTAGTGCCAGCTATGGGCATTGCCGCGTTGAGCGCTTTCAAGAGCGTCAAACGCCGTATGGAAAAGGTCGCTGAAGTGCAAGGCGTGACCATCTATGATGATTTCGCCCACCACCCGACCGCCATCGCCACCACTCTGGACGGCCTGCGCAAGCGCATCGGCGATGCGCCGCTGATTGCCGTGATCGAGCCGCGTTCCAATTCGATGAAACTCGGTGCCCACCGCGATGGCCTGCCGGAAAGCGTCAACGATGCCGACCAGGTTATCTGGTACGCACCGCCGAACCTGGGCTGGGACCTGGCCGCCACCGCTGCCGAATGCAAGGTACCCGCTGTGGTCGCCGACAGCCTTGAAGCCATCATCGAACGGGTCAAGAGCCAGGCCAAGCCCGGCACCCAGGTGGTGATCATGAGCAACGGCGGCTTCGGCGGCCTGCACGGCAAGTTGGCCGAGGCCCTGAAATGAGCGGGCCGGAACGCATCACCCTGGCCATGACCGGGGCTTCGGGGGCGCAGTATGGGCTGCGCCTGCTCGATTGCCTGGTGCGCGAAGACCGCGAGGTGCATTTTCTGATCTCCAAGGCCGCGCAACTGGTGATGGCCACCGAGACTGATGTGTTGCTGCCGGCCAAACCGCAAGCCATGCAAGCCTTCCTCACCGAATACACCGGCGCTGCGGCCGGGCAGATTCGCGTGTATGGCAAGGAAGACTGGATGTCGCCAGTGGCCTCGGGCTCCGGCGCGCCGGCGGCGATGGTGGTGGTGCCGTGCTCTACCGGTACCTTGTCGGCGATCGCCACCGGCGCCTGCAACAACCTCATCGAGCGGGCTGCGGATGTCACCTTGAAGGAGCGTCGGCAGCTGATCCTGGTGCCGCGTGAAGCGCCATTCTCGACCATTCACCTGGAGAACATGCTCAAGCTGTCGAACATGGGCGCGGTGATCCTGCCGGCGGCGCCGGGCTTTTATCATCAGCCGCAGACCATCGATGACCTGATCGACTTCGTTGTCGCGCGGATTCTCAACCTGCTGAACATTCCCCAGGACATGCTGCCACGTTGGGGCGAGCATCATTTCGGCGCGGATGAATGAAGCGACTGCTTGGCGTGATGACGCTGTGCTTGGTGGCTAGCGGTTGCGCCAGCGTGCGCACCCTGGACGCGGCCAAGCCGGGTGCGCCGCTGGTGTATGCCGGTACGCGCCTGGATCTGTATGCCATGCAGGGTGGCTGTTGCGCCATGGACCGCTTCGGTGCCGAGGCGCCGAAGTATCCCGGGCTGGATCTGCCGGGCAGTGCCTTGCTCGATACCTTGCTGTTGCCGCTGTCGGTATTGACCGCGCTGGGGGTTGGGTTTCAGGCGACTGGCGGGTTGTAGCGGCTGGCCTCATCGCCGGCAACGCCGGCTCCCACAGGGAGAATGTAGATCCTTGTGGGAGCTGGCGTTGCCAGCGATGGGCTGCAAAGCAGCCCCAGGTTCTACTTGCCCAGCCTGCGCAACTCATCGGACTCGACAATCCGAATCCCGTCCTGCTCTTCCAGCGCCAGACGCCACAGTGCTCGGGCCAGCTGGCATGCCTCGATCCCTCGATACTTGCCTGGAATCAGCTTGGACAGTGGCCCGGCCAGCCTCTCCGACAGCCGCGGTTCGACGCGATCGCCCAGCAGCAGCGAAGGCCGGGCAATGGTCAGTTGCGGCCAGTCCTGGGCCTTCAATGCGGCCTCCATTTCGCCTTTGACCCGGTTGTAGAAGATCGGCGATCTACGGTCAGCACCCAGGGCGCTGACCACCAGCAAATGCCGCGCGCCCATCTCCCGGGCGCGTTTGCCGAAGGCGACGACCATGTCCAGGTCGACTGCGCGAAAGGCCGGCTCCGATCCGGCCTGCTTGATGGTGGTGCCCAGGCAGCAGAAGGCGATGTCGACGCGGCCTGCCAGTTGTGGGAGGAACACCGCCGGGTCACCCACCGGGTTTTCCAGGTGTGGGTGTTCGGCCAGTGGACGACGGGTTGGGGCCAATACGCGGCTGACGGTGGGCTCGTTGAGCAGCCGATCAAGTAAGTGTTCACCGGTAAGACCGGTGGCTCCGGCAAGCAGGATATGCTGAGGCGTCAAGTACATGATGTCTCTCCCTTGATACAGTCAGCTTAGTGGTTACCGGCATTTTTTGCATGCTCGGCCTGTTGCTTGCCCGTATCACTTTGCAGGGCTTTGCGCGCTTGTTGCTGGCGCAGGCGCTGCCAGTGATCGAGTACGCCTTTGGGCGCCCAGATCTGTGGTTCGGAGGCATCGAAACCTTCGATCGCCTCGCGCTCCGAGACGGCGGCCCTGGCTCGTTCAAAGGCTTGTTGCAGGTCGTCGGTCTGGTTCAAGGCCTGGGCAAACAGCGCGTCGCCGAAGTAGGTGAAGTCCGCCTCTTCCGAGCAGCCGAACGACACCCGGTCGGCGCGCGAAGCGGTCATGATCAGGGTCCTGTCGTCCTTGAGCGGAGCGATATAGCCCCCTGAATAACAGGCCGAGATGACAATGATCTTGTCGCGGTCTTTTAATGGCGCCAGGGTGGCAGCCAGGGCATCGGCGGGCAGGTCGGCCAGTTGCAGGCGCGGTTGGTCGAGCACCAGTTCATGCTCATGGCTGCCGTGGCTGGTCAGATAGATGAACACCAGGTCTTCCGGGCCGCTGCGCTCTGCCAAAGTGCGCACGGCGCGGGCGAGGTTCTCGCGGGTGGCCATGGGCCGGTCGGCGAGGTGGTCGCGGTGGTTGACCAGGCTGACCTGGCCGACCGCGCCGAAGCGGCTCTTGAGCATGTTGCTGACGTAGTCGGCTTCACGCAGGAATACGCTCTGCTTGCCATCGCCACCCAGAGCCAGGCTGTAGAGTTCGATTTGTGCGGTCGAAGCCGGCACCTTGGTCAGCGCTTGGTCAAGCAGGCTGCCCTGGTTGAGCAGTGCCAGTTCCAGCGGGTCGGGCAGCAGCTTGCCATGCTCGTCGCGCACGCGCTGGCCATTGAGCCACAGGCCGCTTTCGCTGCGCCCGTCGACCAGGGTCAGGCGGCCATTGCCCTGGTAGGTGTCGTTCTCGAAGCCGCCGACATAGACACTGCCGTCAGGCAACTGCAGGCGGCCGTTACCGGAAAAGCGCCAGTCGCTGAAATTACCTTTGTAGTGGCTGCCGTCACTGCCGATCAGTTCGCCCTTGCCGCTGAGCGAGCCGTCCTTGAACTGACCGATCCACACGTCGCCGTCGACGTTTTCATAACGACCCCGCCCTTCCAGGCGGTTGTCGTGAAAGGCGCCGATGTACTGATCGCCTTCGGCGCTGTTGAAGGTGCCGCTGCCTTCGAGCTGGCCGTTGACGAAATGGCCGCTGAACTGGTTGCCGCTGGCATCGCTGCGAATGCCTTCGCCGTTGGGCTTGCCCCGGGCGAACAGGCCCTGGTACTGGCTGCCGTCAGCCAGTTCAAGGTGGCCGGCGCCGTTGTACTGGTCGTCCTTGAACTGGCCACGGTAGAGCAGGCCGGGTTCTTTCAGGGTGCCTTCGCCATCACGGCGGCCAAGCTTGAAGCCGCCGGTGTAGCTGCTACCCGGCGTCTTCAGGGTGCCCAGGCCGTGGAACAGGCCCTGCTGGAACTGGCCCCGGTAGACCTCGCCATTGCTGCCGTGCCATTCACCCTGGCCGTGCCATTGGCCATTGAGGAAGTTGCCTTCATACCAGCTGCCATTGGGGTAGTCGATGCGCCCGGCACCTTGCAACAGACCATCGACCACCTCGCCTCGATAGCGGCCGCCATCGGGCAGGCGCGCATCGGGTGGCGACAACGGCTCGCCGTCACCGCAAGCGGCCAGTAGCAGGGTCAGGGCAAGAGGAACGAGTGGGCGCATGGCGGGGTCCGGACGAGTGAGGCCCCGAGTATGCCGCAGAATGCGGCGGGTGAAACAGTCGCCAGGACGGTTTCACCCATTGCCTGGCTCAGACGAAGCAGAGCGACAGCGGTTCGGCAATGTAGGCAGGTTTTTCCTGGCCTTCGATTTCCAGGGTGGCGGTGACCTTGAGCAGCCATTGCCCGGGCTTCTTCTCGGTGGCGTCAGTCAGGTCGACCTTGAGCCGCACCTTGCTGTCGACCTTCACCGGCTGGATGAAACGCACGCTGTCCAGGCCATAGTTGACAGCCATCTTCAGGCCTTCAGGCACAACCAGAATGCCTTCCATCAACTTGGGAATCAGCGACAGGGTCAGAAAACCGTGAGCGATGGTGCTGCCAAATGGCGTTTTTGCCGCCTTGTCCGGGTCGACGTGGATGAACTGAAAGTCGCCGGTGGCCTCGGCAAACAGGTTGATGCGTTGTTGATCGATGGTCAGCCATTCGGAACGTCCAAGTTCCTTTCCAACGTACTGCGAAAGCTCTGCAACAGGTACATAGGGCATTGTGACTCTCCAGATTGTCTTTGGTTTCTTATGACTTCGGCAGATTCGAAGACCTAAGATCAGCACGCCTGCAGGGTGCGGTCAAGTCGGCGAATATCGGCTTATAAGCCGGTCGTTAGCGTGCTTATAATGGCCGCCGGGCTTCAAGGAGATGCTTATGCTGTTGCGTGGTTTGACCTGGCTGGTGCTGTTCCAGTTGTTCGGGACGGCGATCAATCACCTGTTCGTGCCGATCCTTCCGGGGCCGATCATCGGTCTGCTGTTGCTGCTGGTGTTCCTGATGCTGCGCGGCGAAGTGGGCGCGCCCCTGAGCGAGGCGGCCAACAGTCTGCTGCGCTACCTGCCTCTCTTGCTGGTACCGCCGGCGGTGGGGGTGATGGTCTATGCCGCGGATATTGCCGCGGACTTCTGGGCCATCGTCGGCGCCCTGGTGCTGTCGGCGTTGCTCACCCTGGTGTTTGTCGGTGTGCTGATGCACAAGCTGATGGCCCGCCAGGGCACCCACAAGGAGCAGCCATGAGCCTGGACTGGAGCGGCGCCGTCGACGCCGTCATTCACCATCCGCTGTTCGGCATCGGCATCACCCTGGGCGCCTATCAACTGGTGCTGGCTGCCTATGAGAAGACCCGCTGGATCTTCCTGCAACCGGTGCTGGTGTCGATGCTGGTGGTCATTGGCGTACTGCTCACCTGTGGCCTGACCTACAGCGAGTACCGTAAAAGCACCGAGATCATGAACATCCTCCTGGGCCCGGCGACCGTGGCTCTGGCGGTACCGCTCTACCTCAACCTTCGGCGCATTCGCCAGCTGTTCTGGCCGACTTTTACTACGCTGGTAATCGGAGGGGTGTTCGCCACCGGCGCCTGCCTGTTGCTGGGCTGGTGGTTCGGCGCCGAGCACATGATCCTGATGACCATGGCGCCAAAATCGGTGACTTCGCCGATTGCCATGTTGGTGGCCGAGCAGATTGGCGGCGTGGCCGCGCTGGCGGCGGTGTTCGTACTGATCACCGGGGTGATCGGGGCGATTTTCGGTCCGGCGCTGCTGTCGCGCTGTGGCGTGCACAGCCCCGAGGCGCGGGGCATGGCCCTCGGCGTTACCGCGCATGCGGTGGGCACTTCGGTGGCGCTGCAGGAAAGTGAAGAATGCGGGGCCTTCGCGGCCCTGGCGATGAGCCTGATGGGGGTTGCCACGGCGGTGTTCCTGCCCCTGGCGGTTAGCCTGGTTGCTTGAGGAGTTGCAATGACGTTACCCCTGTTTCCGCTCAATACCGTGCTGTTTCCAGGCTGCTTTCTCGATTTGCAGATATTCGAGGCGCGCTACCTGGACATGATCGGCCGCATCATGAAGCAGGGCGGCGGCTTTGGTGTGGTGTGCATTCTTGAAGGCGAGCAGGTTGGCAGTGCGCCGAGCGGTTTCTCGCAGGTCGGCTGCGAGGCGCTGATTCGTGATTTCCAGCAGCAGGACAACGGCCTGCTGGGTATTCGCGTCGAGGGCACCCGACGCTTTCGCGTCGGGCCGTTCGAGGTGCAGAAGGATCAGTTGCTGGTTGCTGATGTGTCCTGGCTGCCTGAACTTGCCGATGAATCGCTGGAAGATGACCACCACGACTTGCTGGCGCTGCTGCAGGCGCTGGGCGAGCACCCGATGGTCGAAGCCTTGGGCATGCCGGTACCCGTGACGGGCCAGCAGGCACTGGCCAATCAGTTGGCCTACCTGCTGCCCTTCGTCGAAGAAGACAAGCTCGACCTGTTGGCCATCGATTCGCCGCACAAACGCCTGGAGGCTATCCAGGCGCTGCTCGATCGGCTGCAGGGCGAGCTGTTCGCCTGAGCCCTCAGTACTGGTAGCGCAGCAGGGCGTGGGGCAGCGCGTGCAGGGCGAAGAATGCCAGCAGCGCGACGCACGCCGGCAGGATCAGCCACCACACCCGCAGCGGCAGGGCCGTGAGCGGTTGACGCTGCTGGGTCAGGGTCAGGCTGGTGGCACACACGCAGCAGGCGAGCATGGCGCCGGCGAGAATGTCGGTCGGCCAGTGCGCGCCCAGATAGACCCGTGACAGCGCGATCGACAGCGCCGGAATGCAGCCCAGCAGGATCCAGGTCAGGCGCATGCGCGGCGGTTGTCCGCGCCCGGCCAGTACTGCCAGCACCAGAAAGAACGCAAACGACGCCGAACTGTGGCCGCTGGGCATGCTATAGGTGGTCAGCGGATCGGTCAGTACTTCCGGGCGGGCCCGGGCAAATAGCCATTTAAGGCTGCCGTTGGCCAGTGCCGTGCCGATCAGGGTGCTGCCGGCGAAAATCGCCGGGCGCCATTGCCGGGCCAGCAGCAGCAGGCCAGTGAGCAGGCCGCCAAGGAAAAACTGGGTACGGAAATCGCCGAGGCGGGTGATCAGCACCACCGTGCCGTCGATGGCGCGACTGCGGTTTTCCTGGATCAGGGTCATCAGGCCCTGGTCGAACTGGGTCAGGTACGGCCAGCCGAAAAACAGCCCGGTCAGGGCCAGCAGGCTCATCCCGGCAATCAGTCGGGTGCCGCGGCGCATGCTGCGCAGGCTGCTGTTGATGCTCAGGCCGATCAGCACCGCCAGGCCGCCGACGACCACTCCGGCCTGTGGCCAGAAGCCTTCCGGCAGCGGCAGGCGCATGGCTGCTCCCGTGGCCCAGCCTGGCAGCAGGTAAGCCACCGCCCAGCCGGCCCCGGCGATCAGGCTTACCGCGATAAAGCGTGGCAGCGGCATGTCGAACATGCCGGCGACCATGGGCAGCATTGGCCGCAGCGGGCCGATGAAGCGCCCGACCAGCAGGCTGGCGATACCGTAGCGCTGGAAATAGGTCTCGGCGCTGCCGATCCATTCAGGATGATGGCGCAGCAGCGGCAAGCGGCGGATGTTCTGGTGAAAGCGCCGGCCCAGGGTGTAGGAGATCGCGTCACCGAGCAGGCCACCGGCAAAGCCCAGCAGCAGGGTTTCACCCAGCGTCAGGGCGCCGCTGCCAGCCAGTACCGCGACGGCGAACAACAGGACGGTGCCGGGGACGATGATCCCGGCTATTGCCAGGCATTCCACGCAGGCCACCAGAAAAATCGCCAATCCCAGCCATTGCGGGTTGGCGCTGAGCCAAGTGGTCAGGCTGTCGAGCCATGGGCCCATCGTGTCAGTTTCCTTGTGTCAGTAAGAAGTAATCCCGGCCTTCGACTTGGCCCCGGCGCAGCGGGTTCCGTGTGCAATGGCGGGCGAAGTCGGCGTCGACGAACCGGTAGGGCAGATGTTCATCACGGCCGTGGGGAATCCCCAGGCGGGTGGTCTGGATAATTTGTTTCACTTTGATACCGCAGTCCTCGACAAACAGCTGCTCGGCATCGAAGCGTTTGCCGTCCCAATGCGGAACTTTCAGGCCCAGTGCCTTGCACAGCAGGGTCTGCCCGGCACACAGGCGCTCGGGCGGGCGCGCCTGGCCGCTGGCGTCGGGGTTGTTCAGTTGCATTTGCGCCAGGCTGTTGTCATCCGAAAGGGCGTCGACGAAGGGGTAGGCCGACTTGATCAGCACAGCATTGCCCGGCCCGTGGGCGCTGAAGTTCAGCGAGTCGCCGCCGCGGGCGTAGTACATGTAAATGTGCCCGCCGTCGAGGAACAGCGCCTTGCGTTTCTCGGTGTAGCCGAGCGAGGCGTGGCTGCCCTTGTCGGTGAGGTAGTAGGCCTCGGTCTCGATGATCCGCGCCGCCAGCCAGTACGGGCCGTGACGGTGGCGGATGACCTTGCCCAGCAGAGCCCTGGCCAGTTCCCCGGCGTCGCGGTCGAAGAAACTGTCGGGCAGGGCCTTGAGCGGGCAGGGGGCAGAATCGGGCATGCTGGCGGGGTTCGCGGGTGGGCAGGTGGGCGATGATAGCAATTTCTGTCTTAACCAACCCTGAATGGCCAATATCAGCACTCTTTTCGACCATCCGCCTGTCACCGCTGGGCGTGGGACCACGCGACAGTTATAATCATCCGATTTTCCCCTTCGCCAAGACCACTGAGCCCATGACTGAGTCCGTTCTTGACTACATGACCCGCCTGGGTCGCGCTGCCCGCGCGGCGTCGCGCGTGATCGGCCGTGCCAGCACCGCGCAGAAGAACCGCGCCCTGCAAGCCGCCGCCAACGCGCTGGACGCTGCCCGCGCAGAGCTGACCGCCGCCAATGAGCTGGACCTGGCCGCTGGCCGGGCCAACGGCCTGGAACCGGCCATGCTCGAGCGCCTGGCACTGACCCCGGCGCGCATCGACGGCATGATTGTCGGCCTGCGCCAGGTGGCCAGCCTGCCGGACCCGGTCGGCGCGATCCGCGACATGAGCTACCGGCCATCGGGTATCCAGGTTGGCAAGATGCGTGTACCGCTGGGTGTAATCGGCATCATTTACGAGTCGCGTCCGAACGTGACCATCGACGCCGCCAGCCTGTGCCTCAAGTCCGGCAACGCCACCATCCTGCGTGGCGGCTCCGAGGCCATCCACTCCAACCGTGCTATTGCCGCCTGCATCCAGCGCGGGCTGGCCGAGGCCGGCTTGCCGGCGGCGGTGGTACAAGTGGTGGAAACCACCGATCGCGAAGCGGTCGGCGCGCTGATCAGCATGCCGGAGTTTGTCGATGTCATCGTGCCGCGTGGCGGCAAGGGCCTGATCGAGCGCATCAGCCGCGACGCGCGGGTGCCGGTGATCAAGCACCTGGACGGCATCTGCCACGTCTATGTGGCCGAGCATGCAGAGCTGGACAAGGCCCGGCGCATCGCCTTCAACGCCAAGACCTACCGCTACGGCATCTGCGGGGCGATGGAAACCCTGCTGGTCGATCAGTCGGTAGCGGCCGAGTTCTTGCCGGAAATGGCCCGTCAATTTCGGGAAAAAGGTGTCGAACTGCGCGGTTGCGAGCGCACCCTCGAGATTATCGAGGCGGTGCCGGCGACCGAGGCGGACTGGAACACTGAATACCTCGCGGCGATTCTGTCGATTCGCGTGGTCGACGGCCTGGACCAGGCCATCGAACATATCAATCACTATGGCTCGCACCATACCGATTCCATCGTGACCGAACATCAGGCGCAGGCTCGCCAGTTCATGGCCGAGGTCGATTCGTCCTCGGTGATGATCAACACCCCGACCTGCTTTGCCGACGGTTTCGAGTACGGCCTGGGCGCGGAGATCGGTATTTCCACCGACAAGCTGCACGCCCGCGGCCCGGTTGGCCTGGAAGGCCTGACCTGCGAGAAGTACGTGGTGATCGGCGACGGTCAACTGCGCGGACAGGAGTCGCTCTGACTTGGCCGAGCGCAAACCGCCCGCCCACGTTTCGACGCTGTCGCCCGCCCGGCGCATCGGCGTGCTCGGCGGGACATTCGACCCCGTGCACATCGGCCACCTGCGCAGTGCGCTGGAGGTAGCTGAAGTGCTGGCGCTGGACGAGCTGCGGCTGATGCCTAACGCCCGCCCGCCGCACCGCGACACACCGCAGGTGTCGGCCCAGGACCGTCTGGCGATGGTCCGGTGCGCCGTACAGGGTGTGCCAACGCTGTCGGTCGATGCCCGCGAGCTTGCCCGCGACAAGCCGTCGTACACCATTGAAACGCTGGAGCTGATGCGCGCCGAAATGGCCGCCTCGGAGCAACTGTTTCTGCTGCTGGGCTGGGACGCGTTCTGCGGCCTGCCCGGTTGGCACCGTTGGGAAGAATTGCTGCAACATTGTCACATCCTGGTGCTGCAACGCCCGGATGCCGACGTCGAGCCGCCGGATGCCTTGCGCAACCTGCTGGCCGCACGCTCGGTCAGTGATCCGCAGGCCCTCGAAGGGCCTGCCGGGAATATTGCATTCGTCTGGCAGACGCCGCTTGCGGTGTCAGCCACGCAGATCCGACAGCTGCTGGCCAGCGGCAAGTCGGTGCGGTTTCTGGTGCCGGACGCAGTACTGGCCTACATCGATGCGCACAACCTTTACCGTGCGCCGAACTGAGGGCGCTGAAAAGCGCCTCATACTATTGAGTTGAATGAGTTTTATATGACCAAGCAAAAACACAACGCCGTCAGCGCCGAAGAGCTGGTCGAACTGACCAAATCCGCCCTGGAAGACGTCAAGGCCCAGGACATCCAGGTTATCGACGTGCGTGAAAAGCACAGCCTGACCGATTACATGATCATCGCCACCGGTACCTCCAACCGCCAGATCAGCGCGATGCTGGAAAAGGTCCGCGAGCAGGTCAAGGCCAAGGGCGTGCAGCCGCTGGGCGAAGAAGGCAAGGGCGACAGCGACTGGGTCCTGCTCGACCTGAACGACGTCATCGTCCACATGATGACCGCCGCTGCCCGTCAGTTCTACGATCTCGAGCGCCTGTGGCTGGGTGCGGAGCAGAGCCGCTCAGCTGATGGCAAACACCACAGCCCGGATCATGCCCACGAGTTTTCAGACAAGCTGAAAGATCGGGAATAAGGAAGGCTCGTGCGTCTGCGTTTGATCGCGGTCGGCTCGCGCATGCCCAAGTGGGTTGAGGACGGTTGGCATGAATATGCCAAGCGCCTGCCCTCTGAGCTGTCGTTGGAGCTGGTGGAAATACCGCTCAATACCCGGGGCAAGAATGCCGACGTCGCCCGCCTGATTCGTCAGGAGGGCGAGGCCATGCTCGCCAAGGTCCAGCCAGGGGAACGGATTGTCACTCTGGAGGTCCATGGCAAGCCCTGGAGTACCGAGCAACTGGCGGTCGAGCTGGACCGCTGGCGCCTGGACTCGCGTACTGTCAACTTCATGGTTGGCGGCCCCGAAGGGCTGGCGCCGGAAGTCTGCGCGCGGGCCGAGCAGCGCTGGTCGCTGTCGCCACTGACACTGCCCCACCCGTTGGTAAGGATACTGATCGGCGAACAGCTGTACCGCGCCTGGACCGTACTGTCCGGGCACCCCTACCATAAATAAGCCTTAAGCCTTTTCAATGTCGCAGCCGATTCGCCTCAAGGATCACGAGAAAGACGCCCGTCTGGTGCGTAGCCGCGTCGTGGTCGGTGCAGTGGCGATCGTCCTGCTGATCTGCGTGTTGATCGTCCGCCTGTATTACCTGCAGGTGATCCAGTACGACTATCACTCGACCCTGTCGGAAAACAACCGGGTGCATGTGCAGCCGATTCCGCCGACCCGCGGGCTGATCTTCGACCGCAACGGGGTGATTGTCGCCGACAACCGGCCAAGCTTCAGCCTGAGCATGACCCGCGAGCGCTCCGGCGACTGGCAGCAGGTGCTCGACGTAATCGTCGAGGTGCTGGAACTGACCCCGGATGACCGCACCCTGTTCGAAAAGCGCATGCGCCAGGGGCGCCGGCCGTTCGAGCCGGTGCCGATCCTGTTCGAGCTGACCGAAGAGCAGATCGCCCGTATTGCGGTGAACCAGTTCCGCTTGCCGGGTGTTGAGGTGGTTGCCCAGCTGGTGCGCCATTACCCGCAGGGTGCGCACTTTGCCCACTCGGTCGGCTATGTTGGGCGGATCAACGAGAAAGAGCTGAAAACCCTCGATCCGGTCAATTACAGCGGCACTCACCATATCGGCAAGACCGGCATCGAGCGCTTCTACGAGCCGGAGCTGCACGGCCAGGTGGGTTACGAAGAGGTCGAGACCAATGCCCGTGGCCGGGTGTTGCGGGTGCTCAAGCGCACCGACCCGATCCCCGGCAAGGACATCGTCCTGAGCCTCGACATCAAGCTGCAGGAGGCCGCCGAAGCCGCACTGGGCGGGCGACGCGGCGCTATCGTCGCGCTCGATCCGAACACCGGCGAAGTGCTGGCGATGGTCAGCCAGCCGAGCTTCGACCCTAACCCATTCGTCACCGGTATCAGCTTCAAGGCCTACGCCGACCTGCGCGATTCGATCGACCGCCCGCTGTTCAACCGCGTGCTGCGTGGGCTGTACCCACCGGGTTCGACCATCAAGCCGGCAGTGGCCATCGCCGGCCTCGACAGTGGCGTGGTCACGGCCAGCAGCCGGGTGTTCGACCCGGGCTACTACCAGTTGCCCAACTATGACCACAAGTACCGCAACTGGAACCGCAGCGGCGACGGTTGGGTCGACCTGGACCTGGCGATCATGCGCTCCAACGACACTTACTTCTACGACCTGGCGCACAAGATGGGCATCGACCGTCTGTCCAGCTACATGAACAAGTTCGGTCTCGGGCAGAAGGTCTCCCTCGACATGTTCGAGGAGTCCGCCGGCCTGATGCCGACCCGCGAATGGAAGCGCGCCACCCGCCGCCAGGCCTGGTTCCCGGGTGAGACGCTGATCCTCGGTATCGGCCAGGGCTACATGCAGACCACGCCGTTGCAGATGGCCCAGGCCATCGCGCTGATCGCCAGCAAGGGCAAGTGGTACCGTCCGCACCTGGCCAAGACCATCGAAGGCCAGCCGCCGGTGGACGACAACCCGATGGAAGACATTGTGCTGCGCGACAAGTCCGACTGGGCCAGGGTCACCCACGGCATGGAGCAGGTGATGCACAACGCCCGCGGTACCGCACGCGCCGCCGCTGCCGGGGCCCAGTACCGGATTGCCGGCAAGAGCGGCACCGCCCAGGTGGTAGCGATCAAGCAGGGCGAGAAGTACGACCGCAACAAGGTTCAGGAACGCCACCGTGACCACGCCCTGTTCGTCGGCTTCGCCCCGGCAGAGAACCCGAAGATCGTGGTCTCGGTCATGATCGAAAACGGCGAGGCCGGTGGTCGCGTCGCAGCGCCAGTGATGCGTCAGGTGATGGACGCCTGGCTGCTCGACGAGAACGGCCGGCTCAAATCCGAGTTCGCTCCCGCCACCGTTGTTCAGGAGTCGGCCCAGTGAAGAACAATTTCGATCGCATGCTTTCCAGCGAGGACGTGATGCGTCGTCGCGCCAGCTTCCTGCAGCGTATCCATGTCGACGGACCGTTGCTGATCCTGCTGCTGACCCTGGCGGCCGGCAGCCTGTTCGTCCTCTATTCGGCCAGCGGCAAGAACTGGGACCTGCTGCTCAAGCAGGCCAGCTCCTTCGGCATCGGCCTGGTATCGATGTTCGTCATTGCCCAGCTCGAACCGCGCTTCATGGCGCGCTGGGTGCCCCTGGCCTACGTGGTCGGGGTGATCCTGCTGGTGGTGGTCGACGTCATGGGCCACAACGCCATGGGCGCCACGCGCTGGATCAATATCCCCGGGGTGATCCGCTTCCAGCCCTCGGAATTCATGAAGATCATCATGCCGGCGACCATCGCCTGGTACCTGGCCAAGCGCTCGCTGCCGCCGCACCTCAAGCACGTGATGATCAGCCTGATCATGATCGGCGTGCCGTTCATCCTGATCGTGCGTCAGCCAGACCTCGGCACCGCCTTGCTGATCCTGGCCTCCGGCGCCTTCGTGCTGTTCATGGGCGGCCTGCGCTGGCGCTGGATCCTTAGCGTGGTGGCGGCGGCGGTACCGGTGGCGGTGGCCATGTGGTTCTTCGTCATGCACGACTATCAGAAGCAACGGGTACTGACCTTCCTCGACCCGGAAAGCGACCCGCTGGGCACCGGCTGGAACATCATCCAGTCGAAAGCGGCGATCGGCTCGGGCGGGGTGTTCGGCAAGGGCTGGCTGCTGGGCACCCAGTCGCACCTGGACTTTCTGCCGGAAAGCCACACCGACTTCATCATCGCCGTGCTCGGCGAAGAGTTCGGCCTGGTCGGCATCTGCGCGCTGCTTCTCATCTACCTGCTGTTGATCGGCCGTGGCCTGGTGATTACTGCCCAGGCCCAGACGCTCTACGGCAAGTTGCTGGCCGGCAGCCTGACCATGACCTTCTTTGTTTATGTGTTCGTCAATATCGGAATGGTCAGCGGCTTGTTGCCTGTAGTGGGTGTGCCGCTGCCCTTCATTAGTTATGGCGGAACTTCGTTGGTGACGCTGCTGTCAGCGTTTGGAGTTTTAATGTCGATCCATACGCATCGCAAATGGATTGCGCAGGTTTGAATAAGGTGAAGAATTACATGCAAGCAATGCGTGGCTGGGCGGCTCGTTGCGCGCCTTGGGTCGGCTTTCTGGGTTTGTTCGGCGGGGTGCAGGGTGCCTCTGCCGGCGACTATGACGGCTCGCCCCAGGTGGCCGAGTTCGTCGGCGAAATGACCCGCGACTACGGTTTTGCCGGTGAGCAGCTGATGGGGGTGTTTTGCGAGGTTCAGCGCAAGCAGTCGATCCTCGATGCGATCTCGCGTCCGGCCGAACGGGTAAAACCCTGGAAGGACTATCGCCCGATGTTCCTCACCGACGCCCGGGTCGCCCGTGGCGTCGACTTCTGGCGCCAGCATGAGGCCACCCTGGCCCGCGCCGAGCAGGAATACGGCGTGCCGGCCCAGGTGATCGTTTCGATCATCGGTGTCGAGACCTTCTTTGGCCGCAACACCGGCAACTACCGGGTGATCGACGCGCTGTCGACCCTGGGCTTCGATTACCCGCCGCGCGCCGAATTCTTTCGCAAGGAGCTGCGCGAATACCTGCTGCTGGCCCGTGAAGAGCAGGTCGACCCGCTGACCCTCAAAGGCTCCTATGCTGGCGCCATGGGCCTGCCGCAGTTCATGCCGAGCAGCTTTCGCGCCTACGCCGTGGACTTTGACGGCGACGGCCACATCAATATCTGGAACAACCCGGACGATGCCATTGGCAGCGTTGCCAGCTACTTCAAGCGCCATGGCTGGGTCGCTGGCGAGCAGGTGGTCAGCCGTGCCACGGTACGTGGCGAACGTGTCGATGAGGGCCTGAGCCCGGGTATCGACGCGGTCAAGACGGTCGGGGAGTTGCGGGCACTGGGCTGGTCGAGTCATGATGCGCTGCGCGATGATCTGCCGGTCACCGCCTTCCGGCTCGAAGGCGACAATGGCCCCGAATACTGGCTGGGCCTGAAAAACTTCTACGCGATCACTCGCTATAACCGCAGCGTGATGTATGCCATGGCAGTGCATCAGCTCTCGGACCTGCTGGTTCAAGCACGGGGCGCCAAGTAATGCGCGTAATGTTCTCCGCTACATCGCTGAAAATGCTTGGTTGCGCCGCCCTGGGCCTGGTGCTGGTGAGCTGCTCGAGCAGCCGCCCGAGCACCTCTACCCAGGGTAATGCCAATGTGGTGCGGGCCAAGCCCGGGCTGGACATCAACCGGGCCCACAAGGACGGCGCGCCCTGGTGGGATGTCGATGTCTCGAAGATCCCCGATGCCACGCCGACCGTGCACACCGGCAACTACAAGGCCAACCCCTACACCGTACTGGGTAAGACCTACTTCCCGATCCCCGACTCGCGCAACTACCGCGCCGAGGGCACGGCGTCCTGGTACGGCACCAAGTTCCACGGCCAGAACACCGCCAACGGCGAGGTCTATGACCTCTACGGCATGAGCGCGGCGCACAAGACCCTGCCGCTGCCGGCCTACGTCAAGGTCACCAACCTCGACAACCACCGTAGCGTGATCCTGCGGGTCAACGACCGCGGACCGTTCTATTCCGACCGCATCATCGACCTGTCCTACGCGGCGGCGAAGAAGCTCGGCTATGCCGAAACCGGTACCGCGCGGGTGCGCGTCGAGGGTATCGACCCGAAACAATGGTGGGCTCAGCGTGGCCAAGCGGCGCCGATGGTGCTCGACCAGCCGCAAGTGGCCCAGACCCAGGCCCTGCCGGCCAGCACCGGTACGGTCGAACAATGGACTCCGCCACCGCAGCAGCACGCCGCCGCCGTGGTCCCGGTACAGGTCGCCAGCAATAATGGCCTGGCCAGCAATGGTCTTTACTTGCAGGTCGGCGCCTTTGCCAACCCGGACGCCGCCGAACTGCTGCGCTCCAAGCTCAGCAGCATGGTCAGCGCGCCGGTCTTCATCAGTTCGGTGGTGCGTAACCAGCAGACCCTGCACCGGGTCCGCCTGGGGCCGATCAACAGCCAGGGCGAAGCCCAGCAGATGCAGGACAGCGTGCGGCTGGCCAATCTGGGGCAGCCCAAAGTCGTCACGGCAGACTGATCGGGGGGACTGATCGGTTTGTCATGCAGCCGGGCGCAGCCGCCATGTACAATGGCGGTTTTGCCCGTCAGGCCATGCGCCTGTAAACGTTTTGCCCATGAGGGCATGAGCCCATTAGCCATTTCGAGAGACGGATGAACATAACCAGCTTTGCCAAACGCCTTTGCCTGCTTGTACCGCTGATGATTGCCCCTGCCGCCTTCGCGGCAGAGCAGATGATGCCGTCGCCGCCGCAACTGGCTGCCAAGTCCTACGTGCTCATGGAAGCCTCCAGCGGCAACATCCTGGTCGAGAACAATGGTGACCAGCGTCTGCCTCCGGCGAGCCTGACCAAGCTGATGACCGCCTACATCGCGACCCTGGATATCCGTCGCGGGCAGATCGGCGAAAACGACCCGGTCACCGTCAGCGAAAACGCCTGGCGTACCGGCGGTTCGCGGATGTTCATCAAGGTTGGCACCCAGGTCAGCGTCAGCGACCTGCTGCACGGTATCATCATCCAGTCGGGTAACGACGCCAGCGTCGCCCTGGCCGAGCACATCGCCGGCAGCGAAGACGCTTTCGCCGACATGATGAACAAGACCGCTACCGATCTTGGCATGAGCAACAGCCACTTCATGAACCCGACCGGCCTGCCGAACCCCGAGCACTACTCGTCGGCTCACGACATGGCGGTTCTGGCACGCGCGATCATCCACGAAGACCCGGCTCACTACGCGATCTACTCGCAGAAGGAGTTCTTCTGGAACAACATCAAGCAGCCTAACCGCAACCTGCTGCTGTGGCGCGACAAGACCGTCGACGGCCTGAAAACCGGCCACACCGACGAAGCCGGCTACTGCATGGTGTCTTCGGCGGTACGTGACGGCATGCGCCTGATCGCCGTGGTCTTCGGTACCAACAGCGAGCAATCGCGTGCAGCCGAAACCCAGAAACTGCTGACTTACGGCTTCCGCTTCTTCGAAACCCAGACTTTCTACCAGAAGGGTACCGAACTGGCCCAGGCGCCGGTATGGAAAGGGGCGACCAATCAGGTCAAAGCCGGTCTGGCTCAGGATCTGAGCATGACTTTGCCTAAAGGCCAATTGAAAAAGCTGGCTGCAAGCATGACCATGAACCCGCAATTGATCGCTCCGATCAACAAAGGTGACGTGATCGGTAAAGTGGAAGTCAAACTGGATGACAAGGTTGTCCACAGTGCCGACCTGATCGCGCTGGATGGCGTCGAGGAAGGTGGTTTCTTCCGTCGTGTGTGGGATAGCATTCGGCTATTCTTCTACGGGTTGTTCAACTGATATCGTGACCTGCCACGCCCCCGCCCACTCACGCGGGGGCGTTGTTGTTGCCACGGCTTACGAGGCCGTTACTGCCATGACCGAAGACGTCAAATCGCACAAAATCGAATTCCCCTGCGCCGATTACCCGATCAAGGTCATCGGTGACACCGTGGTCAATTTCAAGGACACGGTGATCGAGATCCTGAAGAAGTACGCCACGGTCGACATGAATACCCTGGCCGAACGCCAGAGCAAGGAAGGCAAGTACACCACGGTGCAACTGCACATCGTCGCCACCGGTGAAGACCAGCTGCACGATATCAACAGCGCCCTGCGCGCGACCGGAATCGTGAAAATGGTGCTCTGATGCCCGATTGCCTCGGCTTTCGCGACCTCGGCCTGCTGCCTTATGAGCCGGTGCTGGAGGCCATGCGTCGGTTCACCGACCAGCGTGGCCCCGGCACGGCGGATGAGGTATGGCTGGTTGAACACCCGGCGGTGTTTACCCAGGGCCAGGCCGGCAAGGCCGAGCATCTGCTGGTACCGGGTGACATCCCGGTGGTGCAGACCGATCGCGGCGGCCAGGTGACCTATCACGGCCCGGGCCAGCTGGTGGCGTACCTGTTGCTGGATGTGCGCCGCCTGGGCTTTGGCGTGCGCGATCTGGTCAGCCGCATTGAGCGCTGCCTGATCGAGCTGTTGGCCAGTTATAACGTCGAGGCGGCGGCCAAGGCCGATGCGCCGGGCGTCTATGTCGAAGGGGCGAAAATCGCCTCCCTCGGCTTGCGGATTCGCAATGGCTGTTCGTTCCACGGCCTTGCCCTGAACGTGGACATGGACCTTGCGCCATTCCGCCGGATTAACCCCTGCGGGTATGCGGGGCTGGCCATGACCCAGCTGCGCGATCAGGCAGGCTCGATCGAACTCTCTGAGGTAAGGGCAAGGCTGCGCGGGCAGCTGGTCAAGCACCTCGACTATGCTGAGCAGACGACCCTTACGGGCGGAATCTTCTGAATATGACTACTGTTGTGCAAGAATCAGTGCAAAGCGTGACGCCAGCGCCACGGCCGAAGGTCGAGGCGGGTGTCAAACTGCGTGGCGCGGAAAAAGTCGCGCGTATCCCGGTGAAGATCATCCCCACCGACGAGCTGCCAAAAAAGCCTGACTGGATTCGCGTGCGTATTCCGGTTTCGCCGGAAGTCGACCGTATCAAGCAACTGCTGCGCAAACACAAGTTGCACAGCGTCTGCGAAGAAGCCTCGTGCCCGAACCTGGGCGAATGCTTCTCTGGCGGCACCGCCACCTTCATGATCATGGGTGACATCTGCACCCGCCGTTGCCCGTTCTGCGACGTCGGCCATGGCCGGCCCAAGCCTCTGGACGTTGACGAGCCAAAGAACCTTGCCGTGGCCATCGCCGACCTGCGCCTGAAGTACGTGGTGATCACTTCGGTGGACCGCGACGACCTGCGTGATGGCGGTGCCCAGCACTTTGCCGACTGCATTCGTGAAATTCGCGCACTGTCGCCGGGCGTCCAGCTCGAGACCCTGGTGCCGGACTACCGCGGGCGCATGGATGTGGCCCTGGCGATCACCGCCGAGACCCCGCCGGATGTGTTCAACCACAACCTCGAAACCGTGCCTCGCCTGTACAAGGCTGCGCGTCCGGGTTCGGACTACCAGTGGTCGCTGACCCTGCTGCAGAAGTTCAAGGAACTGGTGCCGCATGTACCGACCAAGTCCGGGCTGATGCTGGGCCTTGGCGAAACCGACGAAGAAGTGATTGAAGTGATGCACCGCATGCGCGAGCACAACATCGACATGCTGACCCTCGGCCAGTACCTGCAGCCGTCGCGTAGCCACTTGCCGGTGCAGCGTTTCGTGCACCCGGACACCTTCGCCTGGTTCGCCGAAGAAGGCTACAAGATGGGCTTCAAGAACGTCGCCTCCGGCCCGCTGGTGCGTTCTTCGTACCATGCTGACCAGCAAGCGAACGAGGCCAAGATCAAGCTCTGATCGACGCCGCCGTGCCTCAATGCCGATGCCCGCTACCCTGCGGCATCGGCATTTTTGTTTGCGGCAAGGCTTCCTTGCGCCGTCGAACGGATCGTTGATTTACTGTGGACGGATCAGTCCACACAAGGAGTCGTCTGGATGAACCTTCCCTTCACGCAACAGGCCGGCCTGTTGACGAATGCCCAGCCGCTGCCGGCGGCCTTGCCGGCAGGTGGGCTGATTGCAATCATTGCCCCGGCAGGTCCTGCCCAGGTTGATACGCTCAAGGTCAACCAGTGGTTCGAGGCGCGCGGCTATCGTTGCCGGATCTACCCGGGGGTGACCGCCGCCGAGGGCTACCTGGCCGGTAGCGATGCACAGCGGTTGCAAGATCTGCACAGCGCCTTCGCTGCCGAGGATGTCGATGCCATCATCTGCCTGCGCGGTGGCTACGGCAGCATGCGCCTGTTGGACAACATCGATTTTGACCTGCTGCGCCGTCACCCCAAGCCTTTGGTCGGCTACAGCGACATCACCGCGCTGCACATGGCCATTGCCCGTCATGCCGGGTTCGTGTCGTTCCACGGCGCCATGCTCAAGTCGGAATTGCTGGGTAACAAGCAGGAACCGACCCTGGCGTCGCTGTTCGAGCAGCTCAGCGGCCGTTTGAGCGCTGGCGATGTCATTGAGCATCCGCAGGCCTGGCCGTTGACCACCATCCTGCCAGGCGCGGCCAGCGGGCCCTTGCTGGGCGGTAATCTGTCACTGTTGTGCGCGACCCTGGGGACACCCGCAGAAATACAGTGTGGCGGCGGTATCCTGTTTGTTGAAGACGTTAACGAACCGCTGTACCGGGTCGATCGCCTGCTGACCCAGTTGCGTCTGGCGGGCAAGCTTGAAGGCATTCGTGGCGTGCTGGTCGGGGATTTTGCCGGGATCACGCTAGAGGCGCTGGCGCCCTTGATGCGGCAGTTCTTCGCGCCGTTGCAGGTGCCGGTACTGGCCGGATGGCGCAGCGGTCATTGCGACCCGAACCTGACCTTGCCGCTAGGGGCCAGGGTGCACCTGGATGCCGATCGCAAGTGCTTGCGGCTGGAGCAGGACTTGTTCAGACGCTGAATGAAAAACGCCCCTGAACAGGGGCGTTTTTGTATTGCTTAGCGTTGACGCAGGCTATCCAGCAGCTTGTGCGTCGGATAGCCGTCGGCAGGCCAGCCCATCGCCTGCTGGGCGCTGCGAATGGCCTTGCGGGTGTTGGCGCCGATAATGCCGTCGGCGGCCCCGGCGTCGTAGTTGCGGGCGCTGAGCAGGGTCTGCAATTCGACCCGCTCGCTGCGGCTCAGCGGCAAGTCGTCCTTGGGCCAGGATCCGGCGATGTAACCCGAGCCGTCGAACCGTTGGCCAAGCAGGCCGACGGCCATGGCGTAGGACGACGAGTTGTTGTACTTGAGGATCGCGCGGAAGTTGTCCAGCACCAGGAACGCCGGGCCGCGATAACCGGCCGGCAGCAACAGGGCGGCAGAGAGCTGCTCGCTACCGGTAGGCAGGCGTACGCCGGCAGGCAGTTTCAGCCCCAGTTGCAGCCATTCGGAGACTGTCTTGCGCTGGCTGCCATCCGCCAGCCAGTAATCGAAGCCAGGCGCCAGCTGCACCTCAAAACCCCAAGGCTCGCCGCGTTTCCAGCCGGAGCTCTGCAGGTAGTGGGCAGTGGAGGCCAGGGCGTCAGCCGAACTGTTCCAGATATCGCGACGGCCATCGCCATCGAAGTCCACGGCATGGGTGTTGTAGGTGGTGGGGATGAACTGGGTCTGGCCCATGGCGCCGGCCCACGAGCCTTTCATGGCGTCGGGCTGGATATCACCGTTTTGCAGGATCTGCAGGGCCGCGATCAGCTGCGCCTGGGCAAAAGCCGGGCGGCGGCCTTCATAAGCCAAGGTGGCCAGGGAGCGGATCACCGATTTGTTGCCCTGGAACTGGCCGAAGTTGCTTTCCATGCCCCACACCGACACCAGCACGTTGCGATCAACGCCATAGCGTTGTTCGATCTGGCTCAGCAGTTCAGCGTGTTTTTCCAGCAGGCCCTTGCCATTGCGAACGCGCAGCGGCGACAGCGCGCCATCGAGGTATTCCCATACCGGCCGGGTGAACTCCGGCTGGCTGCGGTCAGCCTTGATCACGTCCATGTCAGGCGTGACGCCGAGGAAGGCGCTGTCGAAGGTGCTGGCGTTGATGCCCGCTTGCAGGGCTTGCTGACGGAAGCCTGCCTGCCATTGGGCAAAAGTTTGCAGCGGCTGGATTTCAGTGCTGGTGTCGACGGCGGGGTTGGGCAGGGTGACTACCGGAGCAGGCTGGGCAGGGGCCAGCGGCAGTGCATCGGCGGCGGTGGGTTTTTCCGCGCAGGCGACAAGCAGGATGAGGCTGGAGGCGGCAATCAGCTGACGAGGTTGCCAGCGACGGGAAAGACAAAGGGGCATGCACAGGTCCAGGTATTTCAGGTCAGGTGTCGACCATACCATGCCTGCCGAATTCTTGCCTTTATGCGGCCAAAAAGTAAGAAGCCTCCCAATCTCTCGATTGGAAGGCTTCGCGGCGGTAGCTGCCTTTGCCTTTGCCTGCGGGTTCCTGGCGGCTACGGAACAGAGGCTGGGCAACGATTGATTTGGCCTTGTTGGGCCCGGGTTTTGCGGGTTTTTTGCTCATGACAGGGAATCCTGCTGGGGTGGGTGTGGGGCGCAATATAGGCGTTGAAGCCATCGCTGGCAAGCCAGCTCCCACAGGGACGGTCGTGGGAGCTGGCTTGCCAGCGATGGGCTGCAAAGCAGCCCCCGGCTTCACTCCGCCGGCAACGCCAGGCGCTGCCCGGCCATCAACAACGACAAGCGCGCCAGGCTGGTCCAGGCCGAACCCTGTGCCTGGCCCTTGATCTGTGCGTCGATACGCTGGGCATCTTGCAGCAACTGACTCCAACGCTGCGCCGAATGGCGTTGCAGGGCCTTGCTCATCAATGGCTTGCGCTTGTCCCAGACCGGTGGCCGGGCCTGGCTGAAAGCCTTGTCCAGCGGCACGCCCTGGCTGAACTGCTGGGCAAGTCCGGCCAGCAGGCGCAGCTCCCGGGCCAGGGCCCAGAGAATCACGGGTGGCTCGACACCTTCGCCGCGCAATCCCTCAAGCATGCGCAAGGCGTGGGCCGCCTCGCCATTGAGAATCGCATCGACCAGGCCGAAAACATCGAAACGGGCGCTGTCGGCTACCGCCGCCTGCACCGTTTCGACCGTGATCTGATTGCCTTCGGCCAGCAGCTTGAGCTTCTCGATCTCCTGGGCCGCCGCCAGCAGGTTGCCTTCAACCCGGGCGGCGATCAGGTCAACTGCGTCGCGCTGGGCGCTCAACCCGGCCTGGGACAGGCGCTGGCTGATCCATTGCGGCAGCTGGTGGCTGTCTACCGGCCAGATCTGTACGAACTGGGCGTGTTGGCCTTCGATCAGTGCCTTGCCCCACTTGGTCTTCTGCGCGCTGCCATCGAGTTTGGGCAGGCTGATCAGCAGCAGGGTGTCTTCAGCGGGGTTGGAGCAGTATTCGATCAGCGCCGCCGCGCCTTTGTCGCCGGGCTTGCCGGAGGGTAAACGCAGTTCGAGCACACGGCGCTGGGCAAACAGCGACAGGCTGGCCCCGGCCTGGAGCAGGGTGCCCCAGTCGAAGTTGGCATCGGCGCTGAACACCTGGCGTTCATCGAAACCTTGCTGGCGTGCCGCGGCACGCACGGCATCGGCGGCTTCCTGGCACAGCAGCGGGTCATCGCCACTGATCACGTAGACTGGCGCGAGGCTGCCTTGCAGGTGTTTGTTGAGCTGGGCGGGAGTGAGTTTCATGATGGCAGACGGGGCACCGAAGTGCCCCGTTCATTCTCAGTTGACCGGCAGTTGCAGCGGCGATTGCTGAGGCGTTTCGTCCTGGGCACGGCGGGCGGCTTCCAGGGCGTCGGCTTCGGCCTTGGCGCGTTCGTCAGCCTTTTGCTGCAGGCTGTCGAGCTGGCTTGGGGTTAGCAACTGCAGGCGCACCAGCATGTTCTGCACCAGGTCGCGGCGCATTTCTACGCGGGTTTGGGTAGCTTCCTGTTGCGAACCGGTGATGTTGTTGCCGTCATGCACATAGATCTTGCGCACTTCGAGCTTGTCGTTGAGCAGGTTGGTGTCGTTGTGGCCTTCGATGCTGTAGCTCAACACCGTGGTCAGCTCATACTCGGCCGAGCGCCCCGAGCCACCCGAGTAGGTTGCAGCACGCTGGGTTTCCTGCTCGTTGGTCAGCACCAGCTTGTAAGGCGCGCCAGCGTAGACTTTAACGCCGTTGCTCTGCAACGCCTGACGCAGTTGCACCACAGTATCGCCGTAGGCGTTACGCGCGCTCAGGTCCAGTTCCTTGATCGCCAGTTCCGTGTTGCCAGTACCGCGCAGCTGGAAACCGCAGGCGCTGAGCATGACGGCCAGGCCCATTACCAGCAGATTGCGTTTGATCATGTTGTAGCTCCCTTGTGGGCCGATTCTGTGCGCCGGCCCGCGCTATGGCGGGCCGGCGTTTCCTGTCAGTTGGCGACGATGTTGACCAGCTTGCCCGGTACCACGATGACCTTGCGGATGCTCAGGCCTTCGGTGAAGCGCAGCACGTTCTCGTTGCTGCGGGCGGCGGCTTCGACTTCCTCGCGGCTGGCCGCGGCCGGCATTTCGATCTGGCCACGCAGCTTGCCGTTGACCTGGATGACCAGGACGATGCTGTCCTGGACCAGGGCGCTTTCGTCCAGCACCGGCCAGGCGGCGTCGATCACGGCGCCCTGGTGACCCAGTCGCTGCCACAGCTCATGGCTGATGTGCGGGGTGATCGGTGCCAGCAGCAGGGCGACGGCTTCCAGGCCTTCGTGCAGCAGGGAGCGGTCCTGTTCGCTGGCTTGCGGGGCCTTTTCCAGCACGTTCATCAGGGTCATCACCTGGGCGATGGCGGTGTTGAACTTGTGGAACTGACCGACATCGGTGCTGGCCTGCTTGATGGCAGCGTGGATGGCGCGGCGGATCACTTTTTGCCCGTCATCGAGGCTGGCGATGTCCAGCTTGCCCGGCAGACCCTGGGCTACGTGGGCCTGAGCCAGGCGCCAGACGCGGCGCAGGAAGCGGTTGGCACCTTCGACACCGGAGTCGGACCATTCCAGGCTCATGTCCGGTGGCGAGGCGAACATCATGAACAGGCGGCAGGTGTCGGCGCCGTAGGCTTCGATCATCGCCTGCGGGTCAACGCCGTTGTTCTTGGACTTGGACATCTTCTCGGTGCCGCCGATCTCGACCGGCAGACCGTCGGTCTTCAGCGTGGCGCCGATGATCTTGGCCTTGGCATCGCGCTCGATTTCGACGTCGGCCGGGTTGAACCAGTCCTTGCCGCCATTGCTGGCAACGCGGTAGTAGGTTTCGGCGACGACCATGCCCTGGGTCAGCAGGTTCTTGAACGGCTCGTTGGAAGTGACCAGGCCTTCGTCGCGCATCAGCTTGTGGAAGAAGCGCGCGTACAGCAGGTGCAGGATCGCGTGTTCGATACCGCCGATGTACTGGTCGACCGGCAGCCAGTGGTTGGCCGCTTTCGGGTCGACCATGCCGCCTTCGTAGTTAGGCGAGGCGTAGCGGGCGAAGTACCAGGACGACTCGACGAAGGTGTCCATGGTGTCGGTTTCGCGCTTGGCCGCGGTGCCGCATTTAGGGCAGCTGCACTCGTAGAACTCGGGCATGCGCGCCAGCGGCGAGCCGGCGCCATCGGGGACGACGTTTTCTGGCAGGGTGACCGGCAATTGGTCTTCCGGTACTGGAACATCGCCACAGGCTGGGCAGTGGATGATCGGGATCGGGCAGCCCCAGTAACGCTGACGGCTGATGCCCCAGTCGCGCAGGCGGAACTGGGTGCGGGATTTACCCATTTCTTTCTTGATCAGTGCCACTTCGATGGCGTCGAAGGCGCCCTGGAAGTCCAGGCCGTCGAATGCGCCGGAATTGATCAGCTGGCCATGCTCGCCGTAGGCGACCAGCCACTCGCTGCCGACTTCATCGCCAGCGCTGGTACGGATCACCGCCTTGACCGGCAGGTTGTACTTGTGGGCGAACTCGAAATCGCGTTCGTCGTGAGCCGGAACAGCCATGACCGCACCGTCGCCGTAGTGCATCAACACGTAGTTGGCGACCCACACCGGCAGTTTTTCGCCGGTCAGCGGGTGCTCCACGAACAGCGAAGTGGCCAGGCCCTTTTTCTCCTGGGTGGCGATGTCGGCTTCAGCGACGCTGCCGCTCTTGCACTCATCGATGAAGGCTTGCAGCTCGGGGTTGCCCTGGGCGGCCTGGGTGGCCAGCGGGTGTTCGGCGGCAACGGCCACGTAGGTGGCGCCCATCAGGGTGTCCGGACGGGTGGTGAAGACCTTCAGGGCCCCGGCGTGGCCGATGCTGGCCTGATCGTAGGGGAACTGCACTTCCATGCCGCGGGACTTGCCGATCCAGTTGCGCTGCATGGTCTTGACCTGCTCAGGCCAGCCCGGCAGCTCATCGAGGCTTTCCAGCAGCTCATCGGCGTAGTCGGTGATCTTGAAGTAGTACATCGGGATTTCGCGCTTCTCGATCAGCGCGCCCGAACGCCAGCCGCGGCCGTCGATGACCTGCTCGTTGGCGAGTACGGTCTGGTCGGCCGGGTCCCAGTTCACGGTACCGTTCTTGCGGTAGATCACGCCTTTTTCGAACAGGCGGGTGAACAGCCACTGTTCCCAGCGGTAGTAGTCCGGCTTGCAGGTGGTGACTTCTCGCGACCAGTCGAATGCCAGGCCCAGGCTCTTGAGCTGGGTCTTCATGTATTCGATGTTTTCGTAGGTCCACTTGGCCGGGGCGACGTTGTTCTTCATCGCGGCGTTTTCCGCCGGCATGCCGAAGGCGTCCCAACCCATTGGCTGCAGCACGTTCTTGCCGAGCATGCGCTGGTAACGGGCGATCACGTCACCGATGGTGTAGTTGCGCACGTGGCCCATATGTAGCTTGCCGCTTGGGTACGGGAACATCGATAGGCAGTAGTACGTGTCCTTGCCTGGCTGTTCACTGACTTCAAAAGACTTTCGCTCATCCCAGTAAGACTGGGCGGCGGCTTCGATTTCGCGGGGCTGATAGAGTTCGTGCATGGCTACTTTGCGCTGAGAAATGGGAGACCTTATCCAGGCAGCGATCAAACCGCTGCATCGGCAATCCGGTGTCAAGTATGGTGAACGGCCTAGCATACATGACCCCTGTCCATCGAGGGAAACCCTGATTGCACCGCCTGTGGCGCGGCGGGCCGTTGGTCGCGGCGTCCTGCTGCTTTTACGAGTAACGCTAAGCTCATGTGTGGGGGGAGATACATTTACCTTCAATGAGGTGAACGGATGGGAGAGTCGCAGCAACAAGCAACGAAACCGGAGCTTTACGAACGGCTGATCGATCGTCTGGGCCTGGCCCTCGAGGTCGCCAGAACTTCCGTTCGATTACGCGATGAAGTGCCTGCTGAATTGGAGTTGCGTGGTCTGAGCCGCGCTGAATTCGAAGTGATCAAGGCCTATCTGGAATCCCTTCCGGAAGGCGGGCATGGACGCGTCGGCGCATTGCCACAACCGGAGTCGCCGCCTGCGGCCAGAGTCGTCTGGCTCAAGGACAAGCGTTCCGCTACCACAGCAAAGTCCAGGACGCTGCAATTCAAGTAGCCGTTCGGGTTTTTCCGGCGCAATGCGGAGTGCGCCACTGAGTCAATAACTTCTCTGATCGGCACCTGGCTATTGTTGCCAGGTGCCGATCGTCTTAGGCTGCGCACCTCCAAGGAGGTGTCCTGTGCCGTTTCGCTATCTCATCAAACAAATGATCATGCCGCCTGGCATTCTGTTGCTCTTACTTATAGTTGCCTGGTGGCTGCGCAGGTCCTGGCCGCGGCTGTCGACCCTGTGCTTCGTCCTGGGTTTGGGCGGGCTGTGGGTGATGAGCCTGCCGATTATGGTGGAGCAGGCCGCCTATCGACTGGAAAGCGAACCGGCACTGGCCACCAGCCAGTGGGCAGGGCTTAGCCAGCATGCCGATGCCATCGTCATCCTCGGCGCCGGCCGCGAACGCGGCGATCCGGCCTGGGATTCGCAGGACCAGCCCACGGGCGTTGCCATGGAACGCATGCGGTACGCCGCGCAGTTGGCGAAGGCGTCGGGGTTGCCCGTGTTGACCAGCGGCGGCCTGCACTACGATACGCCACCCAGCGAAGCGCAACTGATGGCCGATGCCCTGCAACGTGACCTGGGCGTGACTGTACGCTGGAAGGAAGAGCGCAGCCGCACCACCTGGGAAAACGCCCAAATGAGCGCCGAGCTGTTGCAGCCCCTGGGGATCAAGCGCGTGGTGGTGGTAACCCAGGCCTGGCACATGCAGCGTTCACGCTGGAGCTTCGAGCAGGCGGGGTTTGAAGTGGTGCCGGCACCGGTGGGCTTTCTCGGCCGCGATCACGCCCGGCCTTTCGGTGGCTGGCTGCCGGAAGGCAAGTCCATGTGGCAGAGCGGCCAACTGCTCAACGAGGCAGTCGGCCTGCTCGGCTACAAACTGTTCTACTAGACGGTCTTGGCGATCCGGCTGGCCAGCAGGGCCCAGCCCAGCAGCAGTGCGCAGAGAATCACCAGTGGCCAGGAGCGCCATTGCAGGTACGGGGTGAGTTGCTGCATCGGCACCACTTCGCCGTAGAGGATGCCGCGCTCGAACTGCGGGATCTGCGCGGTGATCCGCCCGAACGGGTCGATCAGGCCGGTGACGCCGTTGTTGGTGGCGCGGATCATCCAGCGTCCGGCCTCCAGCGCGCGCATCTGGGCCATCTGCAGGTGCTGCAGGGGGCCGATCGAGGTGCCGAACCAGGTGTCATTACTGATGGTCAGGAGAATATCGCTGCGCGCCGCCAGGCTCGCCGCAAACTCCGGATAGACCACTTCGTAGCAGATATATGGCGCGATCTGATAGCCCTTGGCCTGCAGCAGAGGCTGGTCAGCCGGCCCGCGGGCAAAGTCCGACATTGGCAGGTCGAAGAAGGCGATCAGGCCGCGGAGCATATCCTGCAGCGGCACGTACTCGCCGAACGGCACCAGTTTTTGCTTGAGGTAAGTGCCATCGCCTTCGCCGGTTACGGTGATGCCGTTGTAATAGCGGCGTTGCTCGTGCACCACTTCGCGCACCGGCAACCCGGTGATCAGCGCCGAATTACGCTCGGCGGCGAAGTTGCCCATCATGTCCAGGTAACCCTGGGCTTGTTCCTTGAGGATCGGCACCGCGGTTTCCGGCCATACCAGCAGGTCGACAGGTTTCGAGCTGAAGCTCATGTCGCGGTACAGAGCCAACTGGGCGTTGATGTGTTCCGGGTTCCATTTAAGTTCCTGCTCGACGTTGCCTTGCAGCGCAGCGACAGTCAGCGGCTTGCCCGCAGGGCTTGTCCAGGCGTGGTTCTTCAGCGCCAGGCCGATTGCCCAGGGTGCCAGCAGCAGGACGATGGCCACCGCCAGGAACGATTTGCGCGCCCGCAGGCGTGGCAGGTTGCACAGCAGCGCCGCGCACAGGGCCAGGCAGAAGGAGATCAGCCACATGCCACCCAGCGGTGCCAGGCCCGACAGGGGGCCGTCAAGCTGGCTGTAGCCGGAGTACAGCCAGGGGAAACCGGTAAGGAACCAGCCGCGGAAAGCTTCCTGGCCTACCCACAGGGCGGCGAAGCACAGGGCATCGGCCAACGGCGCCTCGTTGCGGCGCAGCCAGCGTGCCCAGAGCCAGGCGGGCAGGGCAAAGAACCAGGCTATGGCGGCGAAGAACGCCAGCAACAGCCCGGTGGCCAGCAGCGGCGTGGCACCGCCATAGGTGTTGATACTGACGTAGATCCAGCTGGTGCCAGCGGCGTACAAGCCAAAACCGAAGCACCAGCCGCGGCCCAGGGCCTGGCGCGGGCTAAGCTCGCGCAGGCCGAGGTAGAACAGGCCGGCCGCGAGCAATGCCAGCGGCCAGATGTCGAACGGCGCCAGGGCCAGGGTGGTGATTGCACCGGCCGCCACGGCCAGCAGGTTACCGGGCCAGCCGGGGCGGGTGATCCAGCGCATGGTTGTCCTTAACGGGTAATAGGGGTCAGACGCAGCAGGTGAATCCGGCGGCTGTCGGCGTTGAGAATGCGGAAACGGTACGGGCCGATCTCGGTGGTCTCGTTACGCTTGGGCAGGTGGCCGAAGGCGCTCATGACCAGGCCGCCGACGGTGTCGAATTCGTCGTCGGAGAACTGGCTGTCGAAGAACTCGTTGAAGTTTTCGATCGGGGTCAGCGCCTTGATCAGGAAGTCGCCACTGGGCAGCGGCTTGATGTAGCTGTCTTCCTCGACGTCGTGTTCGTCTTCGATGTCGCCGACGATCTGCTCAAGTACGTCTTCGATGGTCACCAGGCCCGCCACGCCGCCGTATTCGTCGATGACGATGGCCATGTGGTTATGGTTGGCGCGAAATTCACGCAGCAGAACGTTCAGGCGCTTGGACTCGGGCACGAAGGTGGCCGGGCGCAGCAGGTCCTTGATGTTGAAGCTGTCGCCGTTCTCCTTGAGGATCAGCGGCAACAGGTCCTTGGCCAGCAGCACACCGAGCACGTCGTCATGGCTTTCGCCGACGACCGGGTAGCGCGAGTGCGCGGCGTCGATCACCGCCGGCAGGAACTCACGTGGCGACTGGGTCGCCTTGATGCTTATCATCTGCGAGCGCGGCACCATGATGTCGCGCACTTGCAGGTCGGCGACCTGGATGGCGCCCTCGACAATGGTCAGCGCCTCGCTGTCGAGCAGCTTGTTCTGATGGGCTTCGCGCAGCAGCTCAAGCAGCTCCTGACGGTTTTTCGGCTCGTGGGCAAAAGCCTGGGTCAGTTTGCCCAGCCAGGACTTTTGCCCGTTGCTCGATCGATCTTCGCTCATGGCGGTTACTCGTGATCCTTTGCAGATATCAGTGTTGAAATGTCGTCGTGTTCGTCGTCGGCGTACGGGTCCGGATGGCCCAGTTCCGCAAGCAACGTGCGTTCCAGTGCTTCCATTTCCTCGGCCTCATCGTCGTCGATGTGGTCGTAGCCCAGCAGGTGCAGGCAACCGTGGATGACCAGGTGCGCCCAGTGGGCGTCGAGCGCCTTGCTCTGTTCGGCGGCTTCGCGCTCGACCACGGCGATGCAGATCACCAGGTCGCCCAGCAGCGGGATGTCGAGCAGTTCATCAGGCACGTCGGCCGGGAAGGACAGCACGTTGGTGGCGTAGTCTTTGCCTCGCCAGGTGAGATTCAGTTCACGGCCTTCGGCTTCATCGACCAGACGAATGGTCAGCTCCGAATCGGCCGTGCGCTGGCGCAGGGCCAGCTCGCACCATTGGCGGAACTGCTCTTCGCTCGGGTGGTTCGCATCGCTTGCCAGCTGCAGATCGAGCTCAAGCATCGCGTTGTTTGCCTTCGGTCGGGTTCTGCTGCTGGCTGTCGAAGCGCTCGTAGGCTTCGACAATCCGCTGCACCAACGGGTGGCGGACCACGTCCTTGGGCTGGAAGTGCGTGAAGCTGATGCCCGGCACACCCTTGAGCACCTCGATGACCTGGGTCAGGCCCGACTTGGTGCCACGTGGCAGGTCGACCTGGGTGATGTCGCCGGTGATCACGGCGGTGGAGCCGAAACCGATACGGGTGAGGAACATCTTCATCTGCTCGACCGTGGTGTTCTGGCTTTCGTCGAGGATGATGAAGCTGTTGTTCAGGGTGCGGCCGCGCATGTAGGCCAGCGGGGCGATCTCGATCACCTGGCGTTCGATCAGCTTGGCCACGTGCTCGAAGCCGAGCATCTCGTACAGCGCGTCGTACAGCGGACGCAGGTACGGATCGATCTTCTGCGCCAGGTCGCCAGGCAGGAAGCCGAGCTTTTCGCCCGCTTCGACTGCCGGGCGTACCAGCAGGATGCGCCGCACCTGTTCACGCTCCAGGGCATCGACGGCGCAGGCCACGGCCAGGTACGTCTTGCCGGTGCCGGCCGGGCCGATGCCGAAGTTGATGTCGTTGCTGAGGATTTCCTTCACATAGCGCTGCTGGTTCAGCCCGCGAGGACGAATCATGCCCTTGCGTGTACGCAGGGAAACGCTGACTTCGTTGACGGCCGGGTTTTCCAGCTCTTCGACGGCCGATTCCTGCAGGTACAGGTGGACCATTTCCGGCGACAGGTCGGTGGCCTTGGCTTCGCGATAGAGCCGGCGCAGCAGTTGCTCGGCAGAGGAGGTGTGTTTGGGTTCGCCGATCAGCTCGAATTGATTGCCGCGGTTGCGGATTTCGATGGCCAGGCGCTGTTCGATCAGGCGCAGATGCTCGTCGAACTGCCCGCACAGGTTGGCGAAGCGATGGGCCTCGAAGGGCTCTAGGATGAAGCGATGTGGTTCGATAGGTGCGTTCAAGGTCGTTTTTCAGCCGCCCAACGGCAAAGGATATGGTCTCAAGGATAACCCTAGCCGCTGCAGGGCGAAAGCGCTGAAACGATCAAGGGTCGCCGGGCCTGTAACAAGGCCCGGCAGGACAGGTCAATGGGCCAGCGAGCCGAACAGCGAGTGCGGACGCGCGTCGTCGATATGGATGTCGACGAACTGGCCGATCAGCTTGGGATTGTCGCAGCGGAAGTTGACGATACGGTTATTCTCGGTGCGTCCCTGCAACTGGCCGGGGTCACGGCGCGAGTAGTCGGTGACCAGGATGCGCTGGACGGTACCGACCATTTGTCGGCTGATCTCGAAGCCTTGGGTATCGAGGCGATGCTGCAAGGCCTTGAGGCGCTCTTTTTTCACTTCTTCCGGGGTTTCATCCGGCAGGTCCGAAGCCGGGGTGCCCGGACGCTGGCTGTAGACGAACGAGTAGGAGAAGTCGAAACCGACGTCGGCCACCAGCTTCATGGTCTGCTCGAAGTCTTTCTCGGTTTCGCCGGGGAAGCCGACGATGAAGTCCGAGCTGATGCAGATGCCTGGCACCGCGGCCTTGAGTTTGCGCAGCTTGGACTTGTATTCGAGGGTGGTGTGGTTGCGCTTCATCGCCGCCAGTACCCGGTCGGAGCCCGATTGGACCGGCAGGTGCAGGTGCTTGACCAGCTCCGGCACCTCGGCGTGGGCCTGGATCAGGCTGTCGGAAAATTCCAGCGGGTGCGAGGTGGTGTAGCGGATGCGCTCGATACCGTCGACGGCGGCGACCACGCGGATCAACTCGGCAAGGTCCGCCAGGCGCCCGTCGTGGGTCTGGCCACGGTAGCCGTTGACGTTCTGCCCCAGCAGAGTGATTTCACGCACGCCGTTCTCGGCCAGGTGAATGACCTCGGCCAGTACATCATCGAACGGCCGGCTGACTTCCTCGCCACGGGTATAGGGCACCACGCAGAAGGTGCAGTACTTGCTGCAGCCTTCCATCACCGAGACATAGGCGGTGGGGCCATCGATGCGCGGTTCGGGCAGGTGGTCGAACTTCTCGATTTCCGGGAACGACACATCGACCTGCGGCAGGCGCGTGGTGCGCGCGGCGTCGATCATTTCCGGCAGGCGGTGCAGGGTCTGCGGGCCGAAGACCACGTCGACATAGGGCGCGCGCTTGCGGATCGACTCGCCTTCCTGGCTGGCCACGCAGCCGCCGACGGCGATGACCATGTCCGGCTTCAGGTCTTTGAGTTCACGCCAGCGGCCCAGCTGGGAGTACACCCGGTCCTGGGCGCGCTCGCGGATCGAGCAGGTGTTGAGTAGGATGACGTCGGCGTCTTCGGCGCGGGCCGTGACTTCAAGGGCTTGATGTTCACCCAGCAGATCGACCATGCGCGAGCTGTCGTACTCGTTCATCTGGCAACCGTGGGTTTCGATGTAAAGCTTCTTGGCCATGGGAGATCATCTGGTGATTCGAAGAACCGCACATTATAAGGGCCTGGGGCTTTGGATCCTAGCGTTGTCGGCCCGGTGCCTATGTTATAGTTTGCGCCTTCTTTACCACCCGTGATTGTCCCCGCCAAAAATGACCAAACGCGAAGCTCCGATCTACAAAGTGATCTTTCTCAACCAGGGCCAGGTGTACGAGATGTACGCCAAACAGATCTATCAAAGCGATCTGTGGGGCTTCCTTGAAGTCGAGGAATTTGTCTTTGGCGAGCGCACCCAGGTGGTGGTCGACCCGAGCGAAGAAAAGCTCAAGGCCCAGTTCGAAGGCGTGGTGCGCAGCTTTGTGCCAATGCATTCGATCGTGCGCATCGACGAGGTCGAGCGTCTGGGCACGCCCAAGATCAGCGAGGCGCGCGGTACTGGCAATGTAATGCCGTTCCCGATGCCAATGCCGGAGAAGTAGGCGAGCGTTTCAGGGCAGCGGTGAGAAGGGCGTGCGACCTTCGGCGGTCTGCAGCTCCAGCAGGTATTTGCGGAAAATCTGCCCGAGCACCTGGGTAGCGACTTCCAGCTCATCGCGGGGCATCTTGGCAGACACCTCGTCGGCCATGTCCAGCGCGTCTTCTGCGCCGTTGACCGCGGCCATCTTCAGTACGATGTAGGCCTGCACATTGTTGGCTGCCACACCTTCACCCTTGTAGAACATGGTGCCCAGGCGGTATTGAGCCTCGGCGTGGCCTTGCAGCGAGGCTTGCTCGAAGTAGCTCAGGGCCTGGTTGAGGTCACGTGGGGTATGGGTGCCTTCGTAGTAGAACTCACCCAGCTCGTACTGGGCCTGGGCATCCCCGGACTTGGCCGCGTCCTGGCAGGCGGCGAGGGCTTGCGGCAGGTCTTCGGGCTGGGAATCGAGGGTGCAGCGGCCCGTTGCTGGAATCAGCAACGAGTTACCGCCTGCCGTGGCCAGCAGGGGCTGAAGAAGCAACAGGCAGCCCAGGGCAAGGGCGCGGCCGGTGCGGTTCATGGGGATCGACATACCTCTGCAAAGCTGCGGCCAAAGTGTCTGGTGGCACATTATGGGATAAGCAGCGCCTACCTTACAAAGTCTTTACTCGATTTTCTGCTTTGCAAGGCCCCATTGCGGGGCAAGCCCGCTCCCACAATGATCACTGTGGGCGCTGGCTTGCCCCGCGAGGGCTGCAAAAATCAGAGCTTGGCGAACGCTCGCTCAGCCGCATCCAGGGTGATCTGCAGCTCGGTTTCACCGTGGGCAATCGAGGTAAAACCTGCCTCGAAGGCGCTTGGCGCCAGGTACACGCCACCTTCGAGCATGAGGTGGAAGAAGCGCTTGAAGCGTTCGGCATCGCTGGCCATGACGTCATCGAAGGTGACGATATCGTCGGCGCCACTGAAGTACAGGCCGAACATGCCGCCAGCCTGGGTGGTGACGAACGGGATGCCAGCGGCATCGGCGCGCTGTTGCAGGCCATCGAGCAGGCGGCTGGTGAAGGCGCTCAGCTCGTCATGGAAGCCCGGGCGGCTGATCAGCTTGAGGGTGGTCAGGCCGGCGGCCATGGCCAGCGGGTTGCCCGACAGGGTACCGGCCTGGTAGACCGGGCCCAGCGGCGCGATCTGTTCCATGATCGTGCGCTTGCCGCCGAAGCAGCCCACCGGCATGCCGCCGCCGACGATCTTGCCGAAGGTCGACAGGTCGGGGGTGACCCCGTAGTGCGCCTGGGCGCCACCCAGGGCGACGCGAAAACCGGTCATCACTTCGTCGAAGATCAGCACCACGCCGTGCTGGTCGCACAGTGTGCGCAGGCCCTCGAGGAAACCAGGCGCCGGCGGCACGCAGTTCATGTTGCCGGCGACCGGCTCGACGATGATGCAGGCGACTTCCTGGCCGACGTCAGCGAGCATCTTCTCGACCGCGTCGATGTCGTTGAACGGCAGGGTCAGGGTGTGTTTGGCAAAGGCTGCCGGAACGCCAGCGGAGCTTGGCACGCCCTGGGTCAGCAGGCCGGAACCGGCTTTTACCAGCAGGCTGTCGGAGTGGCCGTGGTAGCAGCCCTCGAACTTGATGATGCTGTCGCGGCCGGTGTAGCCACGGGCCAGGCGGATGGCGCTCATGGTCGCTTCGGTGCCGGAGCTGACCATGCGCACCATTTCCATCGATGGCACGATCGAGCAGACCAGGTCGGCCATTTCGGTTTCCATGGCGGTGGGGGCGCCGTAGGACAGGCCGTGCTCCAGTTGCTTGCGTACCGACTCGAGCACGTCCGGGTGGCTATGGCCGAGAATCATCGGGCCCCAGGAGCCGACGTAGTCCACGTAGCGCTTGTCGTCTTCGTCAGTGACATAGGCACCGGCGGCGTGCTTGAAGAACAGCGGCGTGCCGCCAACGCTTTTGAACGCCCGCACCGGCGAGTTGACGCCACCGGGGATGTGTTTCTGGGCGTTGGCAAACAGGGTTTCGGAACGAGACATGATGGGCTCTCTCAATCAGGCAGATGCGAACAGGGCGTTGAAGGCGCGGGCACGACGGGTGACTTCCTGCGTGCTGTCGGCGCCGAACAGGCCATGAATCACCGCAAGCAGGCTGGCGCCGTGGGCGACCAGCGGGGCGGCGTTGTCGAGGGTGATGCCGCCGATCACGCAGATCGGCAGATGGATGCGGTCGTGCGCTTGCTCCAGCAGGGCGATGTCGGCGGCGGGTGCGCCCGGCTTGGTCACCGAGTTGAAGAAGCGGCCGAAGGCGACGTAGCTGGCGCCTTCACGGGCGGCCTGCTCGGCCAGGTCAATTTGCGCGTGGCAGGTGGAACCGATGATGGCGTTGCGCCCGAGCAAGGCTCGCGCCGGGGTCAACGGCCCGTCGGTCTGGCCCAGGTGGACGCCGACGCCCAGGCGCGCGGCCAGCTCGGCGTCATCGTTGATGATCAACTGAGTGTTGTAGCGTGCACACAGCTCGGCCAGGGCCTCCGCTTCGCGCAGCCGGCGGGACTCGTCCTGGCTCTTGTCACGGTACTGCAGCAAGGTCACGCCGCCTTCGAGGGCCGCTTCGACATAGGGCAGAAACTTGCCGGCCAGCAACTGGCTGTCAGTGATGGCATACAGGCCGCGTAACTTCATGGTGTAGACCTCAAGCGAAGATCAGGAACAGAAATCCAGGGGCAGGCGGCGCGGCACGAACTGGCCTTTGCCCAGTTGCTCGGCGTCGCGCAGGGTTCGCCAGGTGTAGTCCAGGGCTGTGCGCACGGCGCTCTGCAGTTGTTCGCCAAGGGCCAGGCGGCCGGCCAGGGTGCTGGCCAGGGTGCAGCCGGAGCCGTGGTAGCTGCCGGGCAGGCGCTGGCAGGTCCAGGTGTGACGCTGGCCGTCGCGGCTGTACAGGCGGTTATGGATTTCGTGTTCGTCGCCGTGACCGCCGGTGATCAGCAGGTGTCTGACAAACGGCAGGAGCTTTTCTGCGCATTCATCGGCACTGCCTTCGGGCAGTTCGGCCAGGATGCGCGCTTCGGGAAGGTTAGGGGTGGCGATGGTTGCCAAGGGCAGCAGGCGCTCGCGCATGGCGTAGCCGACTTCATCCTTGCCCAGGCGGCCACCGCCGCCAGCGCGCAGGACCGGGTCGCAGACCAGCGGCAGATGCGGATGAGCACTGAGCAGTTCGACCACGGTATCGACCATTTCGGTAGAGCCGAGCATGCCCAGCTTGACCGCCGCTACCGTCGAATCGGCGAGCACGGCATTGGCCTGGGCCAGTACCCACTCGCGGTCGAGGACGCGGAAGTCGCTGACATTGACAGTATCCTGGACGGTCAGGGCGGTCACGGCCGGAGCGGCATGACAGCCTTGCGCAATCAGGGCTTCGATATCTGCCTGCAAGCCGGCGCCGCCACTGGGGTCGTGGCCGGAGAGACAGAGGACAACGGGGCGGGAGCTGTAGGTATTCATGGTGCGCGAGCTTATCACCAAACGCTTTTGCTGGGTCCGCCCCGGCGCCGCGGATTTTTCAACGGGCGTTTGAACTGCAGTTTAAAAAACGCTGAAAGTGCCGTTCTAGAGCCTTCGGTGCAAAGTTTTCAGTGGCGTCTGGCAGGCTCGGAAAGCTATGCTAGAGTGCTCGAATAAACCGATAACGGTTACTGCCGGATTGCGTCGCCTCAAACGGACAGGAGGCTACGCGACGCGACCGGGACAGACCATGCTGGGGCTGTATGCGCTATTTGCTGATTGTTGTGCTGGGCTGGTTGCCGTTACTGGCCACGGCGGTCGATTTCAACGACTCCACCCGCAGCTTGCCGCTGGGGCAGATGATGCAGGTGTTCGAAGACCGCGATGGCAATGCCAGCATTGCGCAGGTCAGTGCGCCGTCGTTCAGCGAGCATTTTCGCCCGCACCGGGCCGAGGTCCTCAATGCCGGCTATTCCACCTCGGTGTTCTGGCTGAAAATCCAGTTGCACTACACCGCCTTGCCGTCGGCCGCGCCACGTACCTGGTTGCTGGAGCTGGCCTATCCACCCCTCGATCACCTTGAACTCTACCTGCCGGACGCCAGCGGCACCTTTCGCCTGGCCCAGCGCACCGGCGACGCCCTGCCTTACGCCAGTCGGCAAATCAAGCAGAACAACTACCTTTTCGAACTGCCCTTTACTCCCGGCCAGACCACCACCGCCTACCTGCGCCTGCACAGCCAGGGTTCGGTGCAGGCGCCGCTGACCCTGTGGTCGGCCCAGGCCTACCTGGAAGCACAGCCGACCCGCCTGTATGTGCTGGGCCTGATCTATGGCGTGTTGCTGGGGATGCTGGTGTACAACCTGTTCATCTACCTCAGCGTGCGCGACACCAGTTACCTGTATTACATCCTCTATATCGCTTCGTTCGGCCTTTACCAGGTCTCGGTCAACGGCGCCGGGGTGGCCTATTTCTGGCCGGACAGCCCCTGGTGGGCGAACGCCGCCACGCCAATGTTCATCGGTGCGTCCGGCCTGTTCGGTTGCCAGTTTGCCCGCAGTTTCCTGCAGCTGCGCAATCACAGCCGTGCCTTCGATGGGGTGCTCAAGGTATTGATGGGCGGTGGTGCGCTGGTCATGTTGCTGTCGCTGACCAGCAGCTACGGCGTCGCCCTGCGTCTGGCCACGGCGTTGGCGCTGCTGTTTACCGTATGCATCTTCGCTGCCGGGATTTATGCCTGGCACCGTGGTTTGCGCGTGGCTCGCTACTTCATCATCGCCTGGTCGGCGTTCTTGCTCGGCGGCCTGGTCAACACCCTGATGGTACTGGGCTATTTGCCCAACGTATTCCTGACCATGTATGCCAGCCAGATCGGTTCGGCGCTGGAGGTCGGCCTGCTGTCGCTGGCCCTGGCCGACCGCATAAACAGTATGCGTGAAGAGCAGGCCCAGACCCTGCGCGAAACCGGTCGGACCCTTGAGCAGCTCAACGTCCAGCTGGCCAACAGCAACCGCCTCAAGGACCAGTTCCTGGCCACCGTCACCCATGAACTGCGCACGCCGATGAACGGTGTGATCGGTTCGCTGGAGCTGATGCAGACCATGTCGCTGGACGGCGAGCTGGCCCAGTATCAGCACACCGCTACTTCGGCGGCCCAGGACATGATGGGCATGGTCGATGACATTCTCATCCTCACCGAGCTGCAGGCCGGCCGCCTGAGCGCCCAGAACGCCCCGTTCAGCCTGCGTTCGCTGCTGCAGGAGGTGCGTGCCGAATACGCTGCTCCCGCCATGGCCAAGGGCTTGTACCTGAGCCTGGATACCCCGGCGGAGCTGCCGGATGTGCTGATCGGCGATCGGCACAAGCTGGCCATGTGTCTGGGTTACCTGATGGATAACGGCATCAAGTTCACTCATCAGGGCGGAGTCATGTTGCAGGTACGCGGTGATCGCCTGGGGCCGGACCAACTGGGCTTGAGCATCAGCGTCAGCGACAGTGGCATCGGTTTCGACTGCCTGGATGAAGCCACGCTGTACCAGCGCTTCTTCCAGGTCGATGGTTCGATGACCCGTGAATACGGCGGCCTGGGCATTGGCCTGGCGATTTGTCGGCAGTTGGCCGAGCTGATCGGCGCACGCCTGCAGCACGAATCCAACCCGGGGCTGGGCAGTCGCTTCGAGCTGAGCCTGCGCGCGCCCTTGAGCCCGCCCCAGGCGCAGCTGGGCATGGTCAGGCCAGGGCTAAATCACGGCTAGTTAGGCGTTTTTGTCACTTTGACAGGGGGGCAGGGCGTGATTCACTGAAATTTCAGTCACGCCAGGATCCAGGAGGCCCCTCGATGAACCTGCACCAGTACGCTGAAACCCATGAGGTCACCAACCAGCCGCCATCCCTGGACGGCGCCAACCTGTACCGCATCGACCTGCCGTTGCAGGAATGGTCGCGGCGCTACGGGGCGGGTTGGGCGCAGGAGCGCATCGATGCGTACGGTGCTCTGGCTGGCGGGCCGCTGATGGCCGCGGGCTTTCTGGCCAACCAGAACAAGCCGCAATTCAGCAGCCATGATCGTTATGGTCATCGCATCGACCTGGTGGAGTTTCATCCGGCCTATCACGAGCTGATGCGCACGGCCATCGAGCATGGCCTGCCGTCCTTGCCCTGGACCGACCCGCGGGAGGGCGCCCATGTCGCCCGCGCATCGATGACCTACCTGCACAGCCAGGCCGAAGCCGGCAGTGGCTGCCCGCTGACCATGACCTTTGCCGCGGTGCCGGCGCTCAAGCTGCAGCCGGAACTGGCCGAGTACTGGCTGCCGAAAGTGCTGGCCACTGAATACGACCCGCGCAACGTTGGCGATCGCCACAAGGTCGGCGTGACTCTGGGCATGGCCATGACCGAGAAGCAGGGCGGCACCGATGTACGCGCCAACACAACCCGTGCTTACCCGGTCGGTGCGCCCGGCCCGGGCCAGGCTTATGAGCTGGTCGGGCATAAATGGTTCTGTTCGGCACCGATGTGCGACGCCTTCCTGACCCTGGCCCAGACCGACAAGGGCCTGAGCTGCTTCCTGCTGCCGCGCCACCGCCCGGATGACAGTCGCAACCAGTTCTATATCCAGCGCCTGAAGAACAAGCTCGGCAACTGCTCCAACGCGTCCAGCGAAGTCGAGTTCCGCGGCGCCCTGGCCTGGATGATCGGCGAGGAAGGCCGGGGGGTGCCGACCATCATCGAAATGGTCGCCATGACCCGCTTCGATTGCATGGTTGGCTCCAGCGCCCTGATGCGCCAGGCCCTGACCCAGGCCGCCCACCACTGCGCTCATCGCCAGGTCGGCGGACGCCTGTTGGCCGAGCAGCCATTGATGCAGAACGTGCTGGCCGACCTGGCCCTGGAAAGCGAGGCGGCGCTGGCCTTGAGCCTGCGCATGGGGCGGGCCCTCGACCAGCCGGATGATCCGCATCAGGCGCGTTTTGCCCGGCTGATCACCGCCGTGGGCAAGTACTGGATCTGCAAACGGGCGCCAGCGATGATCAACGAAGCAGCCGAGTGCATGGGCGGCGCCGGTTATGTCGAAGACAGCATCCTGCCGAGGCTGTACCGCGAAGCACCGGTCAACTCGACCTGGGAAGGCTCGGGCAACGTCCAGTGCCTGGATGTGCTGCGCGCACTGTCCAAGGAGCCGGGCGTTCTCGACACGCTGTTCGCCGAGCTGGGTGATGGTCACGGCGATCCACGCTTGGCCGCGCATATTGGCAACCTCAAGGCGGCCTTTGCCGACACCGCCGACATCCAGTACCGCGCCCGCCAGCTCAGCGAAGACATCGCCGTCGGCCTGCAGGCCAAGCTGCTGCTCGAAGCCGGTAACACGGCGGTCAGCGATGCCTTTATCGCCAGCCGCCTGAGTGGCAACGGCCGGGTATACGGCGTGCTGCCCCGTGGCGTCGACGTCGCGGCGCTGGTGCAGCGCTCGACCCCGAACTGGCCGCTCTAACGTGCGTGCCTTTGCCGCCGGATATAGGCAAGATGGGCGCATGCATGTCAGACAGGAAGTACATTGTGAGCCGTACTGATGAAGCCTTCGTTGTCGTAGAAACCGCCGAGCAGGCCGTCGATCGCCTCGCGGCCCTGCACGAACAAGCCACCGCGGCCCTGAGCCAGGCGCTCAAGCGCTACCTCAAGGACCGCACCGAGCCGGATGCCGAGGAGCGGGCGCTGTTCCGCTACCCCGAACTGCGTCTGACCTACCAGTACCATGGTGAAGTTCCGGCGATCACCCGGGCCTACGCCAAGGTCCAGCTGCCTGGCACCTACAGCGTGACCGTGACCCAGCCGGCGGCGTTCCGTGGCTACCTCCTCGAGCAGCTCAAGCCACTGATGCGCGACTTCACCGTCACGGTCGAAGTGGGCGTCAGCCAGCAGAACATTCCTTACCCCTATGTGGTCGAGCAGGGCGACGAGCTGGCCGGCACCGGCATCACTGCCGCCGCGCTGGCGCGGGTGTTCCCCAGTACCGATCTTTCCGCCGCCACCGACGGCATCGCCGACGGCCTGTATGACTGGGCCAACGTCGATCCGCTGCCGCTGGCGCTGTTCGACGCCGCGCGGGTGGATTTCTCCCTGCGCCGCCTGGTGCATTACACCGGTAGCGACTGGCGACAAGTGCAGCCGTGGATCCTGCTGACCAACTACCACCGCTATGTCGACCAGTTCATCAGCCACGGCCTTGAGCGCCTGCGTGATGACCCGCGTTTTGTGCGCATGGTCCTGCCCGGCAATGTGATCATCGAAAAGGCCATGGACAACGGCGAAGCCCAGGCCCTGGTCGCCGGGGTGGTCTGGCACCGCTACCAGATGCCCGCCTATCACCTGATCGCTGCCGATGGCGACGGCATTACCCTGGTCAATATCGGTGTCGGCCCGTCCAACGCCAAGAACATCACCGACCACCTGGCGGTGCTGCGTCCGCACTGCTGGCTGATGATCGGCCACTGCGGTGGCCTGCGCCAATCGCAGACCATCGGCGACTATGTGCTGGCCCACGCTTATATGCGCCGCGACGGGATTCTCGACCGGGTGGTGCCGCCGAACATTCCGATTCCGGCCCTGGCCGAGGTGCAACTGGCGTTGCAGGAAGCGGCGGCGCAGGTCACGGGCGAGCGCGGCGACGAACTGAAAAAGCGCCTGCGCACCGGTACCGTGCTGACCTACGACGACCGCAATTGGGAACTGCGCTGGGCGCAGGAACGGCCGCTGATCAACCTGTCGCGGGCAGTGGCGGTGGACATGGAAAGCGGCACCATCGCCGCCCAGGGCTATCGCCTGCGGGTCCCGTACGGCACCTTGCTGTGCGTCTCCGACAAGCCGCTGCACAGCGAGATCAAATTGCCGGGGGCGGCCAACGCCTTCTACAACCGGGCAGTCAGCCAGCACCTGAAGATCGGCATCGCCGCCCTCGATCTGCTGCGTACCGAGCTCAACTCGCTGCACTCGCGTAAACTGCGCAGTTTTGACGAGCCGCCGTTCCGCTGAGGCCCCATGCCGTTACCCCCACGCACCAAGCCGCGGCGTCCCGCGGCCAAACCCGCCGGCCCGCGTCGCCTGCCCAAGGCGCCGCCGGCCGAGCCGCGGTTGATCCTGTTCAACAAACCCTTTGACGTGCTGACCCAGTTCAGCGACGGCGAAGGGCGCGCGACCCTCAAGGACTTCATCGCCATCCCCGGCATTTACCCGGCCGGGCGCCTGGACCGTGACAGTGAAGGCTTGCTGCTGCTGACCAACGACGGCCAGTTGCAGGCACGCATTGCCGACCCCAAGCACAAGCTGGCGAAAACCTATTGGGTACAAGTGGAGGGTGAGCCGAGCGAGGAGCAGTTGCAGCGCTTGCGCGATGGCGTCGAACTCAACGACGGCCCTACCTTGCCGGCCCAGGCCCGTCAGCTCGACGAGCCAGACCTTTGGCCACGCAACCCGCCGGTACGCTTTCGCAAGAGCGTGCCGACCTGTTGGCTGGAGCTGGTGATCAAGGAAGGGCGCAACCGTCAGGTGCGGCGCATGACCGCTGCCGTCGGCCTGCCGACCCTGCGCCTGGTGCGCGTGCGGATCGGCGACTGGAGCCTGGATGGCCTCGATCAGGGCCAGTGGCGGGAAGTGCCGGCCAGGCTTTAAACGCCTTCGATAAAGCCGATCACCACGCTTTTGATGATGAAGGCGAGGATGCCCAGGCCCAGCACGAAAAACAGGATGAAGGTGCCGAACTTGCCGGCCTTGGATTTTTTCGCCAGGTCCCAGACGATAAAGCCCATGAAACCAATCAGGATGGTGACCAGGATGGTCATCATCCACTCTTCGAACAACGCAGGATCCATCGATTTTCTCCGGCAGGTTGAGGCGCGCGATTATACGCCCCCCTTGCCAGCCTGACTAACGCAGGTGCGTGAGCGGCATTTCGGTGCTGGCCAGTACCTGGTTGAGAACGAAACTGGAACGCACGCTGGTAACGCCTTCAATGCGCGTCAGGTGGCCCAGCAGCAACTGCTGGTAATGGTCCATGTCGGGCACCACGACTTTCAACTGGTAGTCGGCATCCATCCCGGTAACCAGGCTGCATTCGAGCACTTGCGGCAGGCTGCGGATCGCCGACTCGAAGGTCTCGAAGCGCTCGGGGGTGTGGCGGTCCATGCCGATCAATACGTAGGCAGTCAGGCTCAGGCCGAGCTTCTTGCGGTCGAGCAGGGCGACCTGACGGGCAATGTAACCGTCGTCTTCCAGTTGCTTGACCCGGCGCGAGCAAGGCGAGGGTGAAAGACCGATGCGTTCGGCCAGTTCCTGGTTGGAGATACGCGCATCGCGCTGCAATTCAGCAAGAATGCTCAGGTCATAGCGGTCAAGCTTGCTCATGGGGTTGGCCTTTTCTGTTTCGATTGCGTTGAATTATCAATCTGTAGGCAAAAATTGCGCAAGTGATATTTAATTGAGCAATCTTCGCAATCCTCTGCCGCTGCCTTCGCCGTATTCTTATCACCAGAATCACTGCCCGGACATCAGTCCAGTGCGGCGGGCCGAATCAGGCCAGCTGCGGCCAGCAACCCCACCAGGTTGTGCTCGGCCCCCGGGCTACACACTGTCCACAAGACGGCGTGAGGTGAGCCGGTGTCACAAGCGCCGAGCACGGACAAAATTCTCAAAGGGAGACCCCAGGGTCTCCCTTTTTTATTGCCTGGCAAATTTCATCTGGCGGCCGATACCCCGTTGCAGACGGCCTGATAAAGTAATCCCAGGCCCCTTGTTACCGGTCCGAGAGGAAAAGCATGAAGTCGCGCGTCTGGCGTATGGCAGGTGTTGGTTTGCTGTGCATGAGTGTCAATCTGCCGCTACTGGCCGAAGGGCAGGGGGCTTCACCTTTGCAGTCGCGGCCCGATGAAGTGCGTCAGACTCAGGAGCCGCGTACCGGTTACTACCAGGACATTCCGCGGCGTAACGACAATCGCTACTACCAGGCCGGTGGCGCCGGGCGTCCGGATGGCCACGGCAATGGCTGGGGGCCCGGCCCGCAGTATCGGCCGGGGCACACAATCGACCGCTTCCCCGATCGCTACTGGAAAGTGCCCTATCGCGGGGATGACTACTTCTATTCCGGCGGCTACTGGTATCGCCCGCAAGGCCCGCGCTATGTTGTGGTGACGCCGCCCTATGGTGCACGGGTCAACTACCTGCCCGACTATGCCCGGCAAGTATGGAGTGGCGGCGCGCTGTTGTTCCTCGCGGCGGGTACTTACTACCAGTACCTCGAGGACAGCCGCGAGTACGTGGTGGTCAATCCACCGACGGCCAGTGCGCCGGTACAGAGTAGCCCCGGTTATGATGTGATCGCCTATCCGGCCCAGGGCCAGAGCCCTCAGCAGCTTGATCGTGATCGTTACGAATGCCATCGCTGGGCGGTGCAGCAGACCGGGTTTGACCCGGCGGCGGCCAGCTACGCGCCAGCGGCGCAAGTGGCCGATAACTATCGGCGGGCGCAGGGTGCTTGTTTGAGCGGGCGGGGGTATAGCGTCAACTGAACCGGGGGCTGCCGCGCAGCCCATCGCTGGCAAGGCCAGTTCCCACAGTTTAACGGTGCATGCAGTTCCATTGTGGGAGCCGGCCTTGCCAATGGCCTCACATCACCGGATCCGCATGCACCAGCACTTCAGCCTTCGGATACTTGCTGTTGATCGCCGCCGCAGCCTGGTCACACAAGGCATGGGCCTGGGTCAGCGGCAAGTCCCCGGGCAGTTCCAGGTGCAACTGCACAAACCAGTGACTGCCCGACACACGCGTGCGCAAGTCATGGGCGCCGCGTACCCCCGGCACACTGCAGGCCAGCGCCAGCATTTGCTCGCTGATGTCGCTGGGCAGCTCTTGATCCATCAGGATCGAGCTGCTCTCCCGGGCAATCTGCAAGGCACTCCAGAAGATGTACAGGGCGATGCCCAGACCGAAAATCGCATCGAGCTGCGGCCAGCCGAAGCGCGCCAGCACCAGCGCCACCAGGATGCTGCCGTTGAGCAGCAGGTCGGAGCGGTAATGCAGAGAGTCGGCGCGCACCGCGGTCGAGCCGGTGATGCGGATCACCTTGCCCTGGAGCATCAACAAGGCAACGGTCAGCACCAGCGATAACAGCATCACCGCGATACCGATGCCGGTATCACCCAAAGGTTGCGGGTTCTGCAGCCGTTCCACCGCCTGTACACCGATCAGCACCGCACTGACCGCAATGAACAGCGCCTGGGCCATGCCGGCCATGGCTTCGGCCTTGCCGTGGCCGTAGCGGTGGTCGTCATCGGCCGGGCGCAGGGCGTAGTGCACGGCCAGCAGATTGAGAAAGGAGGCCACGCCATCCAGCGCCGAATCGGTCAGCCCGGCCAGCAGGCTGACCGAACCGCTGAGCCACCAGGCCACCGCCTTGGTCAGGATCAGGATACTGGCCACCGCCAGCGAGGCGCGGGTGGCCAGGCGCAGCAGGCGTTGGTGTTCAGCCGAGGGAGTCATGCCGAAGGTGGCTTCCTGTCAAAGATCAAGCAGCGGGCTTGAGGCCGTACATGGCCAGTTGCTCGACACTGCCCTTGTGCTGGATCAGGCGTGGGTCGTTGAGCGGCAGGCGCTGGCCCAGTTCGCTCTCGAGAATAGCCTGCAGCTTGCTGTTGTCGACCTTGCCGTCGGCGCTGATGGCTTCATTGAGCTTCTCGGGCGCGACCTGGGCAGTGGTGCCGCCTGGCAGGTAGATAGCGCCGGTGGCGAAGTCGATACCGAAGGCGATCAAGCCCGGGATCACGTAGAAAAGGATGCCGATTGCGTCGAGGGCGGCGACCACCGGGTCGATCTTGCCCTCGATCTGGCCGCGTCGGTCGGGGAAGAACAGGGTGCCGCAGGCGGTCAGTTGGGTCAGCAGGGTGGCGATCACGACGCCGCCAATGACACGGGAGGGAATACGCATGGAAATCTCCGGAATGAAGGCGACAACGATACAGGCAAAGAGCCGGTATCTACAGCTAAGACCATGATAAGGCAGGCTCGGTTCGCCGTTATACTCGGCGGATTGTTTGAGGGCCACCATGAAATCATTACCGATCGATGCCGTACTGCCAGCCTTGCGCGCAGCCTTGAGCCAGCGCCACGAAGCGGTGCTCGAAGCGCCCCCCGGCGCCGGCAAGACCACCCGTGTGCCGCTGGCGCTGCTTGATGAGCCGTGGCTGGCCGGGCAGCGCATCCTCATGCTCGAACCGCGGCGCCTGGCGGCACGGGCGGCAGCCGAGCGGCTGGCCAGCGAGTTGGGCGAGCAGGTCGGGCAAACGGTCGGTTATCGCATTCGGCTGGACAGCAAGGTCGGCCCGAACACGCGGATCGAGGTGGTTACCGAAGGGATTCTCACCCGTCGTTTGCAAGCCGACCCGGCCCTGGACGGTGTGGGCTTGCTGATCTTCGACGAATTCCACGAACGCAGCCTCGATGCCGACCTGGCCCTGGCCCTGAGCCTCAATGGTCGCGAGTTGTTGCGTGACGAGCCGCCGCTGAAGATCCTGCTGATGTCGGCGACCCTTGAGGGCGAGCGTCTGTCGAGCTTGCTCGACGATGCCCCGGTGGTCAGCAGCGAAGGGCGCATGTACCCGGTCGATGTGCGGTGGGGCCGGCCGTTCCAGCCGGGCGAGTTCATCGAGCCGCGGGTGGTCGATGCGGTGCTGCAGGCCATCGCTGACGAGTCGGGCAGTGTCCTGGTGTTCCTGCCGGGTCAGGCGGAAATTCGCCGGGTGCATCAATCCTTGCAGGAGGCCCTCGGTGATCGCCGCGATGTCCTGCTATGCCCATTGCATGGCGAGCTCGACCTCAATGCCCAACGCGCCGCCATCGACACGCCCGCTGCCGGCCTGCGCAAGGTGGTGCTGGCGACCAACATCGCCGAGACCAGCCTGACCATCGACGGCGTGCGCGTGGTGGTCGACGCCGGCCTGGCGCGGGTACCGCGTTTCGACCCGGGTAGTGGCATGACCCGCCTGGACACCCAGCGCATCTCTCGCGCCAGCGCCACCCAGCGCGCCGGCCGTGCCGGACGCCTTGAGCCCGGCGTGTGCTATCGCTTGTGGTCCGAAGCCCAGCATGAGCAACTGGCGGCGTACGGCGCGGCCGAAATCCTCCAGGCCGATCTGGCCGGGCTGGCCCTGCAGCTATCGCGCTGGGGCGTCACCCCCGAACAATTGCGCTGGCTCGACCAGCCGCCTGCTGCCGCGTACGGCCAGGCGCTGGACCTGTTGCGGCGTCTGGGCGCGTTCAAGGCCGACAGTCAGGACAGCCTCAGCGCCCACGGCCAGGCCATGGCCGAATTGCCGGCGCATCCGCGCATCGCCCACTTGCTGCTGCGCGGCCAGGACCTGGGGCTGGCCGACATGGCTTGCGACGTCGCCGCATTGCTCGGTGAACGCGACATTCTGCGCGGCGGCGGTGCTGACCTGCACAGTCGCCTGGCCTTGCTCAGCGGCGAAACCCGCGCAGCCAAAGGCGGGCAGGGCGGCGTGCAGCGCGCCCGGCAACTGGCTCGCCAGTACCGTGGTTATCTGCGTGGCAAAGCCACTTCAGCTGTTGCCGACCCTGACCATTCCCGCTGGCTGGGCGCCTTGCTGGCGCTGGCCTATCCGGACCGGGTCGGCCAACAGCGGCGTGTCGGCGGTGCGGAATATCGGCTGGCTAACGGCCGTGCCGCGCTGTTCGGCGAAGCCGATGCCTTGATGAAACATTCGTGGCTGGTGATTGCCGACCTGGGCAGCCGCCAGGGCCAGCGCGAGGAGCGCATTTATCTCGCCGCCGACTTCGACCCGGCACTGTTCGACGGGGTGCTGGCCGAACAGGTGCGCAGCCTGGATATCCTCGACTGGGACGAACGCGAAAACGTTTTGCGTGCCGAGCGTCAGCGCAAGGTCGGCGAGCTGGTGCTCAGCCGAGAGCCACTGACCGGCCTGGACGAAGACGCCCGCGCAAAGGCCCTGCTGGAACTGGTGCGGCGCAAGGGCCTGGAGCTGCTGTCGTGGACCCCCGAGCTGCGCCAGTGGCAGGCGCGTGTGGCACTGTTGCGCCAGCTCGACCTGGCAACCCTGGGTGAAAGTGAATGGCCGGACCTGAGCGACGCAGCCCTGTTGGCAAGCCTTTCGCACTGGCTGCAACCCTACCTGGGCAAGGTCACCCGTCTGAGCCATTTCGCCCAGCTCGACCTCTCGTCGATCCTGCGCAATCTGTTGCCCTGGCCACTGCCTCAGCGCCTGGATGAACAGGCGCCGGTCCACCTGAGCGTGCCTTCAGGCTCGAACATCCGCCTGGACTACAGCGAAACCCCGCCAATCCTCGCCGTGCGCCTGCAGGAACTGTTCGGCCTGGCCGAAACCCCACGTATTGCCCAGGGCCGACAGCAAGTCCTGTTGCACCTGCTGTCGCCCGCGCGGCGGCCGGTGCAGGTGACCCAGGATCTGGCCAACTTCTGGCGCAGTACCTATGCCGAGGTGAAGAAGGATCTGAAGGGGCGCTATCCCAAGCACTATTGGCCGGATGACCCGTTGGTAGCCGAGGCCACCGCGCGGGCCAAGCCACGCAAATAGTCAGGGCATCGCAGGCAGTACAAGGCGCGCCGTGACCGGCAGGTGATCGGAAATTTCCAGGGTGTCCTGCTGAATCACCCGTGCCCCCAGACGCTGCAGTTTGGGGCTGTGGAACAGGTAGTCGAGGGTGCGGTCCGGCCCTTGCACATTGCGGTCGTTGGGGTAATGGGTCAGCCAGGCCGCGCGGTCGGCGCCGCTGGCTTCGGCGTTGCTGGGGATCATCGGGTACTTGTCCCAGAGCAGGTGCAAGTCGCTGTCGGCGCTGTACTGACCGCGCAGTTCGGCCGGCAGGCGCCGGTACTGGCCGAGCGGCAGCAGGTTGAAGTCGCCGCCGATCAACCAGGGGGTGCCCTGGCTTTCCAGTTTGTCGAGCAGCCGCGTTAGCTGTTGCACCTGCTGGCGCTGGATATCGCTGCCCGCCTCGAAGGGGGCGAGGCGGGTGTTGAGTACCGCTAACTGGCCGCCGTCGCGCAGTGGCAGGTAGCTGGCAAGGATGGCTTGCTGAGGTTGCAGCAAGCGCTGCAGGGTGTTGCTCGCGGTCACCGGCAATTGCACGCGTTCGGCCTGTTTGATCGGGTAGCGGCTCAGGGTCGCCAGGCTGCGGCCGACGCTGCCGAAAATATGCCAGTCGGGGACGAAATCGGCTTTCCAGTCATAGGCCTGCACCGCGCAGGGGTAGATATCGACCAGGCGCTCACGCAGCAGTGCCAGCTGGTCCTGGTAGTCGCTGGCCTTGGCGTTGTTGTCCAGTTCCTGGAGCAGGACGATGTCCGGCTGCTCGGCGCGGATAACCCGCGCCACTTCATCGAGGTTGAAGGCGAGGTCTTCAGGGGTAGGGCGGGTGTCGTCGCCACGGCCCTGGTCGTACCAGAACACGTAGCGTTTGCCGGCCAGGTACTGCACGTTCCAGGTCATCACCTTGAGCACCTGGCCCGGCACCAGCGTTGCGTTGCCGGCGCGACAACTGACCGGCAAGGTTTCGCGTGGCTCGGGTTGCCAGCTCAGCTGCGTGGCCAGCAGCCACAGCAGGGCGAACAGAACAAGCAGGGTCAGCAGTGCGTTGCGCAGTAGTCGGGTCATCGGCTCGGCTTGGCTTGGCAGGTCACCGCCAAGCATACCCGAGCCGTTCGTCCGCTAACCAGTCAGGATACCGGTGGCTCTGCAACCGGTTCGCTGACCAGCATGTACAGGCGGAACATCACCACGGTGCTGAACAGCTGCAGGAAGCCGTTGGCGCTGTCGAGGGCCAGTTGCACCAGCGCCGAAGGCTCGGGCACCAGCATCATGCTCAGGCCGTCGATCAGCCACAGCGGCGCCAGCACGCCGAGGATGCAGCTGAAAATGCGCCAGAAATTACCGGTGCTCAGCTTGAAGCTTTCACGCATGGCTTCGATTGGCGCCAGGCCGCGCAGTACCAGGACGTATTCGGCAAACACCAGATGGATCATCACCCAGATGCCGGGAATGATGAACAGCGCGGCGCCGGCCATGATCAGCAACGAGCTGAGCATCACCATCAGGGCGAACGACGGCCACAGGCGCAAGGCCATGGCCAGCAGGTTGCGCTTGAGCGGGGTGTAGCCGTTGCTGCGGGTGTCGAGGTAGAGGATCAGCGCGGCGCTGTACAACGGGTAGAACAGCAGGCTGACCAGCATGCCGTAGCCTGGCGAGGCATCCTCGCCCAGCTGCTGGTTCAGCAGCTGGGTGCACAGTGCTTCGAGCACCACCAGCGGCAGGCACAGCTGGGCAATGCTCAGCAGGTGACGGCGGAAGAAATACAGGGAGTCGCGCAGAACACTAAGCGGATTCATCGGTCGATATCGCATTGAAAAAAAGCAGGGCGTCACTTTAGCCCAGCCGTAGGCCAACCTGAAGAAAGTTTAATCCCGGCTTGTGTTGAATCTACGGCCCCGGCACCCCATTTTACCCGTACTCGATTTTCCGGTTTTGCAGTGAGGTTGCCCATGAACAGTGAAGAACAAACCCTGATCGACGGCCTGTTCGGTCGGCTCAAGCAAGCCGAGGACCCGGCTGTGCCGCGCGACGCCCAGGCCCAGGCGCGCATCGGCGAACACCTGCAGCAGCAACCCGCGGCGCCTTACTACATGGCCCAGGCGATCCTGGTGCAGGAAGCGGCGCTCAAGCGTCTCGACGAACAGAACAAACAGCTGGAGGCCGAGCTGAAACAGGCCAGGGCCCAGGTTGCAGCGACCGCGCCGAGCAGCGGCGGCGGCTTCTTGTCGAGCATATTCGGCAGTGGCACCCGCGATCCACAGCCGGTACAGAACCCGGCCCCCGCCAGCACTCCCAGCCGAGGCGGCGGTTGGCGCGAACCGTCGCGCCCGTCATTCAACCAACCTGCCCAGCAGCAGGGTTTCAACGCAGCTCCCGCCCAGGCTCCGGCCCGCGGTGGTGCCAGCAGCTTTCTCGGTGGCGCGCTGCAGACTGCCGCTGGCGTGGCCGGCGGGGTGATGCTGGCCCAGGGTATCAGCAGCCTGTTCAACCATCACTCGCAGCCTGAAGAAGTGGTCGAGGTGATCAAGGAAGAACCGGCGCCCGCCAGCGACACGGGCGGCTGGGGCAGCAACGACGAGCAACGCCTGACCGCCGACAATGGCAGCTATGGCAACGACCAGGGCGGCTTCATGGACACCGACTACGGCAATGATGACGGCGGCTTCTTCGGCGGTGACGACGACAGCTTCGTCTGACCGCGCTTACCCGCATGGCTCGCGGGCTGGCATACTGGGCGCCGAAACGGCCCCGGTGTGCGGCGGCCGGTAACAGCGCCGTGGCGCCATGAGGAAAAGCGGTGAAGAAGATCGCGGTATTCGCCGATGTGCAGAACCTCTACTACACCGTGCGCCAGGCCTACGGTTGCCACTTCAACTACGCGGCGCTGTGGGCCGACATCAGCCAGCACGGGCAGATCGTCGAAGCGGTGGCCTACGCCATCGACCGCGGCGACAGCAAGCAGCAGCAGTTTCAACAGATCCTGCGCAACCTTGGTTTCACAGTCAAACTCAAACCCTATATCCAGCGCAGCGACGGCTCGGCCAAGGGCGACTGGGACGTGGGCATCACCCTCGATGTGATCGACGCCGCCGCGCGGGTCGATGAGGTGGTGCTGGCTTCCGGCGATGGCGATTTCGACCTGCTGCTCGAGCGGGTCATCAGCCGTCACGGCATTCAGGCCGTCGCCTATGGCGTGCCGGGGCTGACCGCCAATTCACTGATTCGCGCGGCCAGCCGTTATGTGCCCATCGAGGGCAGCCTGCTGCTCAAGCATTAAGATTTCCGAGGTTGTCGTTTTGGAACGTATCGCTGTCATCGACTTTGAAACCACCGGTATTTCACCAGGGGCCGGTTGCCGGGCCACGGAGGTGGCGGTGGTCATGCTGGAGCGCGGGCGCATCGTCGAGCGCTATCAAAGCCTGATGAATGCCGGGGTGCCGGTGCCGGCGTTTGTCGCCGGTTTGACCGGCATCACCACCGCCATGCTGCGCAGTGCGCCACCGATCGCCCGGGTGATGAACGAGGTGGCCGAGTTCGTTGGCGATACGCCGATGCTCGCCCACAACGCCTCGTTCGACCAGAAATTCTGGGACTACGAGCTTTCACAGATCGGCCGTAGCCGCAGCCAGCGGTTCGCCTGTTCGATGTTGCTGGCGCGGCGCCTGATGCCATCGGCGCCTAACCACAAATTGGGCACCCTGACCCGTTGGGCCGGCCTGCCTGACACCGGCACCGCGCACCGGGCCATGGCTGATGCGGAAATGGCCGCCAACCTTGCCCAGCACCTGGCCGGGCAATTGCGCCAGCAGGGCGTCAACGGCGTCTCCCACCAGTTGTTCTGCAGCCTGCAGAAAGTCCCCGCGGCGAAGATCGGCGAAGCGCTGAACAACTATCGCTAGGCCTTCTTGCCGTTGTGCTCCAGGTGGCCCAGCGGCAGGCGCCGCTCCACGGCGCTGGAGAGAATGATCGAAGTCTTGCTGAAGCCGAACTGGGCAATGCGGTTGATCAGTTCCTCCAGTTCCGGCATCGAGGCCACGGCCGCCTGCATGATCACGCAGGGGTCGCCGGTCACCCGGTGGCACTCGGTCAGTTGCGGGATCTGCGTGAGCTCCTCAAAGGTCTGCTGGTTGCCATGGCTGGCCAGGCGCAGCTCGATCACGCACTGGATCGGCAGGCCGATTTTCTCCAGGTCGACCTTGGCCTGATAGCCGGTAATCACCCCGCTGGCCTCAAGCTTGGCCACCCGTTCGGCCACCGCCGGGGCGGAGAGATTGACCTTGCGCGCGAGCTCGGCGAAGGAGGCGCGGCCGTTGTCCAGCAGGGCGCTGAGGAGCATGCGATCGTACTTGTCCATGGGCTTCCAGAGGCTGATTGTCGATTCAAAGGTACGAGACCTGAATAACCGTTGTTTCAAAAGTGTACGGCTCGTTTAAACAGGTTTTGTAACTTATGTTTGCCGTGCTGCCTTTCTAAACTAACCGCCCGACACCCATAATTCGAGCCCCCCATGCCTGCCTCCCGTCGCTTCCCGTTAGTCTTGATCGGCGCCTTTCTCGCCTTGTACCTGGTCTGGGGCTCGACCTACCTGGTGATTCGCATCGGCGTCGAATCCTGGCCGCCGTTACTGATGGCCGGGGTGCGTTTTGTCATTGCCGGTTCCTTGCTCTACGGCTTTTTGCGCTGGCGCGGCGTGCCGGCACCGACCTGGCCGCAATGGCGGGCAGCGGGTGTCATCGGTGTATTGCTGCTCAGCTGTGGCAACGGTGGCGTGACCCTGGCCGAGCACGCTGGCGTGGCCTCTGGTGTGGCCGCGCTGGCGGTGGCCACAGTGCCGCTGTTCACCTTGATGTTCGGCCTGCTCTGGGGCCATCGCAACACTCGCCTGGAATGGGCCGGGATTGTCCTCGGCCTGGTTGGCATCGCCTTGCTCAACCTCGGCTCCAACCTGCAGGCCAGCCCCGTCGGTGCCGCGCTGATCCTGTTTGCCGCCGCCTCCTGGGCCTTCGGCTCGGTATGGAGCAAAAGCCTGCCGCTGCCCCAGGGGCCGATGGCCAGTGCCGCGGAAATGCTCGTTGGTGGCGTGGTCTTGCTGCTCGGCAGCGCGTTGAGCGGCGAACGCATGACCCAGATGCCCACCGCCGCCGGCTGGGGGGCGCTGGCCTACCTGGTGTTCTTTGGCTCGATCCTGGCCTTCAGCGCCTACATGTACCTGCTCAAGCACGTGCGTCCGGCCGCAGCCACCAGCTATGCCTACGTCAACCCGGCAGTGGCGGTGCTGCTGGGGATCGTTTTTGCCGGCGAACAGATCGGTTTCGAGGAATGCGTGGCAATGGCGGTTATCATTGGCGCCGTGGTGTTGATCGGTGTGCCGCAGTGGCGCCGACCGGCAGTTGAAAAGGCCAAACCCGTTGGCGAAGTGGAAGGTGAACTCTGTAAATGAAAGGACGTTTTGCCAGGACGGCAGTGAAGATCGTGGGTTGCGTGGCAGTGGTCGCGGTATGCATGGTCATGTTGCGCGACGACCGAAGCACCTTCATGACCCTGTATTTTCAGGAGTCGGTTACCCGCACCAGCGCCAGCGACGAAATCGACCCGCGCTATGTCCAGGCGCTGCAGCAGATCATCGCTACGCAGCAGATCGATACACAAAAGATCGACCTGGTGCTCGATCCCGACAGCCGGCGGGCACTGCAGCTGCGCTTTGCCGATGATGCCCTGAATGCCAGGCAGCGCCAGGATCTGCGGGCGTTGTTCGAGTCATTCGAGCCCGCTCGTGAAGCGGCCCGGCTCAGTGGTCGGCTGATGGTCGACATGCGCCAGGCGCGAAAGCTGGGCCTGGGTGTTTATGACTTCGGCCCGGCGCCCAGGGAGATCGTCGCACTCGGTGAGGTGTCGCTGCCACTGCACTTCAGTTTTCGCTCTGGAATCGATGTGCAGTTGCGACGCAAAGAGCAGGCGACTGCGCAAAAGCCGCAGGCCGATATGATCTGTGAGGCCAATGCCAGGCTGCAGGCAGCGTTGCCCTTCGAGGTGACCGAGTTCGATGTCAGTGGCAGCGACCTGCGCGGCGAAATGAAGTTGCGCATGGCCAGCGGTGAGCAAGTCCAGGCGCCGGCGCAGCTGTTTTTCGATGATCAGCAGTTGCTCGAACGTCTGGAGATGGGCGGTATGCGGGTACGCATCGACCGCCCGGACACTGTAGACCGTCTGGTGTTCGAGTTCGGCTCGATTGGCACCGTCAGGTATCAGCCTTACATGTACTTCATCCGCAACGACCCCGAGGCATTCGACGCTTGTCGAGCGGTTGCCTACCAGAGCGGCAGGCCCTTTTCGTTCTATCTGGGGGAAGGTGTCGATCGTCTGCTCAAGGTGCGCTTTCAACCGCCAGGCTGATACCGACAGGGGCACGCGCCGGGCCTGAACAAGGTAAACTGCCGCCATTGCTGAATTCCCCTGACGGTATTGCCATGACTTTCGCCAAACTCGGCCTGATCGAACCCTTGCTGCGCGCGCTCGAGCGCCTGGACTACAACACCCCGACCCCGGTCCAGGCCCAGGCCATTCCTGCCGTACTGGCCGGCCGCGACCTGATGGCCGCCGCCCAGACCGGCACCGGCAAGACCGCAGGTTTTGCCCTGCCGCTGTTGCAGCGCCTGACCCTGGAAGGGGCCAAGGTCGCCAGCAACTCGGTACGCGCGCTGGTGCTGGTGCCGACCCGCGAACTGGCCGAACAGGTACACGCCAACATTCGCGACTACGCCGAGCACCTGCCACTGAGTACCTACGCGGTGTACGGCGGCGTCAGCATCAACCCGCAGATGATGAAGCTGCGCAAGGGTATCGACCTGCTGGTGGCCACCCCCGGCCGTTTGCTCGACCTGTTCCGCCAGAACGCGGTGAAGTTCAACCAGCTGCAGGCGCTGGTGCTCGATGAAGCGGACCGCATGCTCGACCTCGGTTTTGCCGAAGAGCTGCGCGCGGTGTACGCCGCCTTGCCGGCACGCCGGCAAACCCTGCTGTTCTCGGCAACTTTCTCCGACGAGATCCGCCAACTGGCCGCACAAACCCTCAATGATCCGTTGAGCATTGAAGTCAGCCCGCGCAACGTCACCGCCAGCACCGTTAAGCAGTGGATCGTGCCGGTGGACAAGAAGCGCAAGCCAGAGCTGTTCAGCCACCTGATGCGCAAACAGCGCTGGAAGCAGGTGCTGGTGTTTGCCAAAACCCGTAATGGCGTTGACCAGTTGGTCGAGCGCCTGCGTGGCCAGGGTGTCAACGCCGACGGTATCCACGGCGACAAGCCTCAGGCCACTCGCCAGCGTGCACTGGACAGCTTCAAGGCGCGCGAGATCCAGATTCTGGTAGCCACCGATGTGGCGGCGCGCGGGCTGGATATCGACGACCTGCCGCTGGTGGTCAACTTCGACCTGCCGATCGTGGCCGAGGATTACATCCACCGCATCGGCCGTACCGGGCGCAAGGGCAACAGTGGTGAGGCGATTTCGCTGGTGTGTGCCGACGAGGTTCAACTGCTGTCGGCGATTGAAACCCTGACCCGCAAGACCTTGCCGCGCCATGAAGAGCCGGACTTCACTCCGGACCACAAGGTGCCGATGACCGACGCCAATGGCCAGGTGCTGAAGAAGCCGAAAAAGCCGAAGAAGCCCAAGGAGAACAGCAGCAAACGCAGCCTCGGGCGTTGGCTGGACAGCGCTGAAACGCCAGCGGCGGCGCCGCAGGCCAAGCCGGTGCGCAAGGTGCCGACTTTCAACACCGGGCCGCGCAAGCGCAAGCCTTGAGTACGCCATCGCGGGTCAAGCCCGCTCCTACAGAGGGCAGCGATAACCTGTGGGAGCCGGACTTGCCGGCGATGGAAGGCGAAGCCTTCCCTTAGGCCTTGAGCCACTCCAGCAACCCCAACCCCGCCTTGCGCCCACTGGCAAAACAGGCCGTCAGCAGATAGCCGCCCGTCGGCGCCTCCCAGTCGAGCATCTCGCCGGCACAGAACACGCCGGGCATCTGCTTGAGCATCAAGCGTTCATCCAGCGCTTCGAAGGTCACCCCACCGGCACTGCTGATCGCTTCATCCAGCGGGCGAGTGCGCACCAGGGTGACCGGCAAGGCCTTGATCGCTTGCGCCAGCAACGCCGGTTCGGCAAAGGTCTGCTGATCGGTCTGCTCGCGCAACAGCGCTGCCTTGACCCCGTCCAGCCCCAGTTGACTGTGCAGATGCTTGGCCATCGAGCGTGAACCCCGCGGCTTGGCCAGGGCCTGCTGGATTTTATCCACAGGCCGGTTGGGCAGCAGGTCGATCAGTACCCTGGCGCTGCCATCGCGGTTGATCGCCTCGCGAATCTGCGCCGACCAGGCGTATACCAGGCTGCCTTCCAGCCCTTGTGCGGTGAGCACGCACTCTCCCAGGCGCGGTGCATGGCCTGCAAGGCTCAGGGCGATATTCTTCAGCGGCGCGCCGGCAAACTTGTCTTTGAGCACAGCGCTCCAGCCCTCGACCTCGAAGCCACTGTTGGCCGCCTGCAACGGCGCAATCTGCACGCCTTGCGCTTGCAGCCAGGGCAGCCAGGCTGCATCCGAGCCCAACCGCGCCCAGCTGCCGCCGCCCAGCGCCAGCACGGTGGCCGTCGGCTTGAGCGCCAGTTCGCCCTGTGGATAAGCGATCCGCAAGGCTCCTTCGGCGTTCCAGCCCAGCCAGCGATGGCGGGTGTGGATAACTACTCCGGCGTCGCGCAGGCGCTTGAGCCAGGCGCGTAGCAGCGGCGCGGCTTTCATGTCGCGGGGGAAGACCCGGCCGGAACTGCCGACGAAGGTTTCGATACCCAGGTCGTGAATCCACTGGCGCAGCACGTCGGCATCGAAGCCTTCGAGCAGGCGGGCAACTTCATTCGTGCGTTCGGCATAGCGGGCGATGAACGCCGGGTAAGGCTCGGAATGGGTGATGTTCATGCCACCGACCCCGGCCAGGAGGAACTTGCGGCCCACCGAGGGCATGGCGTCGTACAGCTCGACGGCGACCCCGGCCTGGCTCAGCACTTCGGCGGCCATCAACCCGGCCGGCCCGCCTCCGATAATGGCAACGTGTGGGCGGTCGGTGGGGCGGGTGTCGGTCATGGTCGGCTGCAAGCTGGGAAAAAGAGCCGGCATTCTACCTTAGCGGGCCGCCCGGAAACACTGATCAAAAAATGAACAGCAGCCTCAAGGCCAGGTGGTTAAAGGCCTTGAGGGGGTTTCCAGCAGGTTATCCACAGGCGGTTCCACAGTCATTGTGAGTAACCCAGCACGCGACTGGCGCTGTGGTGCAGTATCCCGTGACGGCGGGCGAGGGCCTCGCGGTCCTTGCTGTAGCCTCCGCCAATCACGCCGACCACCGGGATGTCACGCCCCAGGCAGTGGCGCAGCACGCTTTCGTCACGCGCGGCGACGCCTTCATCGGTGAGTTGCAGATACCCCAGGGCGTCGTCCTTGTGCACGTCGACGCCGGCGTCGTACAGCACCAGGTCAGGGCGATACAGCGGCAGCAGGTAGTTGAGCGCGTCATCCACCACCTTCAGGTAAGCCTGGTCACCCATGCCGCGCGGCAGCGGAATGTCCCAGTCGCTTTCAGCCTTGCGCGCCGGGAAGTTCTGCTCGCAATGCAGCGACACGGTGATGGCATCCGCGGTGTCGTGGAGGATGCGCGCGGTACCGTCGCCCTGGTGCACGTCGCAATCGAAGATCAGCACCTTGTGCACCCGCCCGGCTTCCAGCAGGTAATGGCTGATCACTGCCAGGTCATTGAAGATGCAGAAACCGGCCGGGTGATCGTAATGGGCATGATGGGTACCTCCCGCCAAATGGCAGGCGATGCCGTGCTCCAGCGCCTGCTCGGCGGCCAGCAGCGAGCCGCCGACCGCACGCACGGTACGCCGCGCCAGGGCTTCGCTCCAGGGCAGGCCGAGGCGGCGCTGGTCTTCACGCGACAGCTCGCCATGCATGTAGCGCTCGATGTAGGCGCGGTCGTGGGCCAGGGCGAGGATATCGTTGGGGCAGATTTCCGGGCGTAGCAGCGCCGCATCCGTGGTCAGGCCGCTGGCGACCAGGTGATCGCGCAACAGGCGGAACTTGTCCATCGGAAAGCGGTGCTCGGCGGGGAACGCCGGGCTGTAGTCGTCGTGATAGATCAGCGGCAGGGGCATGGCAGGGTCTTGGTCAGAGCAGGAATCGATCTTGCCAGCTCCTTGCCTTGTTGTGCTACCAGCACTGAAGCGCCAGCAGCCGATGAACAGCCTACGCTGTAAACTGCAGGCTGTGGATAAGGAGCCGAGCATGACCCCGATACTGCAACTTGAAAGCGCGCGGCTGCAGTTGCGCCAATGGCAGGATGACGACCTCGCCGAGTTCGCCGCCATGTGCGCCGACCCTATGGTCATGCGCTACTTTCCTGCGCCGTTGACCCGGGTCGAGAGCGCCGCGCTGATCGGCCGGATCCGCGGTCACTTCAATGAATACGGCTATGGCCTATGGGCCCTGGAACGCAAGGATACCGGCGCTTTCATCGGCATGACCGGCCTGCTCAATGTTAGTTTTGACGCCGACTTCGCCCCAGCGGTGGAGATCGGCTGGCGCCTGGCCCGGCGTCACTGGGGGCTGGGGTTTGCCAGTGAAGCAGCCTGGACCAGCCTGCGCTGCGCCTTCGCTCAACTGGGCCTGGAGCAGGTGGTGTCGTTCACCACGCAAAGCAACCTGGCGTCGCAGAAAGTCATGCAGGCCATCGGCATGCAGCAGGACCTGGCAGGCAGCTTCGAACACCCCAAGCTAGAGCCTGGCCACCCCCTGCGCCCGCACGTGCTGTACCGCATCGACCGCGCCCAGTGGCAAGCTACCCTGCGCGGCTGAATTGCAGAACATACGGGCTGGCAATGACAAACCCTGTATTATTTGCAGCAGTTGCGCATTGCCTTGGAGAATCTTGAATGAGCCACGTGTTGGACGATCTGGTTGACCTGTTGAGCCTGGAATCGATCGAGGAAAACCTGTTCCGCGGGCGAAGCCAGGACCTGGGCTTTCGGCAGCTGTACGGTGGACAGGTACTGGGCCAGTCGCTGTCGGCGGCCAGCCAGACGGTCGAAGAGGCGCGTCATGTGCACTCGCTGCACGGTTACTTCCTGCGCCCGGGCGATGCCAGCATGCCGGTGGTCTATTCGGTCGACCGCGTGCGCGATGGCGGCAGTTTCAGCACCCGGCGGGTGACCGCGATCCAGAAGGGCAAGACCATCTTCACCTGCAGCGCCTCGTTCCAGTACGACGAAGAAGGTTTCGAGCACCAGAGCCAGATGCCCAATGTGGTCGGCCCGGAGAACCTGCCGTCGGAAGTCGAGCTGGCCAAGGGCATGGCCGATCGCCTGCCTGAAGCCATCCGCGACAAGATGCTCTGCGCCAAGCCGATCGAAATGCGCCCGGTGACCGCCGAGGACCCGTTCAACCCCAAGCCGGGCGAGCCGGTGAAGTACGTCTGGTTCCGCGCCGATGGCAACCTGCCGGATGTGCCGGCGCTGCACAAGTACATGCTCGCCTACGCCTCGGACTTCGGCCTGCTGACCACTTCGCTGCTGCCCCATGGCAAATCGGTGTGGCAGAAAGACATGCAGATTGCCAGCCTCGACCACGCGCTGTGGTTCCACGGCAACCTGCGCGCCGACCAGTGGCTGCTGTACGCCATGGACAGCCCATGGGCCGGCAATGCCCGTGGTTTTGCCCGCGGCAATATCTACAACCAGGCCGGGCATCTAGTGGCCTCGTCGTGCCAGGAAGGCCTGATTCGTCATCGCAAGGATTGGCAATGAGCCTGCAGCAGATTCGCCACTGGGTGTTCGACATGGACGGTACCCTGACCGTCGCCGTGCACGATTTTGCGGCGATCAAGGAGGCGCTGGAGATTCCGCAGACGCACGACATCCTTACCCACCTGGCGGCTTTGCCGGCCGCCGAGGCCGCGGCCAAGCACGCCTGGCTGCTGGAACATGAGCGTGAGCTGGCGATCGGCTCGCGCCCGGCTACCGGCGCCGTGGAGCTGGTCCGCGACCTGGCGGCGCGTGGTTGTCGGTTGGGCATCCTCACCCGCAATGCCCGTGAGCTGGCGCATATCACTCTGGAGGCCATCGGCCTGGCTGACTGCTTTGCCGTCGAGCACATCGTCGGTCGTGATGAAGCACCGCCCAAACCACACCCGGGTGGCTTGTTGAAGCTGGCCGAAGCCTGGGACGTGGCGCCGACCGAGATGGTCATGGTCGGCGATTATCGCTTTGACCTGGATTGCGGCCGGGCGGCGGGGGCGCGGACGATTCTGGTCAACCTGCCGGACAATCCCTGGCCGGAACTGGCCGACTGGCATGCGGCGGATTGTCGTGCGCTGCAGGTGATGCTCGACCAATAGCTGGCAAGGCCGGCTCCCACAGGTGGGCTGCACGCGGTCCTTGTGGGAGCTGGCTCGCCAGCGATGAGGCCCTCACACCTTACTCAGAACTCCCAGCGCGTGGTCAGCATCACATTGCGCGGATCACCGTAGTAGGTGGTATCGAAGTTGCCCAGCCCGCTCAGGTAGCGCTTGTCGAACACGTTGTTGGCATTGACTGTGAAGCTCAACTGTTCGTTGTACTGGTAGCGGGTCATCAGGTCGACCAAGGTGTAGCCGCCTTGCTTGATGAAGGTGTAGTCGTTCACCGAGCGATTGTAGATCTTGCCGTAGAACGCGCTCTGCCAGTTGATTCCCCCGCCCACGGTCACTTTATCCAGCACCCCCGGCAAACGGTAGGTGGTGAACATCCGCACCAGGTGCTCAGGCTTGCTGGTGCTCATCGGGAAGCCATAGATGCGCTGCTCGTCGGCATCGCGCGAGCGTGCGTAGGTGTAGCCTGCCGAGAGGTTCCAGCCTTCCTGCAGTTCGCCGGCGATTTCCAGCTCGATGCCCTGGGTGGTGGCGCCACTGGTGGCTTTGTAGATGCCCTCGTTGGTCGCAGGGTTGGTGCCGATCGACTCGGCGACATTGTCCTGCTCGATGCGGAACAGCGCCAGGCTGGCGTTGAGCTTGCCGTCGAAGTAGGCCGCCTTGAGGCCGGTTTCGTAGCTGTCGCCTTCGACCGGATCAAGGGTCGCGCCATTGCTGTCCTTGTTGCTCTGTGGCTGGTAGATCGAGGTGTAGCTGGCGTACACCGAGTAGGTGTCGTCGAGGTCATAGACGACACCGGCGTACGGGGTGACCACGCCATGTTGCTTGTAGCCGGACTGGCTGTCCTGGAAGGTCGGGTTGAGGCCGTCGTAGTCGTAGTTGTCGTCGTACTTGAAGGTGCTGACCCGGGTGCCGAGTATCACCGAGAGGTCGTCGGTCGGGTGCAGGCGGGTAGCGATGTAGGCGCCGTTCTGGCTCTTTTTCTGTTCGTACTTGCCGTTTTTCGGGAAGTCCGGCACGCCGATGTGGCCGTCCCAGTCAAAGATGCTGCCGGGCACCATGGCAAACTCGCTGGTGTCCCAGGTGGCGCCAGTCTGGCGCGAATGGTTGGTGTCCAGACCGACGACCAGGTCATGCTGGCGACCGAACAGGGTGAACGGGCCCGAGAGGTTGAGGTCGGCGCTGTTCTGCACCCGATGGCCTTCCCAGCGGCCCCAGAAGAACGACATGCCATCGCCATTGCGATCCGGCGCACCGCCACTGGCCGAGGCCAGGCGGGTGTCGTGGTCGCTTTGCAGCTGGTTGACGGTGAGTTTGAGCGACCAGTCGTTGGCCAGCGCCTGCTCCAGCGAGGCGAAGTAGGTACGGTTCTGGAAGTCGCGGCGGCTCCAGTCGGCGCCCGGGTTGAACGAGCGTGAGAAGTCCGTGCGGCCGCCGTCGGTGTAATACACCGGGTTACCGGTCCAGGAGCTGCCACGCGGGGTGGTGGTCTGCTGGTCGATGCCGACGGTCAGCAGGGTGTCCGGGGTGATGTCGGCTTCGAGGATGCCGTAGTACACCTCTTTGCTCTGCTGGTAGTGGTCCTGGTAGCCCTTCTTGTCCTGCTGGGCGCTGACGAAGCGCCCGCGCACGCTGCCGCTGCTGTTGATCGGGCCGGAGACATCGACTTCGCCACGGTAGTTATCCCAGCTGCCGGCACTGCCGGTCAGCGAACCCTGGAACTGCGCGGTCGGTTTTTTGCGGATCAGGTTGACCGTGGCCGACGGGTCGCCGGAGCCGGTCATCAGGCCGGTGGCGCCCTTGAGCACTTCCACCCGGTCGTAGATGGCCATGTCGACGTGGGCGGTGCCTTCGCCATACACACCGTCATACACGGTGTTGACGCCGTCGTACTGGTAGTTGGTGATCACCAGGCCGCGGCTGGTGAACTCGGTGCGGTCGCTGTCATAGGTTTGCGCCGACACGCCGGGGGTGTTGCGCAGTACATCGGAAATGCTCTGGGCGCCCTGGTCGTCCATCTGCTGGCGGGTGACCACGGTGATGGTTTGCGGTGTTTCGCGGATCGACAGCGGCAGCTTGGTCGCGGTACGGGTCGCCGCCGTGGTGTAGGAATGGGTGCCCTCGGTGGTTTCACCCAGACCCTGGGCGTTGATGCTGGTGGCGCCCAGTTCCATCGCTGCGCCGGTGTTGGCCGGCACCAATACGTAGCCGCCGTTGGACTGACGCTGAGCCTGCAGGCCGGTACCGCTGAGCAGACGGGCCAGGCCTTCTTCCACCGAATAGTTGCCCTGCAGGCCGGCCGACTGCTGGCCCTGAGTCTGGCGGGCATCGAACGACAGGGTAATGTTGGCGCGGGTGGCGAACAGGCTCAGAGTGGTGCCCAGCGGGCCCGGGGCGATCTGGAATTGCGTGCTGGCGCTCTGCGCCATGGCCTGGGCAGGCAGCAGCGCGAGCAGCGGCAAAGGCGCCAGGGTCAGGCCGAACAGCGCCAGGTGGACAGCGCGAACCAGAGGGCGGGGTGTGCGCGGACAAGTCGGGGTCATGCAGGATTTCCTTCGATTGGCTGGGCAGAGGGGCGGTCGAAATTTGCCGCTTTAACTGCGTAGCCGAATGAGAATGAAAATCGGCAACCCTTTGTGTGAAATTTCTTCAGACTGCTTCAATGCTGACCCAGTAGCGGGTCATGTAACGCACCCTGACCGGCAACGACACGCCAAGGTTTTCCAGGACGGTGTCGGTGTCGTCGATACGAAAGGCGCCGGACAGGCGCAGGTCGGCAATGCTCTCGGCACAGCGCAGCACGCCGGGGCGGTAGCGGCGCAGTTCACTGATGAAGTCGCCCAGGCGCCATTCGATCACGGTCAGCATGCCCTGGGTCCAGGCTCCGGTGCCGGGTAGGGCGGTGCTGGCGGCAGCAATCTGCGTGCGGTCGAAGCTGACGCTTTGTCCGGTCTCCAGGCGCAGCATCAGCAGCGGCTGGTCGAGCGGGCGTACTTCAACCGCATGCTCGAGCACGCTGACGCGGCTCAGGCCGTTGTCGCTACGGACGTTGAAGCGCGTGCCCAGGGCGCGCACCCGGCCTTCGGCCGTTTCGACAATGAACGGGCGAGCCGCACTATCGCGAGCGGTCTGCACCATGATTTCACCGCTGTAAAGGCGCAGCAGGCGTTGCTGGCCGTCGTAGCGGATATCCACAGCGCTGTCGGTGTTGAGTTCGAGCTGGCTGCCGTCGGCGAGGCGTACCTGGCGGCGCTGGCCCTTGCCGGTGCGCAACTCGGCCATCCAGGCCTGGCCCGGGGTGCTTTCCCGTACGGCCCAGCCGGTTGCACCGACGGCCATGAGCAGGGCCAGGGTCTTGAGTACGGCGCGGCGCCGGGCGCGCACACCGGCCAGGGCCGGCAGGGCGATATCGGCCGGCAGTCGTCCCAACTGACGCTGCAGCTTTTCTACCCGCGCCCAGGCCTGGGCATGGGCCTGGCTCTTGCCCAGCCAGTCTTGCCAGGCCTGCAACTGCGCATCGCTGGGCGGCGCGGCGTTGAGCTGCACGTACCAGGTGGCGGCAGCTTCGAGGGTGCGATAGTCCAGCGGCTGGGCCATGTCAGTCGTCCGTCAGTAGCAGGCAGTGGGTCATGGCGCGGATCAGGTGCTTCTTCACCGTGGTCACCGACACTCCCAGGCGCTCAGCGGTGGCCACATAGCTCAGGCCTTCGAGCTGCACGGCCAGGAAAATATTGCGCGTGCGCTCGCCCAGGCCATCGAGCATCTGGTCCACGGCCAGCAAGGTTTCGAGGATCAGCAAGCGGCTTTCCGGCGATTCGGCGACCCGCTCCGGGCGCAACGCCAGTTCGTCCAGGTAGGCCTGTTCGAGCGCTTTGCGGCGGAACTTGTCGATCATCAGCGCATGGGCAATGGCGCCCAGGTAGCTGCGCGGCTCGCGAATGGTGTCTGCATTGCGCGCGTTCAAAACCCGGATAAAGGTGTCCTGGGCCAGGTCGGCGGCATCGCTGGCATTGCCCAGGCGGGCGCGCAGCCAGTTCTTCAACCAACCGTTATGTTCGCTGTAGAGCGCGTGCAGGGCTGCATGATCGGGAGCGGGCATGGTGAGGCAATATCGAGTAATTGATAATTAGTCGCATTATTGTGGTTTGCTGGCGCACTATGCAAGCGCTCGTGCTTGACCTGGGGCAGGGCAGGCAAAGACTGGTCAGCTATTTGCCCAATCGACTCAGGAGGTTTCCATGACCAGCAGGGCCATTATCGTCCAGACCGGCGGTGGTTACGACAAGGTGCAGGTAGGCACCCGCGAGGCTGCGGCGCCGCAAGCCGGCGAAATCAGCGTGCGCCTGCACGCCAACTCGCTCAACTATCACGACTTCGCCGTGGTCAGCGGCATGTGGGGGCCGACTGCGCCGCGTATCCCCATGGCCGACGGCGCCGGTGTGGTGACCGCAGTGGGTGCTGGCGTGAGCGAGTTCGCCGTGGGCGATTCGGTGGTCAGCACCTTCTTCCCAGACTGGCTGGACGGCCAGCCGTTGGTCGAAGGTTTCGCCAGCGTACCGGGCGACGGCATCGATGGTTACGCCCGCGAACAGGTGACTGCCCGCGCTACCTCTTTTACCCATGCGCCCAAGGGCTACAGCCACGCCGAAGCGGCGACCCTGACCACCGCCGGCCTCACCGCCTGGCGCGCACTGATGGCCGATGACTCGCTCAAGCCAGGCGATACCGTGCTGGTGCAAGGTACTGGTGGCGTGTCGATTTTCGCCCTGCAGTTCGCCAAGCTGGCCGGTGCCACGGTGATCGCCACGTCCTCCAGCGACGACAAGCTCGAACGCCTCAAGGCCCTCGGCGCCGACCACCTGATCAACTACCGCAAGACTCCGGCCTGGGGCGAGAAGGTGCGCCAGCTCACCGCCAACCGCGGTGTCGATCACGTGATCGAAGTCGGTGGCCCGGCGACCCTCGAGCAATCAATGATCGCTGCGCGTATCGGCGGGCATGTGTCGCTGATCGGTATTCTGACCGGCGTGGCGGGCAACCTGCCGCTGGTCCAGGCCCTGGTACGGCAGATTCGCCTGCAAGGCGTGCTGGTGGGCAGCCGTGCCCAGCAGCAGGCGATGGTCCGCGCCATCGATGCCAATGGCTTGCGCCCGGTCGTGGACAAGACCTTCGACCTGGAGCAGATCGTCGAAGCCTTCCGCTATCAGGAAAGCAACCAGCACTTCGGCAAGATCTGCCTGAGCATCTGAGCCAGCGCCTCAGATCTGCCCCAGCAACCAGCCGCGAAATGCCATCAGCGATGGCAGCGACTGGTTGCGTGGCGGGTAGATCAGATAATAGCTGCGCTGGCTGGCAAAGGGCGCACCGGCACTGACCAGTTCACCGCTGGCTAGCTCGTCGGCCACCAGGATGCGCGGTACCAGGCCGATGCCGATGCCGGCGCGCACTGCCTGGATCAGGTGCGAAGTCAGCTCGAAGCTGGGCCCCAGGCGCATGCTGCGGTGCGCCAGGCCATGATGGGAAAACCATTCGCCCCAGGCGTTGGGGTTGTTGGCCACGTTGAGCAGCAACTGCTCACGCAGGCGCGGCGGTGACCAGTCGGCCTGGCCGGCGGCGGTGTCCGGCGAGAGGATCACCAGCAACTCTTCGGCATGCAGGCGATGACAGACCAGCCCCGGTACGTCGGCATTACCGACGACAATGGCGGCGTCGATGCCGCTGGTTTCAAAATCGATGGCTTCGATGCGTGAATTGATGTGCACCAGCATGCCCGGGTGCAGCTTGTAGAACTCATGCAGGCGCGGCAGCAGCCATTTGGAGCCGAAGGTCGGCAGGGTCGCCAGACGCAGGCTGCCTTCGCCAGACTGGTAAGCCATGGCCTGCAAAGTAGCACTGCGGATCCGCCCGAGGGCTTCGCTCATCTCCCGCTGATACAGCCGACCGACATCAGTCAGGCGCACCTGGCGGCCTTCGCGGCGGAACAGGGTCAGGCCCAGTTGCTGCTCCAGCGCCTGCACCTGGCGGCTCACCGCGCTCTGGGTCAGCGACAGCTCGGTGGCGGCGCGGGTGTAGCTTTCATGCCGGGCGGCGGCTTCGAAAGCCAGCAGCAATGACATGGACGGCGTTAGATGGCGGTAATTCATTCGTAAAAGTCATCGATAGCGGCAGAAATATCCAGTTGTCCGCGGCGGCACGCTCCGGGATCATTGGCATATCAGTGTCTTGAGGCTGACCTAATTATGCTCAGCCAGCAAGTGTTCCGATATCCCGTGATTAGCCAAATTAAAGAGGCCATCCTTTGATGATCGCCCAGTTGCCGACCAGCGCCCCTGCTGCCGACTATTCCGATTTCCTCGCCGCCCTGCGTGCCAACGGTTTCCGTGGCCAGATCAGCGCCGACTACGCCACCCGCACGGTGCTCGCCACCGATAACTCGATCTACCAGCGCCTGCCACAAGCGGCGGTGTTCCCGCTGGATGCCGAGGACGTCGCCCGGGTTGCCGCGCTGATGGCCGAACCGCGCTTTCGCCAGGTCAAGCTCACCCCCCGTGGTGGCGGCACCGGTACCAACGGCCAGTCGTTGACCGACGGCATCGTCGTCGACCTGTCGCGGCACATGAACAACATCCTCGAGATCAACGTCGAGGAGCGTTGGGTGCGGGTCCAGGCCGGGGTGGTCAAGGACCAGCTCAACGCCGCGCTCAAGCCCCACGGCTTGTTCTTCGCCCCGGAGCTGTCGACCTCCAACCGCGCCACCGTCGGCGGCATGATCAACACCGACGCCAGCGGCCAGGGCAGCTGCACCTACGGCAAGACCCGCGATCACGTGCTTGAACTGCACAGTGTGCTGCTCGGCGGCGAGCGCCTGCACAGCCTGCCCATCGATGACCAGGCGCTGGAGCAGGCTTGCGCGCAACCAGGCCGCAGCGGTGAGGTGTACCGCATGGCCCGGCAGATCCAGGAAACCCAGGCCGAGCTGATCGAGACCATCTTCCCCAAGCTCAACCGCTGCCTGACCGGTTACGACCTGGCGCACCTGCGCGACGAGCAGGGCCGCTTCAACCTTAACAGTGTGCTGTGCGGCGCCGAAGGCTCGCTGGGCTACGTGGTCGAGGCCAAGCTCAACGTGCTGCCGATTCCGAAGTACGCTGTGCTGGTCAACGTGCGTTACAGCAGCTTCATGGACGCCCTGCGCGACGCCAATGCGCTGATGGCGCACAAGCCGCTGTCGATCGAGACGGTGGACTCCAAGGTACTGATGCTGGCGATGAAGGACATCGTCTGGCACAGCGTCGCCGAGTACTTCCCCGCCGAAGCCGAGCGCCCGACCCTGGGCATCAACCTGGTGGAGTTCTGCGGTGATGATCCGGCTGAAGTGAACGCGCGGGTGCAGGCGTTTGTCGCCCACCTGCAGGCTGACACCGGCGTCGAGCGTCTGGGCCACACCCTGGCCGAAGGCGCCGAGGCGGTGACCCGGGTCTACACCATGCGCAAGCGTTCGGTAGGCCTGCTTGGCAACGTCGACGGCGAAGTGCGTCCGCAACCGTTCGTTGAAGACACCGCCGTACCGCCAGAGCAGTTGGCCGACTACATCGCCGACTTCCGCGCATTGCTCGACAGCTACGGCCTGGCCTATGGCATGTTCGGTCATGTCGACGCCGGCGTGTTGCACGTACGCCCGGCGCTGGACATGAAAGACCCGGCCCAGGCTGCACTGGTCAAGCCGATTTCCGATGCCGTGGCGGCACTGACCCAGCGTTATGGCGGCCTGCTCTGGGGGGAGCACGGCAAGGGCCTGCGTTCGGAATACGTGCCGGATTTCTTCGGTGAACTGTACCCGGCACTGCAGTCGCTCAAGGGCGCGTTCGACCCCTACAACCAGCTCAACCCCGGCAAGATCTGCACCCCGCCCGATAGCGAGCAGGGCCTGATCAAGGTCAACGAAGCGCCAATGCGCGGTGATTTTGACCGGCAGATCGATGAGCGGGTCTGGCAAAGCTTTGGCAGCGCCGTGCACTGCAACGGCAACGGCGCCTGCTACAACTTCGACCCCAACGACGCCATGTGCCCATCGTGGAAGGCCACCCGTGAGCGCCAGCATTCGCCCAAGGGCCGCGCCTCGCTGATCCGTGAATGGTTGCGCCTGCAGGGTGCGGCCAGCATCGATGTATTGGCGGCGGCAAAGAACAAGACTTCGTGGCTCAAGGAGCTGCCCAAACGCCTGCGCAACAACCAGGCACGCTCCCGTGGCGAAGCCGATTTCTCCCACGAAGTCTACGAAGCCATGGCCGGCTGCCTGGCGTGCAAATCCTGCGCGGGGCAGTGCCCGATCAAGGTCAACGTGCCGGAGTTTCGCTCGCGCTTCCTGGAGCTGTACCACGGTCGCTATCAGCGCCCGCTGCGTGACTACCTGATCGGCTCGCTGGAGTTCAGCATTCCCTACATGGCCTATGCGCCAGGGTTGTACAACGCGGTGATGGGGTCGAAGTGGGTCAGCCGCCTGCTCGAGCGCCATGTCGGCATGCTCGACAGCCCGCTGATCAGCCGCTACAACCTGCAGAACACCCTGACCCGTTGCAACGTCCGCGCGGCCAGCGTGCCGGCGCTGCGCGAACTGACCCCGGCCCAGCGTGAGCGCAGCATCGTGCTGGTCCAGGATGCGTTCACCCGCTACTTCGAAACACCGCTGCTGGCGTCGTTTATCGAGCTGGCCCACCGTCTTGGCCACAAGGTGTTCCTCGCGCCCTACAGCGCCAACGGCAAACCCTTGCATGTTCAGGGCTTCCTTGGCGCCTTTGCCAAGGCGGCGATTCGCAACGCCAACCAGCTCAAGGCCCTGGCCGATTGCGGCGTGCCACTGGTCGGCCTCGACCCGGCCATGACCCTGGTGTACCGCCAGGAGTACCAGAAGGTCGAAGGCCTGAGCGACTGCCCGAAGGTGCTGCTGCCGCAGGAATGGTTGATCGACGTGCTGCCCGAACAGGCCGCGGGCGTCGGCGAAACCTTCCGTCTGCTGGCCCACTGCACCGAGAAAACCAACGTGCCGGCCAGTACCCGCCAGTGGGAGCAGGTATTCGCGCGCTTGGGGCTGAAACTGCTCACCGAAGCGACCGGTTGCTGCGGCATGTCCGGCACCTATGGCCACGAAGCGCGCAACCAGGACACCTCGCGAACCATTTTCGAGCAATCCTGGGCCGGCAAGCTGGGTAAACAGGGGGAGGCGTTGGCGACCGGCTATTCATGCCGCAGCCAGGTCAAGCGCTTGGCAGACCGCCAGTTGCGTCATCCGCTGGAGGTGCTGCTGCAGTACGCCAAGGGCTGATACCCGGTCAGGGCTCGAGGGTATCGACGCTGACGGTGATGTAGAAGAACTCGATCCGTGCCCATTGCGAGCGCTGGTTGACCGGTGTCTCTTCGGAAGCCATGAGGATTTCGTAGCCGATGCCGCTCTGTGGGGCGCGGTGGAAGTGGCGAAATGAATCCCACATGCAGCAGATAAACAGCAGGCGCGGCATGCCGAAGGCGTGGTGCAGATAGCCCTCGGCAGCCCCTGCTTCGGCACCTTTGACCCTATAGGTCGCGATTAAGGGGGCGGTCTGCAGTTCGGGTTCCTGGCGGCAGCCCAGGTACTCGATTCCCTTTGGGTACGCACCCAATGCACCCAGGAAGTCTGCGCACTGTGGCGCGGCCTGCAGCGCACCGCATAACAGGAGCAGGGCCAGGGTAATCAGTGGGCGCATGGGCTTCGTCCTTGAGCAAGGCTTTCGAGAAGGCAACAAAAAAGGCATCGGCGCAAGCGCCAGATGCCTTTTTCGTTTTGCGTATTTGGTGGAACCGGGGGGATTTGAACCCCCGTCCGCCAGTGATCCGCTGTCGGTCCTACATGCTTAGCCGTGTCTATTGAGTTAATCCGCAGCCGCCCGACGGGCAGGGTGCTTTGGACGAGTTGTGTAAGTTTTAGCCGCTTCGTCCACAACGTACTGCACGGCGATCCTGTTCTGTATGACAATCACTTCGGGTTTACAGGCATCCCCTAGTGATTGCTGGAGCCGAAGCTACCAGGAGAGCGGGCTCGGCTGCTTACGCAGCGAGAGCGTAACCCTCGTAGTTTTCGTCATTGGCAACTATAGAAAGTTGCAACAGTGGATTTACGAGTTCTGTTACCAACTCGGCATGCACCTAGAGTTTCACTACCGGCGTCGAATCCTAATCGGCCCCATTTGTTGCGCTCTAGCTGTAAGCGTTTTTCAACGCTCAAGGCCGAGTATACGCCATCGGTCGGGCGACGTCGACTGCTGGCCTAACATCGCCCGGCAGACGGGTTATTGGCCGTTGCTGCCTTTCTCGGTTTTCTCCAGGCGCTCCAGAGTTTTGCTGGTAATAGCAATGCAGTCTTTCGTGTTGCCCGCTGCCTGGGCAGCCTTGGCGTCCTTGACATGCTCGGCCACGGCATTGTCCATACCTTCGGAGGTAGCTCCGGCGGTGGCCGTGGCATCTTCAATCTTCTGCAGGTTTAGGGCACACAGGTCTTCTTCCGCGAACACAGGGGAGGCAAGCAGTGCGGCGGCAATGAACAGTCCGGAAATCGCAGTACGCTTCATGTGAATCTCCTTGGCTGGAAAGGCCTCGGGAAACAGGGGCCTAAATGGATGGACTGCACTGCTTGCCTAGGGTTCAGATTGCTCGCGCCCGGGTCACGCGGTCCACCAGATAAACTAGACCGTGATAATCGATCCCGCCATGGTTCGACAGACCGATCTCGCAGGTGCGGCTGGTGGAGATCCCTTCGCTGCAGTACTGCACCGCATCCCTGAGGCTGCGCAGCGAGTGGGCATTGAGCTCTGGGGTGGTAAAGCCCTTGTCGCCGGCAAAGCCGCAGCAATGAATACCTTCGGGAACTACCACCTGCTTGCTGCAACGCCGCGCCAGGTCGATCAATGCCTGGCTTTCGCCCAGGTGCTGGGTGCTGCAGGTTACGTGTACGGCGATCGGCTCGTCCTGGGGCGTGAACTCCAGTTTGTCGACCAGGTGGGTGCGGATGAAGCGCACCGGGTCATACAGGTCCAGCCGCGTTTCGGCCAGGTCCTGAACCAGGCGCAAGGTGCACGGACTGGTGTCGCAGTAGATCGGGTCAAGTCCGCCGCGGCTGGCGTGGAGCAGCGCGTTGATCAGCTCCTGGCGCTTGTGCTCGGCTTGTTCGGCGTAGCCCTTGGAAGCAAACGGCTGGCCGCAGCACAGGTTGTCCTGGTTGTCCGGGAACACCACTTGATAGCCGGCCTTTTCCAGCAGGGCGCGAGTCTTGTCCAGCAGTGAAGTCTGCTCGCGATCAGCCGCCGCCGGGCCCATCACCCGCGAGACGCACGCTGCCAGGTACACCACCCGCGGTCGCGCGTCGTTGCTGGCCGGGGTGAACTGCACGGCCTTGAGCGGTTGCGGCATGGCGGGCGTCCACTGCGGCACGCGGCCATGGCTGAGCGTGCTCAGGCTGGCGCTCAGGCGACTCAGGCGCGGCGCACCGAGCAAGCGACGGGCGCCATTGGCCGCCTGCAGGGTAAAGCGCGCACCGCTGAGGGCGGTGTGGAAGTTGTCAGCCAGCCAGTCGGCGGTCTTGACATGATCCGCCGCCTGGGCGCGCAGCTTTTTCACCAGCTCACCGGTGTTGATACCCACCGGGCAACGCTGGGCGCACAGGCCGGTGGCCGCGCAGGTGTCGATGCCCTGGTACTGGTAGTCGCGCTCCAGTTCGCGGGTATCGCTGCCAGCACGTTTTTTTGCCTGGATATCGCGCCACATGACGATGCGCTGGCGCGGGCTCAGGGTCAGCCCCTTGGAGGGACAGACCGGCTCGCAGAACCCGCATTCGATGCACTTGTCGACGATCTCGTCGGCGGCGGGCAGTGGCTTGAGGTTCTTCAGGTGGATCTGCGGGTCTTCGCTGAGCACCACATCCGGGTTGAGGATGCCATTGGGGTCGAGCAAGCGCTTGAGCTGCCACATCAACCGGTAGGCATCGCTGCCCCATTCCAGCTCGACGAAGGGCGCCATGTTGCGCCCGGTGCCGTGTTCGGCCTTGAGCGAACCACCGAATTCCACCGCCACCAGTTGCGCCACATCGTCCATGAAGGCCTGGTAACGCGCGACTTCCTCGGCGCTGTTAAAGCCCTGGGTGAAGACGAAGTGCAGGTTGCCTTCCAGGGCATGGCCGAACAGGATGGCTTCGTCGTAGCGGTGCTTGTCGAACAGGGCGATCAGGCGATTGACGCCGATGGCCAGTTGCTCGACCGGGAAGGTCACGTCTTCGATGATCACCGTGGTGCCGGTCTTGCGTACTGCGCCGACGGCGGGGAAGGTGTCCTTGCGGATGGCCCAGAGCTTGGCGTTCTCCTTGGCGTCTTCGGTAAAGTCGACCTGCTTTTCCACCGGGAAGCCCGCCAGCGAGGCCATGATCTGCGCCAGTTGCTCGTGCAGCAACGCCTGGGTTGCCGCACGCGATTCGATCAGTAGTGCGCAGGCGCCGTCGGACAGTTGCTGGACGAAAGCCGGCATGCCGGGCTTGTCCTGTACCGAGCGCAGGCTGCGCCGGTCAAGTAGCTCCACGGCCGATACCGGCTGGCTCTTGAGCACGGTGACGGCGTTGCAGCAGGTTTCCACATCCGGGAAGACGATCAGTGCCGAGGCTTTGTTCGGGTGATCGACCACCGTGTCGTAGGTCACCGCACTGATAAAACCCAGGGTGCCCTCGGAGCCGACCAGCAGGTGGCTGAGGATATCCAGCGGCTGGTCGTAGTCGATCAGGGCATTGAGCGACAGGCCGGTAGTGTTCTTCAGGCGGTACTTGTGGCGAATCTTCGCCGCCAGTTCGGTGTTGGCGCGGGTTTCCCGAGCCAGGCGCGTGAGCTCATCGAGCAAGCTAGCGTGGCTTTGTTCGAAGGCGGCGACGCTGGCCGGATCTTCGCTGTCCAGGCGCGTGCCGTCGGCCAGCACCAGGCGCATGCCGGCCAGGGTGTGATAGGTGTTCTGCGCGGTGCCGCAGCACATGCCGCTGGCATTGTTGGCGACGATACCGCCGATCTTGCAGGCGTTGATCGAGGCCGGGTCGGGGCCGATCTTGCGCCCGAAGGGGGCCAGCCAGGCGTTGGCCTGGGCGCCGATCACCCCGGGTTGCAGGCGGATCTGCTGGCCCTGGTGGCGAATCTCGCGGCCGTTCCAGTTATCGCCGAGCACGATCAGCACCGAATCGCTGATGGCCTGGCCGGACAGGCTGGTGCCGGCGGCGCGGAAGGTGACCGGCACGCGCTCGCGCTGGGCCAGCTTGAGCAGGGCGACCACTTCATCTTCGGACTCGACCCGCACCACCAGCTTGGGGATCAGCCGGTAGAAGCTGGCATCGGTACCGAAAGCCAGGGTCGAGAGCGGGTCGTCGAAACGTCGCTCGCCGGGTATCAGGCGGGCTACCGAGTCGAGGAACGCGGCGGGCAGACTCATGCAATCTCCTCGCGGGGCCGTGGCGTCTGGTGCGCCGCGTGCCCCGGTCAATCAGGCTGTGATTCGAAGGTGCGGCAATCAGGCACCCAGTTCGCGGACCAGCGAGTCGCGGGTGATTTCGCTGATCGATTTGGCGCCGGTGAGCACCATGGCCACGCGCATTTCTTTTTCGAACAGGTCCAGCAGATTCTTCACCCCGGCTTCGCCGGCGGTAGCCAGGGCGTAGAGGAACGCGCGGCCGATCAGCACGGTATCGGCACCCAGGGCAATCATGCGCACCACGTCCAGGCCGCTGCGGATGCCCGAGTCGGCGAGGATCTTCAGGTCGCCTTTCACCGCGTCGGCAATTGCTGGCAAGGCGCGGGCGCTGGACAGCACGCCGTCGAGCTGGCGGCCGCCGTGGTTGGAGACGACGATGCCGTCGGCGCCAAACTTCACGGCGTCCTTGGCGTCTTGCGGGTCGAGGATGCCCTTGATCACCATCGGGCCCTCCCAGAACTCACGGATCCACTCCAGGTCTTTCCAGGAAATCGATGGGTCGAAGTTGGCACCCAGCCAGCCGATGTAGTCGGCCAGGCCCGTCGGGCTGCCGCGGTAGGCGGAGATGTTGCCCAGGTCATGGGGCTTGCCCAGCAGGCCGACATCCACGGCCCACTGTGGGTGGGTCATGGCCTGCCAGACCCGGCGCAGCGGTGCATTCGGGCCGCTCATGCCGGAGTGCGCATCGCGGTAGCGAGCGCCGGGTACCGGCATGTCCACGGTGAACACCAGGGTGGTGACGCCAGCAGCCTTGGCGCGCTCCAGGGCGTTGCGCATGAAGCCGCGATCCTTGAGCACGTAGAGCTGGAACCACATCGGCCGGTCGATGGCGGGTGCCACTTCTTCGATCGGGCACACCGATACGGTCGACAGGGTGAACGGAATGCCTTTGGCCGCTGCCGCACGGGCAGCCTGCACTTCGCCCCGGCGCGCGTACATGCCGGTCAGGCCGACCGGCGCCAGGGCCACGGGCATGCTCAGGGTTTCGTTGAACAATCGGGTCTCGAGGCTCAGCTCGGACATGTTCTTCAATACGCGCTGGCGCAGGGCGATGCTGGCCAGGTCCTGGACGTTGTGGCGCAGCGTGTGCTCGGCGTAGGCACCACCGTCGGCGTAGTGGAACAAGAACGGCGGCAGCTTGCGTTGGGCAGCTGCGCGGTAATCGGTAGCGGCAGAAATGATCATGGGGTCTCGCAGCGTTGGTTAAAGGGGCGGCTGCCGGGCGCGCCACAACGCGCCCGGCCCCTGACACTTTAGTGAACCAGCATGCCGGTCAGCCAATAGGCCTGGATCAGGGTGATCAGGCCGACGATGGTGGCGAAGAACAAGCTGTGCTTGAGGGTGAAGCGGAACAGGTCCGACTCTTTGCCGACCAGGCCGGTAGCGGCGCAGGCCACGGCGATCGACTGTGGCGAAATCATCTTGCCGGTCACGCCGCCGCTGGTGTTGGCGGCCACCAGCAGGGTGTCGTTGACCCCGATCTGGTGCGCGGTGGTGGCCTGCAGCGAGCTGAACAGGGCGTTCGACGAGGTGTCGGAACCGGTGAGGAACACGCCCAGCCAGCCAAGGAACGGCGAGAAGAACGGGAACGCCGCGCCGGTGCCGGCCAGTACCAGGGCCATGGTCGACGACATGCCCGAGTAGTTGGTGACGAAGGCGAAGGCCAGGACCATGCCGATCGACAGGATCGGCCAGCGCAGTTCGAAGAAGGTCTCTTTCAAAGTGGTCAGACCAGTTTTGAAATTGATCTTCAGCACCAGCATCGAGATCAGCGCCGAGAAGAAGATCGCGGTACCGGTGGCGGAAATCGGGTCGAGCTTGAACACCGCCGGGATCGCCGTCGGGGTGGCAACGATCGGTGCGGACTTGATCACCAGTTGATCAAGGTGCGGGATGGCGAAGTTGAACACCCAGCTGTACATCGAACCGCCAGCAGCGAAGGCAGCCTTGAATGGCTTGAGGGTCCAGATGGTGACCAGCACGGTGAGGATCAGGAACGGCGACCAGGCCTTGAAGATCTCGCCGAAGCTGTAGGGCGAAGGCTGGCTGCCGCCGCCCTGGACCACGGCAGCGCCGACACTGCCGGTGGCGCTGGCGAACGAGCGCTTGGGCTGCCAGACCTTGAGGAACAGGGTCAGGGAAATCAGGCTGGCCAGGGCCGAGGTGATGTCCGGCAGCTCCGGGCCGATGAAGTTCGAGGTGAAGTACTGGGTTACGGCAAAACTCAAGCCGGCCACCAGGGCGGCAGGCCAGGTCTCTTTGACGCCGCGCAGGCCGTCCATCATGAACACCAGCCAGAACGGCACGAACAGCGACAGCAGTGGCAGCTGGCGACCGGTCATGGCGCCGATCTTGAACGCATCGATACCGGTAACCTGACCGGCAACGATGATCGGGATGCCCAGGGCGCCGAAGGCCACTGGCGCAGTGTTGGCGATCAGGCACAGGCCGGCGGCGTACAGCGGGTTGAAGCCCAGGCCCACCAGCAGGGCGGCGGTAATGGCTACCGGTGCGCCGAAACCTGCCGCACCTTCGAGGAAGGCGCCGAAGCAGAAACCGATCAGCAACACCTGCAGGCGCTGGTCATCGGTGATCGACAGCACCGAGCTGCGGATCACTTCGAACTGGCCGCTCTTGACCGTCAGTTTGTAGAGGAACACTGCGGCGACAATGATCCAGGCAATTGGCCACAGGCCATAGGCAAAGCCATATCCGGCGGCGGCAAGCGCCATGTCGGCAGGCATCTGGAAAGCAAAGATCGCCACCAGGATCGACAAGCCCAGCGTGATGCTGCCGGCCACATGACCCTTGAGGCGGAACACCGCCAGCGCGAGGAAGAAGAACACGATCGGGATGACTGCCGCGAGCGCGGACAGGCCAAGACTACCAAGCGGACTGTAAAGCTGTTGCCAGGTTTGCATATGGGGTGGCCCCTAATTGTTGTTGGTCAGCACTGGCATTGGATAATTGGTAAGACCAATTTACAATGTCGAGGCGCTAGGTTAAAAGCCTCGCTGCGGCTGTGTCAATTTGTCCCAGGAAAACTTTCGTCGGATTTGTGCGGGGGCACGGGCCTGAGCGGCAGGGAAATTTGCCAACTGATGGGTGTCGGCGGGTCGCGGATGCGCCAGAATAGACAGCCCCGAACGCACTCGGGATGTGGAGAGCATGTGATGGTTTTTGATCAGGTCCGCCAACGCCGTTTGTCCGACGATATCGTCGAGCGGCTGGAAGGGATGATTCTCGAAGGCACCTTGACGGCCGGTCAGCGCCTGCCTGCCGAGCGGGCGCTGGCCGAACAGTTCGGCGTGTCACGACCGTCGTTGCGCGAAGCGATCCAGAAGCTGGTGGCCAAGGGCTTGTTGGTCAGCCGCCAGGGCGGTGGCAACTATGTGGCCGAATCGCTCGGCTCGACCTTCAGTGACCCGCTGCTGCAGTTGCTCGAAAGCAACCCTGAAGCGCAGCGCGACTTGCTGGAATTCCGGCATACCCTGGAGGCATCCTGCGCCTATTATGCGGCGATCCGCGCCACCGAGCCTGATCGCCAGCGGCTCAAGGCGGCCTTCGACACCTTGCAGGATTGCTACGCCCGCGCCGATGAAGTGGACCGGGCCGAGGAGGGCGCGGCCGATGCGCGTTTCCACCTGGCGATCGCCGAAGCCAGCCATAACGCGGTGCTGCTGCACACCATTCGTGGCCTGTTCGACCTGCTCAAGCGCAACGTGGTGACCAACATCGGCGGCATGTACAAACAGCGCGCCGAAACTCGCGACATGCTCATCAGCCAGCACCGTGAGCTGTACCTGGCGATTGTCGAAGGGCGTGCGGAAGATGCTCGCGAAGTGTCCAGCCGGCACATCACCTATGTGCAGGAGGTGCTCGACGAAGTGCGCCAGGAGGTTCAGCGGGTGGCGCGGGCGGAACGGCGTAGCGGGCGTTAGCAATCGCGGGGCAAGCCCGCTCCTGTAGGGGCGGGCTTGCCCCGCGATAAAGGCGCTTCAGGCTGGAATCAGTCTTCCTTGCCCTTGTTACGCACCGCGCGCTGCAATTCGCGGTCGGAATCACGCTCGCGCTGGGTATCGCGCTTGTCGTATTCCTTCTTGCCCTTGCCCAGTGCGATTTCGCACTTGATCAAGTGCTTGCTCCAATAGATCGACAAGGCTACGCAGGTGTAGCCCTTCTGCTGGACGGCCGCATGCAGGCGTTCCAGCTCTCGACGGTTGAGCAGCAGTTTGCGGGTGCGTGTCGGGTCGGCAATGACGTGAGTACTGGCGGCTGTCAGTGGCGTGATATGGCTGCCCATCAGCCAGGCCTCGCCATCCTTGAGCACCACGTAACTGTCGGTCAGGTGCGCCTTGCCGGCACGCAGACTTTTTACTTCCCAACCGGACAGGACCAATCCGGCCTCGAACTTGTGTTCGATGAAGTAATCGTGACGCGCCTTTTTATTCTGCGCGATAGTCCCTGTCGGATGTTTCTTTTGGTTAGCCATAGGGGCGGCATTATAGGCAGTCGCCGCGCTGTCGGCTACGGGGTAGCAGTGCGCTTGAGCCATTGCCGTGAATCCCGGACAATGCGCGCACTTGATGCGCTCTATGGCGCCCCTCGGCATTCTGGTTGTGTTTGCCGCCCAGCTTTGGAATTGACCCCTGGATGACTACCCATATTCAACGTTCGGCCCTGCTGCCATATCCCGCCCAGGCCCTGTACGACCTGGTCAATGATGTAGCGCGCTACCCGGAATTCCTGCCCTGGTGTTCGTCCAGCACCGTGATGGAAGAAAGCGACACGCATATGCGCGCGCGCCTGGAAGTGGCCAAGGGGGGGATGAGCCAGCAGTTTGTAACCAGCAATGTGCTGGTGCCGGGCCAGTCCATTGAAATGAACCTTGAGGAGGGGCCTTTTACCCAGCTGCATGGCGTCTGGGTATTCAAGCCATTGGGCGAGAAGGCCTGCAAGATCAGCCTCGACCTGTCGTTCGATTACGCCGGGCCGCTGGTGCGCGCCACCTTGGGGCCGTTGTTCAACCAGGCGGCCAATACCCTGGTCGATGCCTTCTGTCAGCGTGCCAAACAGCTCCATGTCTGAAGCGCTGCTGGCGGTCGAGGTGGTGTACGCCCTGGCCGAGCGGCAGGTGCTGCTCAGTGTTGAGGTGCCGGCGGGGGCGACTATCAATGAAGCGGTAAAACTGTCGGGGATCGCCGCGCATTTTCCCGAGGCCGATATTCAAGCCTGCCCGCTCGGTATTTTTGGCCGGGTAATCGCTAACCCTGAAGAGCAAAAAGTCGAGGCGGGGGATCGCATCGAGATTTACCGGCCATTGCTGGCAGACCCGAAAGAGGTGCGCAAGCAGCGCGCCGCAAAAGTCGCCAGGGTCTTCAAGAAAGCCAAGCGCTGAATCGCAGGCAATAAAAAAGCCCGGACTGGTCCGGGCTTTTTTGTGTGCGCTGCAGGTTTACTGCGGCGAGGTGTCCAGTGCTTCTGGCACCGGCACCGGGATGACCTCGATGGTATCCACGTCTTTCTGGATGGTGTCTTCCAGCGAGCCTGGCTTGGCAGGTTTCTCCTGCGCAGCGGGTTCGGTGGTGCCGGCCGGGCTGACAGTGGTGTCGCTGCTGCCACCGAGGATTTCCTGGTCGCGGCTGACACCTGGCATGAAGTCGCCGGACAGGCTGGCGAGCTGATCGTTCTCGTTGAAGAAGATGCTCATGCGCTCCTGTTGGCGCTCACCGCCACCGGGCTGCAGGCTATACAGGTAGTCCCAGCGATTGGTGTGGAAAGTATCCTGGATCAGCGGGTTGCCCATGATAAACCGTACTTGCCGACGGGTCATTCCGGGGCGCAATTGGTCTATCATGTCTTGCGTGACGACATTGCCCTGCTGGATGTCGATTTTGTAAACCCCGGGGAACGAGCAACCGGCGAGTGCGAGCAGTCCCACGAAGGTGAGGCTGGTTAGCAAGAGCTTGGTGTTTTGCATCGGTGGGCGACTTCCACTATCTTGGCTGGACAACGTAAACCCCGATCATACCCGTATTCAGAGAAGCTGCGAAGCAGCATCGGCGAGAAAGCTGACCATGGTTGAAAATAGCGAACTGCGCAAAGCCGGTCTCAAGGTGACACTGCCTCGAGTAAAAATTCTACAGATGCTCGACTCTACCGAGCAGCGTCACATGAGTGCTGAAGATGTCTACAAGGCGCTGATGGAGGCAGGCGAGGACGTCGGTCTGGCCACGGTTTACCGTGTTCTGACCCAGTTCGAAGCCGCTGGCCTGGTCGTGCGCCACAATTTCGATGGCGGCCACGCTGTGTTCGAGCTGGCTGACGGTGGTCACCACGACCACATGGTCAACGTCGATTCCGGCGAAGTCATCGAGTTCTTCGACAGTGAAATCGAGAAGCGTCAGAAGCAAATCGTGGAAGAGCACGGTTTCGAACTGGTTGACCACAACCTGGTTCTGTACGTACGCAAGAAAAAGTAAGCAATTATTACATTGCTGCATAAGTACTGAAGGCGACCCTGGGGTCGCCTTCGTGCTTTCTGCCTGATTGTTTTTTATAGCTGCGCGTTTCAGGCCTTGCTGGTGACCACCATCTTGCGTGCGTGTGCCAGGGATTCCTTGGTCAGGTCGATGCCGCCGAGCATGCGCGCAACCTCTTCAACACGCTCGCGCTTGCCCAGATTGGCCACGGCAGTATGGGTGGCATCGCTGTTGCGCACTTTGTGCACGAACAGGTGGTGATGGCCCTGGGCGGCCACCTGCGGCAGGTGGGTGACGGTCAGCACCTGGCCGCGTTCGCCCAGGCGACGCAGCAGTTGACCGACGATCTCTGCCGTTGGCCCGCCGATACCCACGTCGACTTCGTCGAATACCAGGGTCGGGATGCGCGAGGTCTGCGCGGTGATCACCTGGATCGCCAGGCTGATCCGCGACAGCTCGCCACCGGAGGCAACCTTGGCCAGGGCCTTGAGCGGCTGCCCGGGGTTGGCGCTGACCAGCAGCTCGACCTGTTCCAGGCCCTGGGGCTGCAGTTCGTCGCTGCTGTTGGGCCGCAACTCGATACTGAAGCGCCCGCCAGGCATGCCCAGGCGCTGGATTTCCTGCTCCACGGCGCTGGCCAGCTGGCTGGCGGCTTGCTGGCGCAGGGCGCTCAGTTCACCGGCCTTGTCCTGGTAGTGGCGGGCATAGGCGGCCAGCTCTTCAGCCAGGCGCTCGATCGATTCGTCGTTGGCGTTGAGGTTTTCCAGCTCTTCCATCAAGCGCTGCTGCAGGCCGGCCAGCTCGGTAGGGTGCACCCGGTGCTTGCGGGCGAGGGTATAGATGGTGTCGAGGCGCTCTTCGAGCTGTTGCAGGCGCGCCGGGTCGGCATCAAAGTTGTCGAGGAAGCGGTTCAGCTCGCCAACGGCTTCTTCTACCTGGATCTGCGCACTGGCGATCATGGTGGCCGCCTCGCCCAGGGCCTTGGGCGCGTTGTGCACGGCGGTCAGGCGGTTGAGGCTGGCAGTCAGGGCGTTGAGTACGTTGCCCGAATCGTTTTCGCTGCAGTGGTCGATGACCTGGCGGCAGATGCCGAACAGCGCTTCGGCATTGGTCAGGTTCTTGTGTTCCTGTTCCAGGAGCTCCAGTTCGTTCTCGCCCAGGCCAAGGTTGTCCAGTTCTTCGAGCTGGTAGCTGAGCAACTGGTGCTGCGCGCGCTGCTCATCGCCGGAATTGGACAGCCGCTCCAGTTCCTGGCGGGTCTGGCGCCAGCGCTGGGCGGCGAGCTGTACCTGGCGGGCGAGGTCGGTGGCGCCAGCGTATTCGTCGAGCAGGCGGCGGTGGGTGTCGGTTTTCAGCAGTGACTGGTGTTCGTGCTGGCTGTGGATGTCGATAAGCAGCTCGCCCAGGGCCTTGAGGTCGCCGAGCGGGCAGGGCGTGCCGTTGATATAGCCACGGCTGCGGCCTTCGGCGGTGATCACCCGGCGCAGGATGCACGGCCCGTCGCTGTCGAGGTCGCGCTCGGCCAGCCAGGTGCGCGCCTCGGGGATATCCACCAGGTCGAAGGTGGCGAGGATGTCGGCCTTGTCGGCCCCTGGGCGCACCACGCCACTGTCGGCGCGATCGCCCAGGGTCAGGCCCAGGGCGTCGAGCATGATCGATTTGCCGGCCCCGGTTTCACCGGTGATGACGCTCATCCCGCGGGCGAGCTCAAGGTCCAGGTGTTCGACGATGGCATAGTTGTGTACGGACAGGTGCACCAGCATTGGGGCGGCTCCCAGGCGTTAGGTCTGGTTATTTATACAGTGTTTTCAAATCCGCTGACAATGCTGATGTTTAGTTCAATTTGGTTATCAGGGCGCGGTTCTGATCGCCATGGGTTATGAACGAATCTGAGCGAGCTGCCTTGCAGGCCCTTGAACCTGGGTTTTGCGACCCCATATAGCCGGCAGACGCGCGAGTAATGCTCGCAGACCTAATTCGAGAGGAGAGATTTTATGGCTGACGAACAGCTGGATGAACAGAATCTGAACGCCGAAGCGGCTGGCGACCAAGAGCTGAGCGCCCGCGTGCAGGTGCTCGAAGAGCAGCTGGCGGCGGCCCAGGATCAATCCCTGCGCACCGCCGCCGACCTGCAGAACGTGCGCCGCCGCGCCGAGCAGGACGTAGAAAAGGCGCACAAGTTCGCCCTGGAAAAATTCGCCGCTGACCTGCTGCCGGTCATCGACAGCCTCGAGCGCGGCCTGGAACTGTCCAGCCCGGACGACGAGAGCATCCGCCCGATGCGCGAAGGCATCGAGCTGACCCTGAAAATGTTCCACGACACCCTCAAGCGCTACAACCTCGAGGCCATCGACCCGCACGGCGAACCGTTCAATGCCGAGCACCATCAGGCGATGGCCATGCAGGAAAGCGCCGAGGTCGAGCCCAACAGCGTGCTCAAGGTGTTCCAGAAGGGCTATCAGCTCAACGGCCGCCTGCTGCGCCCGGCCATGGTCGTGGTCAGCAAGGCCCCGGCAACGGTTTCGCCGTCGATTGACGAGCAGGCTTGAAATCGTTTTCAGCGCCCCCATCTAGGTGTCAAGCATTCAAGTATTACCGCAGTTAGCCACCACTGCTGCGGCAACCAAATTCAAGTTTCGGGAGAGTTAACATGGGTAAAATCATTGGTATCGACCTGGGGACCACCAACTCCTGCGTCTCCATTCTGGAAAACGGCAACGTCAAGGTTATCGAGAACGCCGAAGGCGCTCGTACCACGCCGTCGATCATTGCCTACGCCAACGATGGCGAAATCCTGGTTGGCCAGTCGGCCAAGCGTCAGGCGGTCACCAACCCGCACAACACCCTGTACGCGGTAAAGCGTCTGATCGGCCGTCGCTTCGATGAAGAAGTGGTGCAGAAAGACATCCAGATGGTTCCGTACAAGATCGTCAAGGCTGACAACAATGACGCCTGGGTTGAAGTGAACGGCCAGAAAATGGCGCCGCCACAAATCTCGGCTGAAATCCTGAAAAAGATGAAGAAGACCGCCGAAGACTACCTCGGCGAGCCAGTGACCGAAGCGGTGATCACCGTTCCGGCCTACTTCAACGACAGCCAGCGTCAGGCCACCAAGGACGCCGGCCGTATCGCCGGTCTGGACGTCAAGCGGATCATCAACGAACCAACCGCGGCGGCTCTGGCCTACGGCATGGACAAGGCCAAGGGCGATCACACCGTGATCGTTTATGACCTGGGTGGCGGTACCTTCGACGTTTCGGTCATCGAAATCGCCGAAGTCGACGGCGAGCACCAGTTCGAAGTTCTGGCCACCAACGGTGACACTTTCCTCGGTGGTGAAGACTTCGACATCCGCCTGATCGACTACCTCGTCGACGAGTTCAAGAAAGAAAGCGGCATGAACCTCAAAGGTGACCCGCTGGCCATGCAGCGCCTGAAAGAAGCTGCTGAAAAGGCCAAGATCGAGCTGTCCTCGAGCCAGCAGACCGACGTCAACCTGCCGTACATCACTGCAGACGCTACCGGTCCTAAGCACCTGAACGTGAAGATCTCCCGCGCCAAGCTGGAATCGCTGGTAGAAGACCTGGTTCAGCGCACCATCGAGCCATGCCGCATCGCCATGAAAGACGCCGGTATCGACGTCAGCAAGATCGACGACGTGATCCTGGTCGGCGGTCAGACCCGTATGCCGCTGGTGCAGAAAGCTGTTACCGACTTCTTCGGCAAAGAAGCACGTAAAGACGTCAACCCGGACGAAGCGGTTGCCATGGGTGCCGCCATCCAGGGCGCGGTATTGGCCGGTGACGTGAAAGACGTACTGCTGCTGGACGTCAGCCCGCTGACCCTGGGTATCGAAACCATGGGTGGCGTGATGACCGCGCTGATCGAGAAGAACACCACTATCCCGACCAAGAAGTCGCAAGTGTTCTCGACTGCCGATGACAATCAGGGCGCCGTGACCATTCACGTGCTGCAAGGTGAGCGTAAGCAGGCTGCACAGAACAAGTCCCTGGGCAAGTTCGACCTGGCTGACATTCCACCAGCACCACGTGGCGTGCCACAGATCGAAGTGACCTTCGATATCGACGCCAACGGCATCCTGCATGTCGGCGCCAAAGACAAGGCCACCGGCAAGACCCAGTCGATCGTGATCAAGGCCAACTCCGGCCTGTCTGATGAAGAAATTCAGCAGATGATCCGCGACGCCGAAGCGAACTCGGAAGAAGACCGCAAGTTCGAAGAGCTGGCCGCTGCCCGTAACCAGGGTGATGCACTGGTTCACTCGACTCGCAAGATGGTCGCAGACGCTGGTGACAAGGTCACTGCCGACGAGAAAACCGCGATCGAAGCTGCCGTGGTTGCCCTGGAAGCCGCCATCAAGGGCGACGACAAGGCTGCCATCGACGCCAAGGTCGAAGAGCTGTCGAAAGTCTCGGCTCCGGTTGCCCAGAAGATGTACGCCGAGCAGTCGGCTGAACAGCCTCAGGGCGGCGCTCAGCAAGCTGAGTCGGAAGCCAAGCACGACGACGTCGTCGATGCCGAGTTCGAAGAAGTCAAAGAGAACAAGTAATTGCTACAGGTTGTCGGCCAGTTGACTGTTTTTTGATGGTTGGCTGGTAGGATGTCGCCGCGCGGGGGCTTGCTCCCGCGTTGGCGTGTCTGCAATACCCGAATTTTTACAGCATCTGTCAGCCGCCCGTGGGGTAGGTGAGGTGGGTGCTGGCGGCACAGCGCGGAATGCGCAGAGGTTTGCCGAACGTCCTCAAGAGTGCAAAGACTTATGGCAAAGCGTGACTATTACGAAGTTCTGGGAGTTGAGCGCGGCTCCAGTGAAGCGGACCTGAAGAAGGCCTATCGCCGCCTGGCGATGAAGCATCACCCGGACCGTAATCCTGATGACAAGGACTCGGAAGAGAAATTCAAGGAAGCCAACGAGGCTTACGAAGTGCTCTCCGATGCCAGCAAGCGTGCGGCTTATGACCAGTATGGTCATGCCGGCGTGGATCCGAGCATGGGTGGTGGCGGCGCCGGTTTCGGCGGCGCGAACTTCTCGGATATCTTCGGTGATGTGTTCAGCGATTTCTTCGGCGGTGGCCGTGGTGGTTCGCGTGGTGGTGCCCAGCGTGGCAGCGACCTGCGTTATACCCTTGAGCTGAACCTGGAAGAAGCCGTCCGCGGTACCACGGTCAATATCCGTGTGCCGACGCTGGTCAATTGCAAGCCGTGTGACGGCTCCGGGGCCAAGAAAGGCTCGTCGCCTTCGACCTGCCCGACCTGTGGCGGTATCGGCCAGGTGCGCATGCAGCAGGGCTTCTTCTCGGTCCAGCAGACCTGCCCACGTTGCCACGGCCAGGGCAAGATCATCACCGACCCGTGCGATTCGTGCCATGGCGAAGGCCGCACCGAAGAGTACAAGACCCTGTCGGTCAAGGTTCCGGCAGGTGTCGACACCGGCGACCGTATTCGTCTGTCCGGTGAGGGCGAGGCCGGTTCGCAAGGTGGCCCGACTGGCGACCTGTACGTTGTGATCAACGTGCGTGAACACTCGATTTTCCAGCGCGACGGCAAGCATCTGTACTGCGAAGTGCCGATCAGCTACACCGACGCTGCCCTGGGTGGCGAGCTGGAAGTGCCGACCCTCGATGGTCGGGTCAAGCTGAAGATCCCGGAAGGTACCCAGACCGGCAAGCAGTTCCGTCTGCGCGGCAAGGGTGTGGCGCCGGTTCGCGGTGGTGGTGCCGGTGACCTGATGTGCCGGGTCGCGGTGGAAACCCCGGTCAACCTCAGCCGTCGTCAGCGCGAGCTGCTCGAAGAGCTGCGTGATTCGCTGGAAGGCGACAGTTCCCATTCGCCGAAAGCCAATGGCTGGTTCGAAGGCGTGAAGCGCTTCTTCGGTGATCTCTAAGAAGGAATAGGGCATGCGACGTATAGCGGTAATGGGCGCGGCAGGGCGCATGGGCAAGACCCTGATCGAAGCAGTGCAGCAAGCCCCGGGTGCCGGGCTGACCGCGGCGATCGATCGCCCCGACAGCTCGCTGGTCGGCGCTGATGCAGGTGAGCTGGCGGCGCTGGGCCGGATCGGCGTGCTGCTGTCCGACGACCTGGCCAAGGTCGCCGACGAGTTCGACGTGCTGATCGACTTCACTCATCCCTCGGTGACCCTGAAGAACCTGGCGTTCTGCCGCAAGGCAGGCAAGGCGATGATCATCGGCACCACCGGTTTCACGGCCGAAGAAAAGCAACTGCTGGCCGAAGCGGGCAAGGACATTGCGATCGTCTTCGCCGCCAACTTCAGTGTTGGCGTCAACCTCAGCCTGAAGCTGCTGGACATGGCTGCGCGGGTGCTGGGTGATGATGTCGATATCGAGATCATCGAGGCTCACCACCGGCACAAGGTCGATGCGCCGTCGGGTACTGCGCTGCGCATGGGTGAAGTGGTTGCCAATGCGCTGGGCCGCGACCTGCAGGAAGTGGCGGTGTATGGCCGTGAAGGCCAGACCGGTGCGCGTGATCGCAAGACCATCGGCTTCGCCACCGTGCGTGCCGGCGATGTGGTCGGTGATCACACCGTGCTGTTTGCTGCCGAAGGTGAGCGCCTGGAGATCACCCACAAGGCCTCCAGCCGCATGACCTTCGCCAAGGGTGCGGTACGTGCGGCCCTGTGGCTGGACGGGCGCGAGCCTGGCCTGTACGACATGCAGGACGTGCTCGACCTGCGTTGAACGCTGTTCAGGGGCCGCTGCGCGGCCCATCGCTGGCAAGGCCAGCTCCCACAGGAATTGCGCCATGGCTGCAATTCCTGAGTCTCAGTATCTCCTGTGGGAGCTGGCTTGCCAGCGATGCTTTTCCATTCCCGCGACGCCCTGTCGCATTCCTGCGCCTTTCAGGCACTTCAGTGGTAGACCAAAAAAGCGTTTTTCTGTAAGCTACAGCTTTAGTGTGTCCACTAAAAGCGCGCAGATAATTCGACGAAGAAAGCGGGGTGACGTGTCTATACGTCATTCCGCTTTTTTGCAACCTGCGATCGCCCCTTCAGGCTAGATTTACGGGAGGTCTTCTTGACTAAGCCAGCCATACTCGCCCTTGCTGATGGCAGCATTTTTCGCGGTGAAGCCATTGGAGCCGACGGTCAGACCGTTGGTGAGGTGGTGTTTAACACCGCAATGACCGGCTATCAGGAAATCCTGACTGACCCTTCCTATGCGCAGCAAATCGTTACCCTGACTTACCCGCACATCGGCAACACCGGCACCACGCCGGAAGACGCCGAATCCGACCGCGTCTGGTCGGCCGGTCTGGTGATTCGCGACCTGCCTCTGATCGCGAGCAACTGGCGCAACAAGCAATCCCTGCCTGATTACCTCAAGGCCCACAACGTGGTGGCGATCGCTGGTATCGACACCCGTCGCCTGACCCGCATCCTGCGTGAGAAGGGCGCGCAGAACGGCTGCATCCTCGCCGGCGACAACATCAGCGAAGAGGCCGCAATCGCCGCCGCTCGCGGCTTCCCGGGCCTGAAGGGCATGGACCTGGCGAAAGTCGTCAGCACCAAGAACAGCTACGAATGGCGCTCCAGCGTCTGGGAGCTGAAGACCGACAGCCACGCCACCATTGAAGCGTCCGAGCTGCCGTACCACGTGGTTGCCTACGATTTTGGCGTCAAGCTGAACATCCTGCGCATGCTGGTCGCCCGCGGCTGCCGTCTGACTGTAGTGCCGGCGCAAACCCCGGCCAGCGAAGTCCTCGCGCTCAACCCCGATGGCGTGTTCCTGTCCAACGGCCCTGGCGATCCGGAGCCTTGCGACTACGCGATCCAGGCGATCAAGGACATCCTCGAAACCGAGATCCCGGTGTTCGGCATTTGCCTGGGTCACCAGCTGCTGGCCCTGGCCTCCGGTGCCAAGACCGTGAAAATGGGTCATGGTCACCACGGTGCCAACCACCCGGTCCAGGACCTGGACACCGGTGTGGTGATGATCACCAGCCAGAACCACGGCTTTGCGGTTGACGAAGCAACCCTACCGGGCAACGTGCGCGCCATCCACAAGTCGCTGTTCGACGGCACCCTGCAAGGCATCGAGCGCACCGACAAGAGCGCGTTCAGCTTCCAGGGCCACCCTGAAGCCAGCCCGGGCCCGACCGACGTCGCGCCACTGTTCGACCGTTTCATCGATGCCATGGCCAAGCGCCGCTGAGCATCTGGCGAGAAGGCCCTGGACCGGTGCAAGCCGCGTTCAGGTGCCGCCCCCAAGATTGTTCAATGCGGCTTGCCGACTGACCTGCGGAATTGAGTGACAACCCATGCCAAAACGTACAGACATTAAAAGCATCCTGATTCTCGGCGCTGGCCCGATCGTGATCGGCCAGGCCTGCGAATTCGACTACTCCGGCGCCCAGGCGTGCAAAGCCCTGCGCGAAGAGGGCTACCGCGTCATCCTGGTGAACTCCAACCCGGCCACTATCATGACCGACCCGGCCATGGCTGATGCGACCTACATCGAGCCGATCAAGTGGCAGACCGTTGCCAAGATCATCGAAAAAGAGCGCCCCGACGCACTGCTGCCGACCATGGGTGGCCAGACTGCCCTGAACTGCGCCCTGGACCTGGAGCGCGAAGGCGTCCTGGAAAAGTTCGGCGTGGAAATGATCGGCGCCAACGCCGACACCATCGACAAGGCTGAAGACCGTTCGCGCTTCGACACCGCCATGAAGGCCATTGGCCTTGAGTGCCCGCGCTCCGGTATCGCCCACAGCATGGAAGAGGCCAATGCGGTCCTCGAGAAGCTCGGCTTCCCGTGCATCATCCGTCCGTCCTTCACCATGGGCGGCACCGGTGGTGGCATTGCCTACAACCGTGAAGAATTCGAAGAGATCTGTGCCCGTGGTCTGGACCTGTCGCCGACCAAGGAACTGCTGATCGACGAATCGCTGATCGGCTGGAAAGAGTACGAGATGGAAGTGGTCCGCGACAAAAAGGACAACTGCATCATTGTCTGCTCGATCGAAAACTTCGACCCGATGGGCGTGCACACCGGCGACTCGATCACCGTGGCGCCGGCACAGACCCTGACCGACAAGGAATACCAGATCATGCGCAACGCCTCGCTGGCGGTGCTGCGTGAAATCGGTGTCGAGACCGGCGGTTCCAACGTGCAGTTCGGTATCTGCCCGGACACCGGCCGCATGGTCGTGATCGAAATGAACCCACGGGTTTCGCGTTCCTCGGCCCTGGCGTCGAAAGCCACCGGCTTCCCGATCGCCAAGATCGCCGCCAAGCTGGCGGTCGGTTACACCCTCGACGAACTGCAGAACGACATCACTGGCGGCCGTACCCCGGCGTCCTTCGAACCGTCGATCGACTACGTCGTCACCAAGCTGCCGCGTTTCGCCTTCGAGAAATTCCCGAAAGCCGACGCCCGCCTGACCACCCAGATGAAATCCGTGGGTGAAGTCATGGCCATCGGCCGGACCTTCCAGGAGTCGCTGCAGAAAGCCCTGCGCGGTCTGGAAGTTGGCGTGTGCGGCCTGGACCCGAAAGTCGACCTGGCCAGCCCGGACGCTGCCAGCATCCTCAAGCGCGAGCTGACCGTGCCGGGCGCCGAGCGCATCTGGTACGTCGCCGACGCCATGCGTTCGGGCATGACCTGCGATGAAATCTTCGCCCTGACCGGTATCGACCACTGGTTCCTGGTGCAGATGGAAGACCTGATCAAGGAAGAAGAGAAGGTCAAGACCCTGGCCCTGTCGGCGATCGACAAGGACCTGATGCTGCGCCTCAAGCGCAAGGGCTTCTCCGATCAGCGTCTGGCCAAGCTGCTGGGTATCACCGACAAGAACCTGCGTCGTCACCGTCACAAGCTCGAAGTGTTCCCGGTCTACAAGCGCGTCGACACCTGCGCCGCCGAGTTCGCCACCGATACCGCCTACCTGTACTCGACCTACGAGGAAGAGTGCGAGGCCAATCCGTCGACCCGCGACAAGATCATGATCCTGGGTGGCGGTCCTAACCGTATCGGCCAGGGCATCGAGTTCGACTACTGCTGCGTACACGCGGCACTGGCCCTGCGTGAAGACGGTTACGAGACCATCATGGTCAACTGCAACCCGGAAACCGTCTCCACCGACTACGACACCTCCGACCGCCTGTACTTCGAGCCGCTGACTCTGGAAGACGTACTGGAAGTGGTTCGCGTCGAGAAGCCGAAGGGCGTGATCGTCCATTATGGCGGCCAGACCCCGCTGAAACTCGCGCGAGCCCTGGAAGAAGCCGGCGTACCGATCATCGGTACCAGCCCGGACTCCATCGACCGCGCCGAAGACCGCGAGCGTTTCCAGCAGATGGTTCAGCGCCTGAATCTGCTGCAGCCGCCAAACGCCACCGTGCGCAGCGAAGACGAAGCGATTCGTGCTGCCGGCGTGATCGGTTACCCGCTGGTGGTTCGCCCGTCCTACGTACTGGGCGGCCGCGCGATGGAAATCGTCTACGAACTGGACGAGCTCAAGCGCTACCTGCGTGAAGCGGTACAAGTGTCCAACGACAGCCCGGTGCTGCTCGATCACTTCCTCAACTGCGCCATCGAGATGGACGTGGATGCGGTCTGCGACGGCACCGACGTGGTGATCGGCGCGATCATGCAGCACATCGAGCAGGCCGGTGTTCACTCCGGAGACTCGGCGTGCTCGCTGCCTCCGTACTCGCTGCCCGCCCATGTGCAGGACGAAGTCCGTGAACAGGTCAAGAAAATGGCCCTGGAACTGGGCGTTGTCGGCCTGATGAACGTGCAGCTGGCCCTGCAGGGCGACAAGATCTACGTGATCGAAGTCAACCCGCGCGCCTCGCGTACCGTGCCGTTCGTCTCCAAGTGCATCGGCACTTCGCTGGCGATGATTGCCGCGCGGGTCATGGCCGGCAAGACCCTCAAGGAAATCGGTTTCACCAAGGAAATCATTCCTAACTTCTACAGCGTCAAGGAGGCGGTGTTCCCATTCGCCAAGTTCCCGGGTGTTGACCCGATCCTCGGCCCAGAGATGAAATCCACCGGTGAAGTCATGGGTGTCGGCGACAGCTTCGGTGAAGCCTTCGCCAAGGCCCAGATGGGCGCCAGCGAAGTATTGCCGACCGGCGGTACTGCGTTCATCAGCGTGCGTGACGACGACAAGCCACAAGTGGCTGGCGTTGCTCGCGACCTGATTGCCCTGGGCTTCGAAGTGGTTGCCACCGTCGGTACCGCCAAGGTCATCGAAGCGGCTGGCCTGAAAGTGCGTCGCGTGAACAAGGTGACCGAAGGTCGTCCGCACGTGGTCGACATGATCAAGAACGACGAAGTGTCGCTGATCATCAACACCACCGAAGGCCGTCAGTCGATCGCCGACTCCTACTCGATTCGCCGCAATGCGTTGCAGCACAAGATCTACTGCACCACCACCATTGCGGCCGGTGAAGCTATCTGTGAAGCGCTGAAGTTCGGTCCGGAAAAGACCGTGCGCCGCTTGCAGGATCTCCATGCAGGACTCAAGGCATGATCAAATACCCGATGACTGTCCAGGGCCATCGCGCCCTGGAAGATGAGCACGAATTCCTCAGCAAGACCGAGCGTCCGCGCCTGAGCCAGGCCATTGGCGAGGCCCGCGAACTCGGTGACCTCAAGGAAAACGCCGAATACCACGCTGCCCGTGAAGAGCAGGGTATGGTCGAAGCGCGAATCCGTGATATCGAAGGGCGTCTGCAGAACGCGGTGGTCATTGATGTCACCACTATTGCGCACACCGGCAAGGTGATCTTCGGCACTACCGTCGAAATCGCCAACGTCGAGACGGACGAAAGCTTGAAGTACAAGATCGTCGGTGAGGATGAAGCCGACATCAAATCCGGCAAACTGTCGGTGGGTTCGCCCATCGCCCGTGCTCTGATCGGCAAGGAGGAAGGCGACGTTGTGGCGGTGAAAACCCCGAGCGGCCTGGTCGAGTACGAGATTGTCGAAGTCGCCCACATTTGACCGTCGCCGCGGCTTTGCCGCGGCGACGGTGATCTGGCAACTGACCCAGGTGTTCTGGGTTGGTGGCCTGTGGATGCTGCATTTCGGTCTGTTGCCGGCGTTGGGCCAGATTGGCCTGGCGCCGCTGCTGATCGAGGATATTGGCAGCCTGATGGCATCGTTGCTGGTGGCGTTTGCGGCGTTTTGCGCAGGCGTGCAGGCACTGGTGCTGATTCAGGCTCAGGGCCTGGCCAGTCTGTGGCGGGACATGCGGGGGCAGTTGCTGTCGATGGCGATGCTGGCGTGCGTGGTGTATTTCGCCTTGCGCATGGGCATGCCGGAGGAGTTGCGCTGGCAGCTGTTCTGCTACCTGGTGCTGGGCCTGACCGGCTTGCTGCTGGTCATGCAACCCGTGCCGGGCAGGGCGCGCAAGGCGCGCCACTGACCGGGGCGAACATCACTTGTAACGGTGGATGTTCGACAGCTGTTTGTTCGGCTGCGGATTGCGGCGATAGATCAGCGCTTTCTTGCCGATGGTCTGTACCAGTTCGGCGCGGCCGGCCTTGCACAGCGCGGCAATTGCGGCAGCACGCTCTTCGCGGTCTTCGGAGCGAATCTCGACTTTGATCAGTTCGTGATCGGCCAGAGCGCGTTCGAGTTCGGCGATAACCCCTTCAGTCAGCCCGTTGCCTGCCACAATCAGAACTGGTTTCAGGTCGTGGCCAATGGATTTGTACTGTTTCTTCTGCTCGTTATTGAGCGGCATAATCTGACCCTTTGTCTGATTCTGTAAAAATGGCGGCCATTTTACCCGAGGGCCCGTGGATCCGCCCAGTTAATCACGACCCTTATCATCGAGGTGCCCAATGGCGCGTTCCAAGACAAGCCTTGGCTGGCTGAAAGAACACTTCAACGATCCTTACGTTAAAAAAGCGCAAAAGGATGGTTATCGCTCGCGTGCGAGCTATAAATTGCTGGAAATTCAAGAAAAGTACCGGATTATCCGCCCGGGTATGAGTGTCGTCGATCTCGGCGCGGCGCCGGGTGGCTGGTCGCAGGTGACCAGTCGTCTGATCGGCGGTCAGGGCCGCTTGATCGCTTCCGATATCCTGGAAATGGACAGTATTCCCGACGTTACCTTCATCCAGGGCGACTTTACCCAGGACGAAGTGCTGGCACAGATCCTTGAGGCGGTGGGTAATTCGCATGTAGACCTTGTGATTTCCGATATGGCCCCCAATATGAGTGGTACGCCTGCCGTGGATATTCCCAAGGCCATGTTTCTCTGTGAGCTGGCCCTTGATCTGGCGACCCGGGTACTCAAGCCGGGTGGTGATTTCCTGATCAAGATTTTCCAGGGCGAAGGGTTTGACGTATACCTCAAGGACGCTCGTCAGAAATTCGACAAGGTCCAGATGCTCAAACCTGATTCTTCGCGGGACCGCTCCCGTGAACAGTACTTGCTGGCGAGGGGTTACCGCGGCGAGTAGGGGCGTCAGGCCGGCGGCTTCCAGGGTGTCCGATAGTTTTTTCCAATCGGCTCTCCTGCCTGACCTGGATGTACTTCGTGTAGTCTAGGTTTCACAAAGGGTTACAGACGGCGCCTGCAGATGTGTAGGTTATGTAGTAAGTTAAGCCGGTGAATATCATGCGAGGCACGGCTGCGCCGTCAGCCGGCTTCAGAGGGTAGCTAATTGAACGATATGGCAAAGAACTTGATCCTGTGGTTGATCATCGCGGCTGTCCTGGTGACGGTGATGAACAACTTCTCCAGCCCGAATGAGCCGCAGACCCTCAACTATTCCGACTTCATTCAGCAGGTCAAGGATGGCAAGGTCGAGCGCGTTGCGGTCGACGGCTACGTCATTACCGGTAAACGTACCGATGGCGACAGCTTCAAGACCATCCGTCCGGCGATTCAGGACAACGGCCTGATCGGCGACCTGGTCGACAACCACGTCGTGGTCGAAGGCAAGCAGCCAGAGCAGCAGAGCATCTGGACCCAGCTGCTGGTCGCCAGCTTCCCGATCCTGGTCATTATTGCCGTATTCATGTTCTTCATGCGTCAGATGCAGGGCGGCGCCGGTGGCAAGGGCGGGCCGATGAGCTTCGGCAAGAGCAAGGCGCGCCTGCTTTCCGAAGACCAGGTGAAAACCACCCTGGCCGACGTCGCTGGTTGCGACGAAGCCAAGGAAGAAGTCGGCGAGCTGGTCGAATTTCTGCGCGACCCGGGCAAGTTCCAGCGCCTGGGCGGTCGTATTCCTCGCGGCGTGCTCATGGTTGGCCCGCCAGGTACTGGTAAGACCCTGATAGCCAAGGCTATTGCCGGCGAAGCCAAGGTGCCGTTCTTCACCATCTCCGGCTCCGACTTTGTCGAGATGTTCGTGGGTGTTGGTGCCAGCCGTGTGCGCGACATGTTCGAGCAGGCCAAGAAGCATGCTCCGTGCATCATCTTCATCGACGAAATCGACGCCGTCGGCCGCCATCGTGGTGCCGGCATGGGCGGCGGTCACGACGAACGCGAGCAGACCCTCAACCAGTTGCTGGTGGAGATGGACGGCTTCGAAATGAACGACGGCATCATCGTCATCGCCGCGACCAACCGTCCGGACGTACTCGACCCGGCGCTGCTGCGTCCGGGCCGTTTCGACCGCCAGGTGGTGGTTGGCCTGCCGGATATCCGTGGCCGTGAGCAGATCCTCAAAGTGCATATGCGCAAGGTGCCGATTGGCGAGAACGTCAATCCAGCGGTCATTGCCCGTGGTACTCCAGGCTTCTCCGGTGCGGACCTGGCCAACCTGGTCAACGAGGCGTCGTTGTTCGCTGCCCGTGGTGGCAAGCGCGTCGTCGAGATGAAAGAGTTCGAGCTGGCCAAAGACAAGATCATGATGGGCGCCGAGCGCAAGAGCATGGTCATGTCCGAGAAAGAGAAGCAGAACACCGCTTATCACGAGGCTGGTCACGCCATTGTCGGTCGCGTCGTGCCCGAGCATGACCCGGTCTACAAGGTATCGATCATTCCGCGGGGCCGGGCACTGGGTGTCACCATGTTCCTGCCTGAGGAAGACCGCTACAGCCTGTCCAAGCGCGCGCTGATCAGCCAGATCTGCTCGCTGTACGGTGGCCGTATCGCCGAAGAGATGACCCTGGGCTTCGATGGCGTCACCACCGGTGCTTCCAACGACATCATGCGTGCCAGCCAGATTGCCCGTAACATGGTCACTAAATGGGGCCTGTCGGAAAAACTCGGTCCGCTGATGTATGCCGAAGAAGAAGGCGAAGTGTTTCTGGGCCGCAGTGCCGGTTCCCAGCACGCCAGCGTCTCCGGTGAAACCGCCAAGCTGATCGACTCCGAAGTGCGCAGCATCATTGACCAGTGCTATGCCACGGCCAAGCAGATCCTCACTGAGAACCGCGACAAGCTCGACGCCATGGCCGATGCGCTGATGAAGTACGAGACCATCGATGCCGATCAGATCGACGACATCATGGCTGGTCGCGAGCCACGCGAGCCGCGTGATTGGGAAGGTGGGTCAGGCACTCCAGGCACCTCTGCTCCGCAGAGCGATCGCCCAGAGTCGCCGATCGGCGGTCCAGCGGCGCAAGTCTAAGGGCACATATGACCTCACAGCAGTACCCGACCCGGTTGCCTTGCGGCAACCGGGTTCTTGATTTGTCCCGTACCCATGTCATGGGTATCCTCAATATCACCCCCGATTCCTTCTCCGATGGCGGCCGCTTCACCCAGCGTGACGCAGCCTTGCGTCACGCCGAGGCGATGGTGGCTGCCGGTGCGACCCTGGTCGATGTCGGTGGCGAGTCCACCCGCCCTGGCGCTCGCGCGGTGTCGGCGCTTGAAGAGCTGGAGCGCGTTGCGCCGATCGTCGAGGCGATCAATCGCGAGCTCGATGTGATCATCTCGGTCGATACTTCGACGCCAGCGGTGATCCGTGAGTCGGCCAGGCTCGGTGCCGGGCTGATCAACGATGTGCGCTCGCTCAGTCGTAATGGCGCCCTGGATGCCGCAGCAGCCACCGGTTTGCCGGTGTGCCTGATGCATATGCGTGGCGAGCCGGGCGATATGCAGGATAATCCTCATTACGAGGATGTCACCGCCGAGGTGGCGAGCTATCTTGAAGAGCGAATGGCTGCCTGCGCGGCCGTGGGCATCGAGGCCGGGCGGATCATCCTCGATCCGGGTTTCGGCTTCGCCAAGACCCTGGAACACAACCTCAGCCTGTTCAAGCACATGGAGGCGCTCTATCGGTTGGGGCGTCCTTTGCTGGTGGGTGTTTCTCGCAAGAGCATGATCGGTCTGGCCCTGGGCCGCCCGGTCGGAGAACGGCTCTATGGCGGCCTGGCCCTGGCTGCGCTGGCGATGACCAAGGGAGCGAGCATATTGCGCGTTCACGATGTCGCCGAAACCGCCGATGTAGTGCGGATGATTGCTGCGGTGCAAGCCGCCGAATAAGAGTGATGGAGCATCTATGAGCAGAAAATATTTTGGCACCGATGGCATTCGTGGCCGTGTCGGCGAGTTTCCGATTACCCCTGATTTCATGCTCAAGCTCGGTTGGGCTGCGGGTATGGCCTTTCGCAAGCAAGGCGCTTGCCGGGTGCTGGTCGGTAAGGACACGCGAATTTCGGGCTACATGTTCGAGTCGGCGCTGGAAGCCGGATTGTCGGCGGCTGGCGCTGATGTGATGCTGCTCGGGCCGATGCCGACCCCGGCCATCGCCTACCTGACCCGTACCTTCCACGCCGAAGCGGGCATTGTCATCAGTGCGTCGCACAACCCGCATGACGACAACGGCATCAAGTTCTTCTCCGGCCAGGGCACCAAGCTGCCGGACGAAGTCGAACTGATGATCGAGGAACTGCTCGACCAGCCGATGACCGTGGTCGAATCGAGCAAGCTGGGCAAGGTGTCGCGTATCAACGACGCGGCTGGCCGTTACATCGAGTTCTGCAAGAGCAGCGTGCCGAGCAGCACCGATTTTGCCGGTCTCAAGCTGGTGGTCGACTGCGCTCACGGTGCTACCTACAAGGTCGCGCCAAGCGTGTTCCGCGAGCTGGGTGCCGATGTCACCGTGCTGTCTGCACAGCCCGATGGTCTGAACATCAACGAAAACTGTGGTTCGACCCACATCGAGTCGCTGCAGGCGGCGGTCCTGGTTGGTCATGCCGACCTGGGTATCGCCTTCGATGGCGACGGCGACCGTGTACTGATGGTCGATCACACCGGTGCCATCGTCGATGGCGACGAACTGCTGTTCATCATCGCCCGTGACCTGCACGAGCGTGGCAAGCTGCAGGGTGGGGTGGTGGGTACCCTGATGAGCAACCTGGGGCTGGAACTGGCCCTGAAGGACCTCGACATCCCGTTCGTGCGCGCCAAGGTCGGTGACCGCTACGTGATGGCCGAGCTGCTGGGGCGCGACTGGGTGATCGGTGGCGAGAACTCCGGGCACGTGGTGTGCTGCAACCACACCACCACTGGTGATGCGATCATCGCCGCGCTGCAGGTGCTGATGGCCCTCAAGCGCCGCGAAGAGACCCTGGCCCAGGCCCGTCAGGCCCTGCGCAAATGCCCGCAGGTGCTGATCAATGTGCGCTTCGGTGCGAGCAAGGTCGACCCCCTGGAGCATCCGGCTGTCCAGGAGGCCAGTGCCAAGGTTACCGAGGCACTGGCCGGTCGTGGCCGTGTGCTGCTGCGCAAGTCCGGGACAGAGCCTCTGGTGCGGGTAATGGTCGAAGGCGAGGATGAAAATCAGGTCCGCGGCCACGCCGAAGCCCTGGCAAAACTGGTAAGTGAAGTTTGCGTTTGAAATACGCTTGCCAGAGGTGATTGGGTTGGGTAACATCTGCGCCCTCTTTGACCGACGAGGTACAGCATGCGTCGCCCTATGGTAGCTGGTAACTGGAAGATGCACGGTACCCGCGCCAGCGTCGCTGAGCTGATCAAGGGCTTGAGTAATCTCGCCCTGCCGAGCGGTGTCGAGGTCGCGGTGTTTCCCCCCGCCCTGTACATCAATCAGGTAATTGATGGCGTACAAGGCAAGGCGATCGCCGTCGGCGCTCAGAATTCTGCGGTACAGCCTGAGCAAGGCGCACTGACCGGTGAAATTGCACCGAGTCAACTGGCCGAGGCAGGTTGCGAGCTGGTACTGATTGGGCACTCCGAGCGCCGCCAGATCATTGGCGAGAACGACGAAGTTCTCAATCGCAAGTTCGCTGCGGCACAGGCTTGTGGTTTGAAGCCGGTGCTCTGTGTAGGGGAAACCCTCGAAGAGCGCGAAGCGGGTAAAACGCTTGAGATTGTCGGGCGTCAGCTGGACAGCGTCATCGAAGCGTTCGGTGTCGAAGTCTTCGCCAGTGCGGTGATTGCCTATGAGCCTGTATGGGCCATCGGTACAGGGCTGACAGCCTCGCCACAGCAGGCTCAGGATGTGCATAAGGCCATTCGCGAGCAGCTGGCGGCAAAGAACCCGGAAGTCGCAGCGAGTGTGCGGCTTCTATACGGCGGCAGCGTGAAGGCGGCCAATGCGGCTGAACTGTTCGGCATGCCGGATATCGATGGGGGCCTGATTGGTGGGGCTTCCCTGAACGCAGACGAATTCGGTGCAATTTGTCGCGCCGCAGGAAACTGAAAAATGCTGGAAACAGTGATCGTTGTTTTGCATCTGTTGGGCGCGCTGGGTTTGGTAGTGCTGGTGTTGCTGCAACAGGGTAAAGGTGCGGAAGCGGGTGCATCTTTCGGCGCAGGTGCTTCAAATACTGTGTTCGGAAGCCAAGGTTCTGCTACCTTTCTGAGTAAGTTTACTGCTATACTAGCTGCCTCTTTCTTCTTAACTGCTCTTGGGTTAGGATACTTTGCTAAGGAGAAAGCTCAAGAGCTGACTCAAGTAGGGTTGCCAGATCCAGCGGTCTTGGAAGTGAAGCAGCAAAAGCCGGCAACAGATGATGTACCGGTGCTCCAGGAGCAGAAGAGCGAAGCCACTAACACTGGTGATGTTCCTCCCGCTCAAGAGCAGAAGTAACGGGTTTCAAAGTAGTATTGCCGAGGTGGTGGAATTGGTAGACACGCAACCTTGAGGTGGTTGTGCCCATAGGGTGTAGGGGTTCGAGTCCCCTTCTCGGTACCAATTGAAACAAGACAGCCCGCTACAGCGGGCTTTCTTGTAGGTGGAGGTTAGATTGACCCTGTCGGGGTTCGGTCGTATACTTTCGCCCCAGCTTTGTCGCGGGGTGGAGCAGTCTGGTAGCTCGTCGGGCTCATAACCCGAAGGTCGTTGGTTCAAATCCAGCCCCCGCAACCAGTTTCAGCGGAGCCCCTTTTGCAGGGGCTTTTTCTTGGCTGAACAGTCATAACGCCGGTATTCAACGGCGTATCAGGGATGGGCGCTTTGCCCATTTTTTATTTGCATAGCATGCACGAGGGGGTTCAGGTGTCGAGCAAGCTAGAACAGTTGCAGGCCTTGTTGGCCCCGGTGGTCGAGGCTCTTGGCTATCAATGCTGGGGGATCGAATTCATCTCTCAAGGCAAACATTCGGTCCTGCGGATTTATATCGATAAAGAAGATGGCGTGCTTGTTGATGACTGCGCAAAAGTCAGTCACCAGGCCAGCGCGATCCTCGATGTCGAAGACCCGATCACTTCCGAATATACCCTTGAAGTGTCCTCTCCTGGCATGGATCGCCCGCTGTTCACCTTGGAACAGTTTGCTTCGCATGCCGGCGAACAAGTGAAGATCAAGCTGCGTACGCCCTTTGAAGGTCGTCGTAACTTTCAGGGCCTTCTCCGTGGCGTGGAGGAGCAGGATGTTGTGGTCCAGGTAGACAACAACGAATTCCTGTTGCCGATCGATTCGATCGACAAGGCCAACATTATTCCCAGTTTTGACTGAGACGTGCCGGATCCCGCGGACCGCGCGGATCCAATGGCTTGCGAAAGGCGAGGCGTACGATGAGCAAAGAAGTACTGCTGGTTGTTGAGTCGGTATCGAACGAAAAGGGCGTACCGGCCGGCGTAATTTTTGAAGCGCTGGAAGTGGCTCTGGCCACTGCAACCAAAAAACGTTTTGACGACGAAGTCGACCTGCGTGTGGAAATCAACCGCCACACCGGTAGCTACGAAACCTTCCGTCGCTGGACTGTCGTCGAAGAAAAGGATCTGGACGATCCGGCGATCGAAGTGTGGCCAGCGAAGATTCAGGACACCCATCCTGAAGCTAAAGTCGGTGACGTGATCGAAGAGAAGATCGAGTCGATCGAGTTCGGCCGTATTGCCGCCCAGACCGCCAAGCAAGTCATCGTCCAGAAGGTCCGTGAAGCCGAGCGCGCTCAAGTGGTAGATGCCTACCGCGAGCGTCTGGGCGAGATCATCTCCGGTACCGTCAAGAAGGTCACCCGTGACAACGTCATCGTTGACCTGGGCAACAACGCCGAAGCGTTGCTGGCCCGTGAAGACATCATCTCCCGCGAGACTTTCCGTGTCGGTGTGCGCCTGCGTGCACTGCTCAAGGAAATCCGCACCGAGAACCGCGGCCCGCAGTTGATCCTGTCGCGTACCGCGCCACAGATGCTGATCGAGCTGTTCCGCATCGAAGTGCCGGAAATCGCCGAGGGCCTGATCGAAGTCATGGCCGCGTCCCGTGATCCGGGTTCGCGCGCCAAGATCGCCGTACGCTCCAAAGACAAACGCATTGACCCGCAAGGTGCCTGTATCGGCATGCGCGGTTCGCGTGTCCAGGCAGTGTCCGGCGAACTGGGTGGCGAGCGCGTGGATATCGTCCTCTGGGACGACAACCCTGCACAGTTCGTCATCAACGCCATGTCGCCGGCTGAAGTCGCGGCGATCATCGTCGATGAAGACGCCCACGCCATGGACATCGCCGTGGGTGCCGACAACCTGGCCCAGGCGATTGGCCGTGGTGGCCAGAACGTGCGCCTGGCCAGTCAGTTGACCGGCTGGACCCTGAACGTGATGACCGAATCGGACATCCAGGCCAAGCAGCAAGCTGAAACCGGTGACATCCTGCGCAACTTCATCGACGAGCTGGAAGTCGACGAAGAACTGGCACAGGTGCTGGTCGATGAAGGCTTCACCAGCCTGGAAGAGATTGCCTACGTACCGCTGGAAGAAATGCTCAACATCGACGGCTTTGACGAAGACATCGTCAACGAGCTTCGTGCTCGCGCCAAGGATCGCCTGTTGACCAAAGCCATCGCTACTGAGGAAAAGCTGGCAGACGCCCATCCGGCCGAAGACCTGCTCTCGCTTGAGGGTATGGACAAGGATTTGGCGATGGAACTGGCGGTGCGCGGCGTAGTTACCCGCGAAGACCTGGCCGAGCAGTCGATTGATGACCTGCTCGACATCGACGGCATCGACCAAGAGCGTGCCGGCAAGTTGATCATGGCCGCCCGAGCCCACTGGTTCGAGTAATTAGGCGCGGCCTGAGGAGAGAAGTGCATGACGCAAGTCACGGTGAAAGAATTGGCCCAAGAGGTCGCTGCACCGGTAGAGCGCCTGCTGCAGCAGATGCGTGAGGCAGGTCTGCCGCACACCGACGCCGGTCAGGTAGTGACCGACAATGAGAAGCAGGCATTGCTGGCTCATTTGAAGAGCAGCCACAAGGCAAAAGTGGAAGAGCCGCGCAAGATCACCTTGCAGCGCAAAACCACCAGCACCCTGCGTGTCGCCGGTAGCAAGAGCATCAGCGTAGAAGTACGCAAGAAGAAAGTATTCGTTCAGCGCAGCCCGGAAGAAATCCAGGCCGAGCAGAAGCGCGAGCTGGAAGAGCGCCGTGCAGCGGAAAACGCTGCCCGTGAAAAAGCCGATGGCGAAGCACGTCAGCGTGCCGAGGAAGAAGCCCGTCGTCAGCCAGCCGCTGCGTCCGCCGCGCCGGCTGCTGCCGCTCCGGCTCCGGCTGCAGCGCCAGTGATCCAGGCCGCCGCGGACGCCGCTCCGGCACCGGTTGCCGACCGCAAGAAAGACGACGTGCGTCGCAGCGACAAGTCGCGTGACGACGAGCGTCGTGGCGGCGAGCGCCGCAACGAAGCGCCGCGCGTTTCGGTCAAGGTCAAGGAAAAGGAAAAGGCGCCTACCCCGCGTGCCGCTCCGCGTACCACCGACGAAGAAAGCGATGGCTTCCGTCGTGGTGGCCGTGGCAAGGGCAAGCCGAAGAAGCGCAACGCCCATGGCTTCCAGAACCCGACCGGTCCGGTTGTCCGCGACGTGCAGATCGGCGAGACCATCACGGTTTCCGACCTGGCCAACCAGATGTCCGTCAAGGGCGCTGAAGTGGTCAAGTTCATGTTCAAACTGGGCACTCCGGTGACCATCAACCAGGTGCTCGACCAGGAGACAGCTCAGCTGATCGCCGAAGAGCTGGGTCACAAGGTCACCCTGGTCAGCGACACCGCCCTGGAAGATTCCCTGGCTGAGTCGTTGAAGTTCGAAGGCGAGACCTTCTCCCGTGCACCAGTCGTGACCGTAATGGGCCACGTTGACCACGGTAAGACCTCGCTGCTCGACTACATCCGTCGTGCCAAGGTTGCTGCTGGCGAAGCCGGTGGTATTACCCAGCACATCGGTGCGTACCACGTGGAAACCGACCGCGGCATGGTCACCTTCCTCGACACCCCGGGTCACGCCGCGTTTACCGCCATGCGTGCCCGTGGTGCCAAGGCGACCGACATCGTGATCCTGGTGGTTGCAGCGGACGACGGCGTGATGCCGCAAACCCGCGAAGCGGTCCAGCACGCCAAGGCTGCCGGTGTTCCGCTGGTCGTGGCGGTGAACAAGATCGACAAGCCAGGTGCTGACCTCGATCGTATCCGTAACGAGCTGTCCGTCGAAGGCGTCACTTCCGAGGACTGGGGTGGCGACACGCCGTTCGTCAAGGTGTCGGCGAAGATGGGTACCGGTGTCGACGAACTGCTCGAAGCCGTTCTGCTGCAAGCCGAGATCCTCGAGCTCAAGGCCACTCCATCGGCCCCGGGTCGTGGTGTAGTGGTCGAGTCGCGCCTGGACAAGGGCCGTGGCCCGGTGGCTACCGTGCTGGTTCAGGACGGTACCCTGCGTCAGGGCGACATGGTTCTGTGCGGTTCGAACTATGGCCGTGTACGGGCCATGCTCGACGAAAACGGCAAGCCTGTTAAGGAAGCCGGCCCGTCGATCCCGGTCGAGATTCTCGGCCTGGATGGCACTCCGGACGCCGGTGACGAGCTGTCGGTAGTGGCTGACGAGAAGAAAGCCCGTGAAGTTGCCCTGTTCCGTCAAGGCAAGTTCCGCGAGGTCAAACTGGCTCGCGCTCACGCTGGCAAACTCGAGAACATCTTCGAGAACATGGGCCAGGAAGAGAAGAAGACCCTCAACATCGTGCTCAAGTCCGATGTTCGTGGTTCTCTCGAGGCCCTGCAGGGCTCCCTGAGCGGCCTGGGCAACGACGAAGTACAGGTTCGCGTGATTGGCGGCGGCGTCGGTGGTATCACCGAGAGCGATGCCAACCTGGCCCTGGCTTCCAATGCAGTACTGTTCGGCTTCAACGTGCGTGCCGATGCCGGCGCGCGCAAGATCGTCGAGCAGGAAGGTCTGGATATGCGTTACTACAACGTGATCTACGACATCATTGAAGACGTCAAGAAAGCCCTGACCGGTATGCTCGGCAGCGATGTTCGCGAGAACATCCTGGGTATCGCCGAAGTGCGTGACGTGTTCCGTTCGCCGAAGTTCGGCGCCATCGCCGGCTGCATGGTCGTCGAGGGTGTGGTCTACCGCAACCGTCCGATCCGCGTACTGCGCGAGGACGTGGTGATCTTCGAAGGCGAGCTGGAATCGCTGCGTCGCTTCAAGGACGATGCGTCCGAAGTACGTGCCGGCATGGAATGCGGTATCGGCGTCAAGAGCTACAACGACGTCAAGGTCGGCGACAAGATCGAAGTCTTCGAGAAAGTCCAAGTGGCTCGTACGCTCTAAGCCGCGAGCATGGGAACCGCCAATTGTCCGCCCCAGGGCGTCGCTTGGCGGCTCTGAACGCAACGCCCGGTCCGGCTCTAGCCTGGCCGGGCGTTTGCCGCTTTAGTTACAGGTAGCAAAAATGGCAAAAGAATATAGCCGTACCCAACGCATTGGCGATCAGATTCAGCGCGAGCTGGCTCAGTTGATCCGTCGTGAAGTCAAAGACCCGCGTGTCGGCGTGGTCACCATTACCGCTGTGGATGTCAGCCGCGATGTCGGCCATGCCAAGGTGTTCATCACCTCCATGGGCCAGGAAGGCGCGGAAGACATCAAGCAGACCCTCAAGGTGCTCAACGGCGCGGCCAGTTTCCTGCGCGTGCACCTGGGCAAGGAAATGCAACTGCGCAGCGTGCCGCAACTGCATTTCCACTATGACGAGAGCATCAGTCGCGGTGCCCACCTGTCGGCCCTGATCGAACGCGCCGTCGCCGAAGACAAGCTGCACCAGGCTTCCGACACGCCCCTGGACACCAAGGAGTAAGCGGTGGCTCAGGTCAAGCGTATCCGTCGTAACGTCAGCGGCATCATCCTGCTCGACAAGCCGTTGGGGTTCACTTCCAACGCTGCCTTGCAGAAGGTCCGCTGGCTGCTCAACGCCGAAAAGGCCGGGCACACCGGTAGCCTCGATCCACTGGCCAGTGGCGTGCTGCCACTGTGCTTCGGTGAGGCGACCAAGTTCTCGCAGTACCTGCTCGATTCCGACAAGGGCTACGAGACGGTCATGCAACTGGGTCAGACCACCACCACCGGCGACGCCGAAGGTGAAGTGCTGAAAACCCGTGACGTGACCGTTGGTCGCGCCGATATCGAAGCGGTTTTGCCACAATTTCGTGGTCAAATCAGTCAGATACCGCCGATGTACTCGGCCCTCAAGCGTGACGGCCAGCCGCTGTACAAGCTGGCCCGTGCAGGTGAAGTAGTGGAGCGCGAGGCGCGTTCTGTTACTATTAACCGCTTGGAATTGCTCGAGTGCGAAGGCACCCGTGTCCGGCTGTCGGTCGGCTGCAGCAAAGGCACCTACATCCGCACCCTGGTCGAGGACATCGGCGAGGTGCTCGGTTGCGGGGCCTATGTCGCCCAACTGCGTCGCACACACGCCGGTCCTTTCGAGCTGGCCCAGACCGTGACCCTCGAAGAACTCGAAGCGGTCCACGCCGAAGGTGGCAACGAAGCGGTCGATCGCTTCCTGATGCCATCGGACAGCGGTCTGCAGGACTGGCCACTGTTGCAGTTCTCCGAGCACAGTGCGTTCTACTGGCTGAATGGTCAGCCGGTCAGAGCCCCCGACGCGCCGAAGTTCGGCATGGTCCGGGTACAGGATCACAATGGTCGCTTCATCGGTATCGGTGAAGTGAGCGAAGACGGGCGCATCGCGCCGCGTCGCTTGATTCGGTCAGAATGATCGAAACCTTCAGTGTCAGGTTCAGGCCTGGTACTGGTGGTAAAGAGGATGGCTGTTAATAGGCACGGTCACGCCTCACTTTATGAATACAGGGAGCAGTCCCTGGCCTATTGGAAACCGTTTGTTCGGTTTCCCTTGATTTGGAGAAGCCAGATGGCACTCAGCGTTGAAGAAAAAGCAAAGATCGTTGGCGAATACCAGCAAGCCGCCGGTGACACCGGTAGCCCAGAAGTGCAAGTTGCACTGCTGACCGCCAACATCAACAAGCTGCAAGGCCACTTCAAGGCCAACGGCAAAGACCACCACTCCCGTCGTGGTCTGATCCGCATGGTTAACCAGCGTCGCAAGCTGCTGGACTACCTGAAAGGCAAGGACACCACTCGTTACAGCGCCCTGATCGGTCGTCTGGGTCTGCGTCGCTAATAGCGGCCTGGCCAGTGGTGTGCACGGCGTGCTGCAGTCACCAGGCGGAGCCTTTGGCCCCCGTGCTGGTGAGCACGCCTTGCGTATCTATGAGGTTGGCTGTCTGTCTCGCCTGAGCGGTTTACCGCAAGGGCAGGGCAGGCTTCCAACCTCTAGTTTTATCTGGACTGCCAACAGGGCCGATTCCCTGTTCTGCCCAAGAATTCGCAAGAACCAGTTCCCCCAGAGCCACTGAAAAAGGTAGGAAACCGTGAACCCGGTAATCAAGAAATTCCAATTCGGTCAATCGACCGTTACCCTCGAGACGGGCCGTATTGCTCGTCAAGCGTCCGGCGCCGTATTGGTCACCGTCGACAACGATGTCACCGTACTGGTGACCGTGGTCGGTGCCAAACAGGCCGATCCAGGCAAAGGCTTCTTCCCCCTGTCCGTTCACTATCAGGAAAAGACCTACGCCGCCGGCAAGATCCCTGGTGGTTTCTTCAAGCGTGAAGGCCGTCCTTCCGAGAAAGAAACCCTGACCTCGCGACTGATCGACCGTCCGATCCGTCCGCTGTTCCCTGAAGGCTTCATGAACGAAGTGCAGGTTGTCTGCACCGTCGTTTCCACCAGCAAGAAGACCGATCCGGACATCGCTGCGATGATCGGTACCTCGGCTGCCCTGGCCATCTCCGGCATTCCGTTCGAAGGCCCGATCGGCGCCGCCCGCGTAGCTTTCCACGAAAGCACCGGCTACCTGCTGAACCCGACCTACGAGCAACTGGCTGCCTCGAGCCTGGACATGGTCGTTGCCGGTACCTCCGACGCCGTACTGATGGTTGAATCGGAAGCCAAAGAGCTGACCGAAGACCAGATGCTGGGCGCCGTACTGTTCGCTCACGACGAATTCCAGGCCGTGATCCAGGCTGTCAAAGAGCTGGCCGCCGAAGCTGCCAAGCCGACTTGGGACTGGACTGCCAAGGCCGAGAACACCCCACTGCTGAGCGCCATCCGTGGCGAGTTCGGTGCTGCGGTTTCCGACGCCTACACCATCACCGTCAAGGCTGACCGTTACGCTCGCCTGGGCGAACTGCGCGAGCAAGTGATCGCCAAGTTCTCCGGTGAAGAAGGTCAACCTTCGGCTTCCGAAGTCAAAGAAATCTTCGGCGAAATCGAATACCGCACCGTTCGCGAAAACATCGTCAACGGCAAGCCACGTATCGACGGCCGCGACACCAAGACCGTACGTCCGCTGAACATCGAAGTCGGCGTGCTGCCGAAGACCCACGGTTCGGCGCTGTTCACCCGTGGCGAAACCCAGGCCCTGGTCGTTGCAACCCTGGGTACTGCCCGTGATGCCCAGCTGCTGGACACCCTCGAAGGCGAGAAGAAAGACCCCTTCATGCTGCACTACAACTTCCCGCCGTTCTCGGTGGGCGAGTGTGGCCGCATGGGCGGTGCTGGCCGTCGCGAAATCGGTCACGGCCGTCTGGCCCGCCGTTCGGTTCAGGCCATGCTGCCTGCCGCTGACGTGTTCCCGTACACCATCCGCGTCGTATCGGAAATCACCGAATCCAACGGTTCCAGCTCCATGGCTTCGGTCTGTGGTGCTTCCCTGGCACTGATGGACGCCGGTGTACCGATGAAGGCGCCGGTTGCCGGTATCGCCATGGGTCTGGTTAAAGAAGGTGAGAAATTCGCCATTCTGACCGACATCCTCGGTGACGAAGACCACCTGGGCGACATGGACTTCAAGGTAGCCGGTACCGCCAAGGGTGTTACCGCGCTGCAGATGGACATCAAGATCAACGGTATCACCGAAGAGATCATGGAAATCGCCCTGGGCCAAGCCCTGGAAGCGCGCCTGAACATCCTCGGCCAGATGAACCAGATCATTGGTCAGTCCCGTAGCGAACTGTCGGAAAACGCTCCGACCATGATCGCCATGAAGATCGACACCGACAAGATCCGTGACGTCATCGGTAAAGGCGGCGCGACCATCCGTGCCATCTGCGAAGAAACCAAGGCTTCGATCGACATCGAAGACGACGGTTCGATCAAGATCTTCGGTGAGACCAAAGACGCCGCTGAAGCTGCTCGTCAGCGCGTTCTGAGCATCACTGCCGAGGCCGAGATCGGCAAGATCTACGTCGGTAAGGTCGAGCGCATTGTCGACTTCGGTGCCTTCGTCAACATCCTGCCTGGCAAGGACGGTCTGGTTCACATCTCCATGCTGAGCGATGCTCGCGTCGAGAAAGTGACCGACATCCTCAAAGAAGGTCAGGAAGTTGAAGTACTGGTACTGGACGTGGACAACCGCGGCCGTATCAAGCTGTCGATCAAGGACGTTGCCGCTGCCAAGGCATCCGGCGTCTAAGCACGCAGCTTAAGAAGAAGGACCCCTCGGGGTCCTTTTTTTGTGCCCGCGCACAATGTCTTGCGGACTTGCATCTTGCATGCAGGATTTTGCCACTGCTTGCAAAATGCACGATTCAGGTGTTTGCCTGTTTGTACAAGTGTCTGATTTATAAGGGAAAAATTAATAGCAAAAGCTGGCACAGGCCCTGCAACAGTATTCATACCCCTGCTGCCAGGACTGACGGCGCAGACTTTTCGAAAAACAGGAGTGTCTCGTATGAAGAAGTTCGCTATTGCTGCCGCTACTGCCACCGCCCTGACCCTGACCATGGCTAACGCGGCATTTGCCCAACAGCCTTCCCAGGCTCCGCTGACCGTTGCTGCTGGTGAAGTTACCAAAGCAAAAGAAGCGACCTCCGACACCTGGATCACCACCAAGGTCAAAGCTGACCTGATGACCGAGAAAGGCATCCCAGGCACCGACATCAAGGTCGAAACCAACAAAGGCGTGGTCTCCCTGTCTTCCGATGTTGCCGTGACGGATTCGCAGAAAGACATGGCGGTCGCTATCGCCAAGAAGATCAAAGGCGTTCAAGCCGTCTCGGCTGATGGCCTGAAAACCAATTAATAGTTTGTTCCGACTCGCTGACCTTTCAGGTTCATGCGAACGACCAAAAGGACTTGGTCACTCAAAGCCCCGGCACTGGTTGCCGGGGCTTCTTTTTGGGGGCGGTTTGTGGGAACGGGCTTGCCCCGCGATAGGGGGCCTACTTCACTCCGCGTCCAGATGCAGTGGCGAGATCACCCGCCCATCCGCCTCAGCCTGGCCCAGGCTGGCATCGACGAAATACACCCGGTCATCAGCCAACTGGCCCTTGTCCACCAGGTAGTCCTTGATACTGCTGGCCCTGGCCTGACCCAACTGGCGCAGCAGCAGGGCGCTTTCGCCCCAGGACTTGAGCACTGCATCGCGCAACTGGGTAGTGCGCTGCTCGCGGTCCAGCTGTTCCCATTCCGTCGGTGGCTGTTTCTTCATCCGGGTACGGTAGATGCCTTCGAGCATGGCCGGCTTGTCGCCATCCGGGACCTTCAGGTCGGAGGCCTGTGCTGGCACCTTGTCACCGCGGCGCTGGAGGATCTTGTAGTAGGTGCTCTGGTACTCACGCTCCAGGCGCTGCTGGGCAATCAGCGGCCCATCGCTGCTCTGGGCGCTGGTGCCTTCGATCTCCAGGCGCAGGGCCGGGCGTTCCTTGAGCGCCGTTGCCAGCTTGTCCAGAGCGCTTTGCGCATCCGTGCCCAGGTCACTGGAGCCGGCGGCGAAGGCCACGTTACCCAGGTCCTGGGAGTCGCCGCCGCTGACCAGCCCGCCAATGAACTTGAAGGGCGCCTGGGCCGCACGCAGCACCAGGTTGCGCAGGGTCTGCCAGACGATCGGCATGACGCTGAACTGCGGGTCGTTGAGGTCGCCGGTCACTGGCAGCTCAATGGAAATCTTGCCGTCGGTATCCTTGAGCAGGGCGACTGCCAGGCGAATCGGCAGGTCCACCGCATCCGGGCTGTCGACCTTCTCCCCCAATTGCAGCTGCTCGACCACCACTTTGTTCTCGGCCTTGAGCTTGCCCTGGGTGATCACGTAGTGCAGGTCGATGTTGAGCCGGCCCTTGCGGATGCGGAAACCTGCAAACTTGCCTGAATAAGGGGTCAGGGTGGTCAGCTCGACGCGTTTGAAGCTGGTCGCGATGTCCAGCGCGGCCATCGGGTCGAAGGGGTTCAGCGAGCCTTTGATGGTCACGGGTGCATAGCGATCGACCTTGCCCTTGATGTCGACCTTGGCAGGTTTCGGCTGACGATTGTCGATGGTGCCGATCTGGCCGTTGAGCTGCTGGATGGCAGTAGCGAAGTTCGGCGTCAGGCTGAAGTCGGCAAAGTTGGCCGAACCGTCGTTGATGTCGATTGCACCGATGCGGATACCCAGTGGCTTCTCGGCCGGGGCCTTGGCTTTGCTGGGCGCCCTGGATTGCGCGGTGGCCGGTTGCGGGATCAGCAGGTCATCGACGTTGGTGGTGCGGTCCTCGTTGATCATGAAGCGCGCATAGGGTTGCTTGAGGGTCACCTTGCCAATGGTCAGGGCGTCACCGTGGCGGTACGACAAGGCGTCGAGGTTCAGCTGCTGCCATTTGACGAAGTCACGGTCCTTGATGGTGTCCAGGGTGTGCAACTGGTTGACCTGGGCCTTGCCATCGATGCTGAAGGCCAGCGGCTCGATGCTCTTGAGGTCGACGTTGAGGTCGCTGCCGAGCATGCCGCTGCGTAGTTCCAGGCGGATGTACGGGCTGATATAGGCCTGGGCGACGCGCAGGTCGATGTCCTGGGTATTGACCTTGAGCTTGGCGGTAACGGGCGCCAGGTTTACTTCACCGGCGGCCTGCAGCTTGCCTTGTTTACCCACGCCGGTATCGAGCTTGAGGGTGAAGGGCGACTGGTTGAGGCTGTCGAAATTCTGCAGGTCGAGGTTCAGCGGGCCGACATCCAGGGCCACTGGCTCTTTCTGCGAGCGATCGGCCAGGTGCACCTGGTAATTGCGCAGTTGCACGTCCTTGAGCAGCACCTGCCATGGCTTGCTCGGCGCTTCGGCGGCGGCTTTCTCCTTGGTATCCGGCTCGGCGGCGGCAGGTTCGGCTTTCTCTTTTGGCGTGGCCTTGGCCGGCTGGCTGGCGAACAATTTCTGCCAGTCGAGCTGGCCGTCGGACTCCACTGCTGCCCAGGTTTCGAGCTTGTCGCTGCGGATCTTGCCGACGGTTACCAGTTGCTTGGCCAGGTCGATCGAGGTTTCACTGACATCCAGCCGCGCCAGGCGGGCCAGCGGACGGCCATCCGGGGCCTTGATGGCAAAGGGCGCGATGCTCACCGAGGTGTTGTCCAGCAGCAGCTCGGTTTCCTTGGACAGGTTCAGCTTGTAGCGGGTATCGAGGCTGACCACGCCGTCTTCCAGTACCAGCGGCACTGCATCGCGAACATAGGGCCAGAAGGCCTTCATCTTGCCGTCGGTGACTTTCAAGGTGCCTTCGGAGGCGAGGGGGACCACGCTGAACGTACCGCTCCAGTCGATGCGGCCGCCACCGGGGCCTACTGCGACCAGGGTCATGTCGGCGCTGTCGTCGGGCAGGGTGCTGAGGTTCTTCAGCTCCAGGTTCATCGAGTCGTAGAGGAACTCGATCGGCTCGCTCGGGCGCAGGTCCTGGAAGTGCAGGTAGCCTTCGCTGAGCTTGATGCTGCCGATGCGCAGCGGGAACGGATCGCTGGCGGGCTCTTCAGGCTTGGGCTCGCTCGGTGGCAGCTTGAACAACTGAGTGAGGTTGAGGCTGCCGTCCTTGGCGAACAGCAGCTCGGTCCGCGCCTTGTCCAGTTCGACCCCGTCCAGGTGTAGGGCACCGCTCCACAGGCTGTCGAGCTGCAGGTTGGCGTACAGGCGTTCGAAGCCGACCTGCTCCTTGCCCGGCTCGCCGATCTGCAGGCCCCAGAGGGTCAGTTCGAGGCTGAACGGGTTGAGTTCGATCCGCTGCAGGTGCGCCGGCACCGTGGCGTAATTGGCCAGTTGCTGATTGGCGATACGCAGGGCAACCCCTGGGAGAATCAGAAAGCCTAGCAGGCTGTACAAGGCCACTGCGGCCAGCATGGCGCCGAGGGCGCGTTTCAATCCTTTGGGCATGTGTGGCGTCGTCTGTCTCGAACGGAGGTGGTTGGAGTATGGCACGTAAAAACGGTTCCGAAGCTACCCCGAAAATTAACGGATATTTGTTTCAGAGCTGAAGAATCAAGGTCTTCAGTGGAGGCTGCCCATCCTGCGACGGAAAGTCGCCGTCGGGTTTGAGCACCTGCCAGTCGCGTACCGGGCGCCCGGCCTTGTCGGCGCAGCGCAGCACCTGCTCGCGCCAGTCGTCGAGATTGACCTTTGCCAGGTTGTTACAGCAGATCAGCACGCCATCGTCGGCGGTGCTCAACAGGGCCGGCTTGAGCAGGCTCTGGTAGTCGCGCAGCAGGTCGACGGTGCCGAAGGCGCTCTTGGCCCAGGCTGGCGGGTCGAGGAACACCAGGTCGAACTGGCGCTGCTCCAGGCGCGGATACGGCGGCAGCTTGTGGCCGCGGCGCTGGCTGACCGGCAGGCCGGCAAATTGACGGATCGCCGGGAAGTAATCGGACTGGATAAAACCCATCGGCAGCAGTTGCGGGTTGAGCGCGCCGTTCTCCTTGCCCACGGCCAGGTTGCCTTCGGCAAAGTCCAGGTTGCACACCTCGCGGGCACCACCCGCTGCGGCGCTGAGGCCGACGCCGCATGTATAGGCGAACAGGTTCAGCACGCTTTTGCCGGCACTGTGTTGCTTGACCCAGCCACGGGCGTTGCGCAGGTCGAGGAACAGCAGCGGGTCCTGCCCGGCATGGCGGCCACGCACCCGGTAGTTCAGACCCCATTCGTGACCGACATGATCGGCCAGCGCGGCTTCGCTGGCCTGATACACCGGATCGCGGCGGTCGATGCGGCTGTTGCCCTGGGAGCGGTCGTTGTAGACCAGCAGCAGTTCCTGGCCCAGGTGCGTTTGCACTGCCGCGTGCAGCTCCAGCAAGGCGCTGGTCTCGAGGGTCTGGTGGAAACTCTGCACCAGCAGCTGCGGGCCGTAGCGGTCGATGGTCAGGCCGCTGGCGCCCTCCTGGCTGCCATGGAACAGGCGATAGCAGTCGGTGCCCTGGGCATGCAGTTCGGCGAGAAGGCCCTGGCGGGCGTCGAGGGCGGCGCGCAGCGCCTGATTCAAGAGGGACATGCACGTGGCCTTGGTTTGCGGACGTGCAGTTTATCAGTTCAAGCCAGGGGAGGGGCCGTTGCAGCCCCTCCCGCGGTGATCAGCGTTCGATCGCCAGGGCCACGCCCTGACCGCCGCCGATGCACAGGGTAGCCAAGCCCTTGCTGACATCACGCTTGATCATTTCATGCAGCAAGGTCACCAGCACCCGGCAACCCGAGGCGCCGATCGGATGGCCCAGAGCGATGGCACCGCCGTTGACGTTGACCTTGCTGGCGTCCCAGCCCAGCTCCTTGCCCACCGACAGGGCCTGGGCGGCGAACGCTTCGTTGGCTTCGATCAGATCAAGCTCGCTCAGCTGCCAACCGGCTTTTTCCAGGCAGCGGCGGGTGGCGCTGACCGGGCCGATACCCATGATCGCCGGATCGACCCCGGCGTTGGCGTAAGCCTTGATGCGCGCCAGGATCGGCAGGCCCAGCTGCTGCGCCTTGGCCGCGCTCATCAATAGTACTGCTGCCGCACCGTCGTTGAGCGACGAGGCGTTGCCGGCTGTTACCGTGCCGTCCTTCTTGAACGCCGGCTTGAGCTTGCCCAGCGACTCGGCAGTAGTGCCGGCGCGTGGTTGTTCGTCGGTAGCGAAGGCAACCGGCTCGCCTTTACGCTGCGGGATCAGGATCGGGGTGATTTCGTCGACGAAACGCCGGGCTTCGATGGCAGCCACCGCCTTTTGCTGCGAAGCGGCGGCGAAGGCGTCCTGTTCTTCACGGCTGATGCCGTACTTTTCCACCAGGTTCTCGGCGGTGATGCCCATGTGATAGTCGTTGAACGCATCCCACAAACCATCGCTGATCATGCTGTCGATCAGGGTGCTGTGACCCATGCGCAGGCCGGTGCGGGCACCGGGCATGACGTAGTTGGCCAGGCTCATGTTTTCCTGGCCGCCGGCGATGATCACCTCGGCGTCGCCGCAGCGAATCGCCTGGGTCGCCAGGTGCAGGGCCTTGAGGCCCGAACCGCAGACCTTGTTCAGGGTCATGGCAGGGACGGCATGGGGCAGGCCGGCCTTGATCGCGGCCTGGCGCGCCGGGTTCTGCCCTGCGCCGGCGGTGAGCACCTGGCCGAGAATGACTTCGTCGACCAGTTCGGCATCGATGCCGGTCTGGGTCAGCAGCTGGCGGATCACCGCGGCGCCAAGGTCGACGGCGGGAATGTTGGCCAATGCCCCTTGGTAGCTACCCACGGCGGTCCGGGTGGCGGCAACGATTACGACATCTTGCATGGCGCGGCTCCTCATTCTTATTGGATTTGGCGTCAGAACGGTTCAGGTCCCAGGGCCTGGCTAGACCCGCATGGTGGCATAGATGGCCGGGCGAGGGCTATTGGCGCACTGCTCAGGCGATACCCATGCGTCGCCGTGCACGATGGGCCGAGCCATCGCGCATGGCCCAGCGCAGGACCGGTGCGGTGCTGTTGATGCCCAGGCGGATCAGCCGGCGCTGCAGCGGGTTCTGGCTCAGCTCGAGCATGGTGCTGGCCCATTCGGGCAGCAAGTCAATTCCGGCTCGCAGCATCAAGGCGCCTACCGGTTGGGCCAGGCGGCTGGGCGCCGGCGCGTCGAGCAGCACCTGTACCACCTCATGGCTGCGGGTGTCGCAGATAAGTTGGGGGCGCATGGCCTGCAGGTAGTCGGCAATCTGCTGGCGCGAACGCGGTACGTTGCGGGCGCCCAGGCGTTCGGCGATCAGGGCGATCTCGGCGTAGTAGGCATCCTGATCGGCGATCGGCAGGTGCGGGTTGCGGTAGCGCATGTGTGCTGCCAGGAAGCTGCTGACCTCGGCCACATGCACCCAGGTCAGCAAGTCTGGATCGCTGGCAGCATAAGGCCGGCCATCGGCGGCGCTACCGACCACCTGCAAGTGAATGGTGCGCACTTTTTCGATCAGCCAGTTGGCATCTTGAGTCGAGCCGAAGGTGGTGCCGGAGATGAACTGGCTGGTGCGGCGCAGGCGGCCGAGCAGGTCCTGGCGAAAGTTGGAGTGATCCCACACGCCGGCCAGCGCCAGCGGGTGCAGCAGTTGCAGGAGCAGGGCACTGATGCCGCCGATCAGCATGCTGGGGAAGTCGCCATGCACGCGCCAGCTGATGCTGCCCGGGCCGAACAGCCCAGGGTCACCCTTGGGGTTTTCCAGGTCAAGTTGCCCCAGGGACAAGCCGGTCAGGCTCATCACCTGGGTTTCGATACGGCGGCGAATCGCTTCCATGGTTACCTTGTCTGCAAGGCAGCCAAACAGCGCTGCCGCTTAAGTGTTCAGGCGTTTGTCGATCAAGCCCTGGACCACGCTCGGATCGGCCAGGGTCGAGGTATCGCCGAGGCTGTCGAGCTCGTTGCAGGCGATCTTGCGCAGAATGCGCCGCATGATCTTGCCTGAGCGGGTCTTGGGCAGCGCCGGCGCCCACTGGATCAGCTCGGGTTTGGCAAAACTGCCGATCTCCTTGCTGACCAGGGCCAGTAATTCCTGCTTGAGCCTGTCGTCCGGGGTCACCCCGTTCATGGGCGTGACAAAGGCATAGATACCTTGCCCCTTGAGATCGTGAGGGTACCCGACAACGGCCGCTTCGGCGATGCTGTCGTGCAGCACCAGGGCGCTTTCGACTTCGGCGGTGCCGATGCGGTGGCCGGAGACGTTGATTACGTCATCGATCCGTCCGGTTATCCACAGGTCACCGTCCTCGTCGCGGCGCGCGCCGTCGCCGGTGAAGTAGTAACCCGGCAGTGGCTTGAAGTAGGTATCGATCATTCGTTGCGGGTCGCCGTACACGCTGCGGATCTGTCCGGGCCAGCTGGCCTTGATCGCCAGCATGCCGCTGCCGGGGCCTTCAATCAGCTTGCCCTTGTCGTCCAGTAACACCGGCTGCACGCCGAACATCGGTTGGGTGGCGCAGCCGGGTTTGACCCGCCGGGTGCCGACCAGTGGGCTGATCATGATGCCGCCAGTTTCGGTCTGCCACCAGGTATCGACGATGGGGCAGCGTTTTTCGCCCACGGCCTCGAAATACCATTCCCAGGCTTCCGGGTTGATCGGCTCGCCAACGCTGCCGAGCAGGCGCAGGCTCTTGCGTGAGGTGCTCGCCAGCGGGCCCGGGCCTTCACGCATCAGCGCACGCAGGGCGGTGGGCGCGGTGTAGAAGATGTTTACCTGGTGCTTGTCGACCACCTGCCAGAAGCGCGAGGTATCCGGGTAGTTGGGCACGCCTTCGAACATCAGGGTGATCGCGCCGTTGGCCAGCGGCCCGTAGACGATATAGCTGTGACCGGTCACCCAGCCAACATCGGCAGTGCACCAGAACACCTCGCCCTCGCGGTAATCGAACACGGTCTTGAAGGTCAGCGCCGCTTGCAGCAGGTAACCCGCAGTGGTGTGCAGCACGCCCTTGGGTTTGCCAGTGCTGCCGGAGGTGTAGAGGATGAACAGCGGGTCTTCGGCATCCATCGGCTCGGGTGGGCATTGGTCGCCTACGGATTTGATCGCTTCGTGGTACCAGATATCGCGGCCTTCACGCCAGTCGATCTTGCCACCGGTGCGCTTGATCACCACCACCGTACCGACACCCGGGCAACTGAGCAGGGCCTTGTCGACGTTGTTCTTCAGCGGCACGCTCTTGCCGCCGCGAACACCCTCGTCGGCGGTGATCAGTGTGCGGCAATCGGCGTCGAGAATCCGGTCGCGCAACGCATCCGGCGAGAAGCCGCCGAACACCACCGAGTGAATGGCGCCGATGCGGCTGCAGGCGAGCATGGCGTAGGCCGCTTCCGGAACCATGGGCATATAGATGCACACCCGGTCGCCTTTTTTTACCCCGCGCTGCTTGAGTACATTGGCCAGGCGGCAGACCTGCTGGTGCAGTTCGCGGTAGGTGATGACACTGGAATCGGTGGGGTTGTCGCCCTCACGAATGATCGCCGGCTGATCGCCCCGGGTGGCCAGGTGACGGTCGATGCAGTTGTAGCTGACATTGAGTTGCGCACCTTTGAACCAGGCGGCCTGGCCGGTCTTCATGTCGCTCTGCTGGATCTGGCTCCAGGGCTCGATCCAGTCCAGGGCCTTGGCTTGTTCGGTCCAGAAGGCATCCGGGTCATCGATGGACTGGCGGTACAGGCGCTGATAGTCGGCCTGGCTCAGTTGCGCCGCTTTGCTGACGGCATCGGCTTGGGGAAAGTCGCTGATATCGAACATGGCGGGGTCCTGTTCTGACGGATTGTTTTTGTCAGGACAGTGTAGCCGCTGCCCCTGGCCGTGTTCGTTCGGCCAGGGGCAGCGCAGGCGATCAACCGCGGTGACGGCTGCGGAAGAAGTTGATCAGGCCCTGGGTCGAAGCGTCCTCGGCAGGCTCTTCGATGCCGCCGGTCAGGCGCTGGTACACACCCTTGCCCAGCTCCTTGCCCAGCTCCACGCCCCACTGGTCGAAGGCGTTGATGCCCCAGATAACGCTCTGCACGAACACCTTGTGTTCGTACATCGCCACCAGTGCGCCGAGGCGCCGCGGGCTGATGCGCTCGACCACCAGGGTGTTGCTCGGGCGGTTACCCGGGATCACCTTGTGTGGCGCCAGCTTCTGGATATCGGCTTCGGCCATACCCTTGTCGCGCAGTTCGGTTTCGGCCTCGCTGCGGGTCTTGCCGAGCATCAGCGCCTGGCTCTGCGACAGGCAGTTGGCGTACAGCCACTGGTGATGGTCGGCGACCGGGTTGAAGCTGACCACCGGGACGATGAAGTCGGCGGGAATCAGCTGGGTGCCCTGGTGCAGCAACTGGTGGTAGGCGTGCTGACCGTTACAACCCACGCCACCCCAGATCACCGGGCCGGTGTCGTGGTTGACCGGCGTGCCGTCCTGGCGGACGCTCTTGCCGTTGGATTCCATGTCCAGCTGTTGCAGGTGCTTGGTGATGTTACGCAGGTAATGGTCGTACGGCAGGATCGCATGGCTCTGCGCGCCCCAGAAGTTACCGTACCAGACGCCCAGCAAGGCCAGCAGCACCGGCATGTTCTGTTCGAATGGCGCGTTCTGGAAGTGCTGGTCCATGGTGTAGGCACCGGACAGCAGTTCCTTGAAGTTGGCAGTACCAATGGCCAGTGCAATCGGCAGGCCGATGGCCGACCACAGCGAGTAACGCCCGCCGACCCAGTCCCACATCGGGAAGATGTTTTCTTCACGAATGCCGAAGGCCACCGCAGCGGCCTTGTTGCTGGATACGGCGATGAAGTGCTTGTACAGCTCGGCTTCCGAGCCACCCTGGGCGAGGTACCAGGCGCGGGCCGCCTGGGCGTTCTTCAGGGTTTCCAGGGTGTTGAACGACTTGGACGAGACGATGAACAGCGTGGTTTCGGCACGCAGCTTGGCCGACAGCTCGTGGAACTCGCTGCCGTCGATGTTTGCCAGGTAATGGCAGCGCACGCCGCGCTGGGCGTAAGGCAGCAGCGCTTCGGAGACCAGCTCGGGGCCGAGGAACGAACCGCCGATGCCGATGTTGACCACGTCGGTGATCGGCTTTTCGCTGTAGCCGCGCCACAGGCCGTCATGGATGCGGCCAACCAGTTCGGTCACCTGGTTGAGCACCTTGTGCACCTCGGGCATCACGTTGACGCCGTTCACGCTCAGCTTGTCGCCAACCGGACGGCGCAGGGCGGTGTGCAGCGCCGGGCGGCCTTCGGAGGCGTTGAGGATCTCACCGGCGAACAGCGCCTTGATTGCCTCTTGCAGGCCGACCTCGTTGGCCAGATTGACCAGCAGATCACGGCTCTGGCCGTTGATCAGGTTTTTCGAGTAATCGAGGAACAGCCCGCAGGTACTCAGGGAAAACTGTTCGAAGCGTTTTGGCTCGGCATTGAACGCGTCGCGCATGCTGAAGTCCTGCATGGCTTCGCGGTGCTGCTGGAGCGCCTGCCAGGCGGGCAGGGCGGTGACATCATGAGGAGTGCGGTAGTACGCCATCGCTGCAGGTTTCCTTATTGCGTGAGCTGCCTTGGACACTGGAAAAAGCATCCTGTTTGCAGGCTGATGCCAATTATAGGCATGCAACCTGCGTTACAGGGAGTGTCCCCAGCGGGCGACCGTTTTACTTGTCGTCGAGATTCAGGTGCAGGTTGTCGATCAGGCGGGTGGCACCCAGGAAGGCGGCCACCAGGATCACCAGATCGCGGTCTTCAGACGCTGCCGGACGCAGGCTCAGGGCCTGGCGAATTTCCAGGTAGTCCGGGCGAAAACCTGCCGCGCTCAGTTGTTGCTGACCATTGGCGATCAACGCCGGATAGTTGCGTTCACCCTGCTCGATCGCGGCGGCCATCTGGCTCAGCACCCGATACAACGCTGGCGCCGTGGCGCGCTGTTCGTCGCTCAGGTAACCGTTGCGCGACGACAGCGCCAGGCCGTCTTCGGCGCGCACGGTCGGCTCGCCGATAATCTGGATCGGCATGTTCAGGTCACGTACCAGCGCGCGAATCACCGCCAACTGCTGGAAGTCCTTCTGACCGAACACGGCCAGGTCTGGCTGGACCATATTGAACAGCTTGCTGACCACCGTCGCCACGCCTTCGAAATGGCCCGGGCGGCTGGCACCGCAAAGCCCGTCGGAAAGCTGCGGGACACTGACCCGGGTCTGCCCGGCCATGCCGTCCGGGTACATCTCCTCGACGGTCGGGGCGAACAGCAGGTGGCAGCCGGCCTGGAGCAGTTTCTCCTGGTCGGCGGCGAGGGTTCGCGGGTACTTGTCGAGGTCTTCGCTGGGGCCGAACTGCAGCGGGTTGACGAAGATGCTGGCGACAACGAAATCGACCCGTTGCGCGGCTTTGGTCACCAGCGCGGCATGGCCGCTGTGCAGGTTGCCCATGGTCGGCACGAAGCCGATGCGTTTGCCTTCACTGCGCGCCCGCGCCACGGCGGCGCGCAGTTCGCGGACGGTCTTGACTGTATTCATGCACTGAACCCGTGTTCGCTGCCGGGGAAGCTGACATCCTTGACCGCGGCTACATAAGCCTTGAGCGCGCCTTGAATGTCGCTCTGGCCGGCCATGAAGTTCTTCACGAACTTCGGTACCCGGCCGGTCAGCGACAGGCCGAGCATGTCATGCAACACCAGCACCTGGCCGTCGGTGGCGCTGCCGGCGCCGATGCCGATCACCGGGATGCTCACCGCCTGGGTGATTTCCGCGGCCAGCTCGGTCGGTACGCATTCGAGCAGCAGCATGGCCGCACCGGCCTGCTCCAGGGCGATGGCGTCGGCGCGCATCTGCCGGGCCTGGTTTTCCTGGCGGCCTTGAACCTTGTAGCCACCGAGAATATTCACGGTCTGCGGGGTCAGGCCCATATGGGCACAGACCGGCACGCCACGCTCGGCTAGCAGGCGGATGGTTTCCGCCAGCCAGGCGGCGCCTTCGACCTTGACCATGTGCGCACCAGCCTGCATAAGCGCGCCGCTGTTGGCGAACGCCTGCTCGGTGGTGGCGCAGGCCATGAACGGCAGGTCGGCGAGAATCAGCGCACCTTCGTTGCCGCGTTTGACGCAGGCGGTGTGGTAGGCCATCTCGGCATTGGATACCGGCAAGGTGCTGTCATGGCCTTGCAGGACCATGCCCAGGGAGTCACCCACCAGCAATACTTCCACGCCGGCCCGGCTGGCGGCCTGGGCAAAGGTCGCGTCGTAGCAGGTCAGCATGGTTATTTTCTCACCCTTGGCCTTGAGGCTCTGCAGGGTGGTCAGGGTTACTTCTGGCATGAAAAGGAATCCTCGTTCAGGCGCTGTGAAAAACGACTGCGTACAACGCGTGTATTCATCTTCTGGAACAGCACATCATCGATCGTGGTGTTTGAAATACGACCTGTTCCAGGCCTATATACGCCTTTTTGCGGCGCTCGGGGCGCCACGGGACGCCTATAGTCGTGAGCGAGGGGGCTGAAGTCAATTACCCTGTTACCGCATTGTTACTAATGCGCTGTTACGGGCGTTACCGGCTGGGGGATCGCCCGGTTACAGGCGTTCCAGACCGACGAACGGGCAATCTGCCAGTAATTGGGACAGGGGCCGCTGATCGGCCAGGCAGAAGTCTTCGGGTACCAGTTCGGCCAGTGGGTAAAGGACGAACGGTCGGGCCTGCATGTGGTAATGCGGCACTTTCAGGCGCGGCACATCGATGACCTGGTCGCCGTACAGCAGGATGTCCAGGTCGAGGGTGCGCGGGCCCCAGCGCTCCTTGCGCTCGCGGCCCTGATCGGCCTCGATGGCCTGCAGCGCATCGAGCAGGTCGAGCGGCGCCAGGGTGGTCTCCAGCGCCGCCACGGCATTGGTGTAGCGCGGCTGGCCGGGCGACAGCGAGTCGCTGGTGTAGAAGGCCGAAACCCCGGCCAGGGCACTTTCATGCAACTGCCCCAGCGCCTCGACGGCGCTGCGCAGTTGTTGCTCGGGATCGGCCAGGTTGCTGCCCAGGCCAATGTAGGCGCGGATCATGTGTTACTCGCCTGCTGCGCCGTCGGCACGCTTGCGCTTGCTCGGGCTACGCTTGCGTTTGCGCGGGCCGGCACCGGCGCCTTCATCGCGGTTGCCCAGCTCGCGGATCATGTCGCGGCGCTCGCTGTCGTTGCAGTCCTGATAATCGGTCCACCACTGGCCAAGGCCATCGGTTTCTTCGCCAGCGCTTTCACGCAGCAGCAGGAAGTCGTAACCGGCGCGGAAGCGCGGGTTGTCGAGCAACAGGTCGGCACGCTTGCCGCTGCGCCGTGGCAGGCGCTCCTGCATGTCCCAGATCTCGCGAATCGGCATGGTGAAGCGCTTGGGGATAGCGATGCGCTGGCACTGCTCGGCGATCAGCTCGTGAGCGGCTTCATTCATTGCCGGGATCGGCGGCATGCCACGGCTTTGCAGGCGCAGGGCGCGACCCGGCAGCGCCGGCCAGAGCATGGCGGCGAACAGGAAGGCCGGGGTTACCGGCTTGCCCTGCCTGACGCGCAGGTCGGTATTGATCAATGCCTGGCTGATCAAGGTGTGGGTGTAGGTCGGATGCTCTTCGAGCGCCTCGGCACTGGCCGGGAACAGAGGGTCGAACAGCTCCAGGTCGACGAGCATTTCGAAGGTGTCGGCAGCCTGCCCGGAGAGGAACAGCTTGAGCGACTCTTCGAACAGGCGCGCCGCCGGGATCTCGCGCAGCATCGGCGCCAGCTGGCGAATCGGCTGCACGGTGTGCTTCTCGATGCCGAAATTGAGCTTGGCGGCGAAACGCACGGCACGCAGCATGCGTACCGGGTCTTCCTGATAGCGCTGGGTCGGGTCGCCGATCAGGCGGATCAGGCGGTTGCGGATGTCGTGCACGCCGTTGGCGTAATCGAGGATGCGCTCGCTGACCGGATCGTAATACAAGGCGTTGATGGTGAAGTCGCGGCGCTGCGCGTCTTCTTCCAGGGTGCCGTAGACATTGTCGCGCAGGATCCGCCCACTCTCGTTACGCGACGAGGTGTGGCTGTTCTCTTCTTCGCTTTCCGGGTGGTTGGCGCGGAAGGTGGCGACTTCGATGATTTCACGCCCGAAATGGATGTGAACCAGTTTGAAACGGCGACCGATGATACGGGCGTTACGAAATTCGGCGCGGACCTGTTCAGGGGTGGCGCTGGTGGCGACGTCGAAATCCTTGGGGGTGATGCCCAGAAGTTGGTCCCGCACGCAGCCACCGACCAGGTAGGCCTGGTAGCCAGCGTTTTGCAGGCGCTCGACGATGTTCACCGCATGGCGACTGAACTGGCCGCGTTGCAGCGAATGTTGACCACTATTGATCACTTCGGGCGTGGTGCGAATATGGTGCTGGCCACGCACGGTAGGACGGAATGACTGGAACAGCTTCTTCAGCATGGGATGCACTGTTTGAAGGAATGTTCGGCCAAAAACGAAGAATGGCCGCATGATGGGCGGGGATTCTAGCATTTACTCGGAGGATGGTGTAGGCGGTCGCGTCGGACGACGCACGGACAGGCTGGGGCGGGCAGAAACTACAAGGGGAGCCGAAGCTCCCCAAGAAGTAGTTGCGTGCTCTTATTGTTTTTTTGCCGGGCTTCTTGTTTTTGTTGAGTGCCCTGCCCACAAAAAAAGCTTGTGGGCGGTCTCCCTAATCGGGATCAAGAGCAAACGGATTGCTTTGGTCGCTGAGGTTGCAATGATCATGCGATCCAACCAGTTCAGGCCCTGCTTGAGTGCAGTTTTTATTGTTCTCTGCCTGGTTGTGGGGCAAGCCCCAAATACAACTCCTCTCCAAAAGAATCAGTTAGCTGCGCCTCCGCCGTCTTGTTCTTATTGTGCGTGAGCCGATTCGTCTTATTTTTATTGTCTTTTGCAGTGCTTGTTATTGTTCTTGTACCAAACATATAGCAGGTGCCGTGCCAACTTTTGCAAACCCCAGTAAAACAAGGGGTTGAAGCGTTTTTTGACGGCCTGGAGGGCGAAAAAAAACCGGGGCTTCGTTACCTTAAGCCCCGGTTTTTGTTACGACTTCATGTTGCGGTAACAGTTTGTCGCAAGGTGACGGTGTTACCGCCGCGCACCCGCACAACCTGCTGAAACGGCTCAGCTTTCGCTGGTGGCGCCACTCTTGCGTCGCGGAATACCCAGGCGCTGACGACGCTCCCACAGGCACTTGCGACTGACCCCGAGCTTGCGTGCAAGCTCGGTCTCGGTCATGTGGTCCTGGTGCTCGAGGACGAAATGCTGGAAGTAATCTTCCAGTGACAGATCTTCGGTCGGCTCGTGGCTGGTGTTGCTGGCGTTGCTGCCGGTACCCGGCAGGCCGGCAAACGGATCGTCGTCTACCAGGTCACTGAGTTCGATGTCGATGCCCAGCAGGTCGGCGGAAATTTCCGGGCTCTCGCACAGGATCACCGCACGCTCCACGGCGTTCTCCAGTTCGCGCACGTTACCTGGCCAGGAGTAGTGCCGAATGGCTTGCTCAGCGTCGTGGGCGAAGCGCAGGTCGTTGCGCCCGACCCGCGCACTCTGGCGGGCGAGGAAGGCATTGGCGATCTCGTTGACGTCGGCACCGCGCTCGCGCAAGGCCGGCAACTTGAGGGCGATGACGTGCAGGCGGTAATAAAGGTCTTCACGGAACTGGCCGACCTTGGCCAGGTTCTTCAGGTCGCGGTGGGTCGCGGCGATCAGGCGCACATCGACCTTTTGCGATTGCACCGAACCGACCCGGCGGATTTCGCCTTCCTGCAGCACGCGCAACAGGCGCGCCTGGGCTTCGAGTGGCAGTTCGCCGATCTCGTCGAGGAACAGCGTACCGCCATCGGCGGCTTCGACCAAGCCGGCACGTCCGGCACTGGCACCGGTAAAGGCGCCTTTTTCGTGGCCGAACAGTTCCGACTCGATCAGGGTTTCCGGGATGGCCGCACAGTTCACCGAGATCATCGGTGCCTTGGCCCGCCGCGAGAGGTTGTGCAGGGCGCGGGCCACCAGCTCTTTACCGGTTCCCGATTCGCCCTGGATCAGCACATTGGAGTCTGTTGGGGCGACCTTGCGGATCTTGCTGTACAGGTCTTGCATCGGTGGGCAGGAGCCGATGATGCCGATCTCGCCATTGGCCGCATTGCTGGCCGCGGCCTTGTCGCCACCTGCAGACTTGCCGTTGCCCCGTTCAGCGGGCGCGGCGGGCGCGTTCTGCCGGTCGCGCAGGATGCGGGCCACGGCCTGCAGCATTTCGTCGTGATCGAATGGCTTGGCGATGTAGTCCACCGCACCCATTTTCATCGAGTCGACGGCAGAACGCAGGCTCGCGTAGCTGGTCATGATCAGTACCGGCGTGCCCTGGCCGAGCTTGATCAGTTCGGTGCCAGGCGCGCCCGGCAGGCGCAGGTCGCTGACAATCAGGTCGAAGGTCGCAATGCTGAAGCGTTCCTGGGCTTCCTGCACCGAGCCGGCCTCGCTGACCTGGTACTGGTTGCGCTCAAGCAATCGGCGCAACGCCGAGCGGATAATGGTTTCGTCTTCGACGATCAGAATATGCGGCATTGATTCAATTCTCTCGACGGTCTCAGTTCACAGCGGACGTCGCTACGACATGGCGCGGCAGGGTCACTCGGATCCGGGTGCCACGTTGGCTCTGGCTATCGGCCGGGCTGTCGATGGTGATTTGTCCATAATGCTCTTCCACGATGGAATAGACCAGAGCAAGCCCCAGTCCGGTACCTTCGCCCGGGTCCTTGGTAGTGAAGAAGGGTTCGAACAGACGATCCATGATGTTTTTCGGGATACCGCTGCCTTCATCCTCGACGATCAGGTCGACGGTATGTTCGCTGGCTTCGCTCTTGACCCGTACGGCGCTGCCGGGCGGGGAGGCGTCGCGGGCGTTGGACAGCAGGTTGATCAGCACCTGGGCCAGGCGTTGCGGGTCGCCCTCGACCCAGTGTTCCGGGTCGCACAGGTTGAAGAACTGTACTTCGAAATTGCGCCGGTTCAAGGCCAGCAGACCGATGGCATCCTGGGCCACTTCGGCCAGGCACACCGGCTCATCGCTGTGCTGGTGGCTGCCGGCATGGGCAAAGCTCATCAACGACTGGACGATGCGCGAGATGCGTTTGGTCTGCTCCAGGATCTGGCTGCTCAGCTCGGTGATTTCGCCATCCTCTTCGCGCTCTTCGCGCAGGTTTTGCGCCAGGCAGGCGATACCGGTGACCGGGTTGCCGATCTCGTGGGCAACCCCGGCGGCCAGGCGGCCGATGCTGGCCAGGCGCTCGGAGTGCACCAGCTTGTCTTCCAGGGCCTGGGTTTCGGTGAGGTCTTCGACCAGCAGCACCAGGCCACTGTTACCCGGTGCCAGCGGCTCGTCGATGGCCGCCTTGTGCAGGTTCAGCCAGCGGGTCTGGCCGTCCAGGCCCAGGCGTTGCTTATGCAGGTGTTCGTCGGGCACGTTGATGAAGCCCAGCAGCAGGCCGCGCCAGGGTTCGCCGATGGTGGTCAGGCGCGAGCCGACCACGCGCTTGGCGGGGATACCGGTGAGCTCTTCCATGGCCTTGTTCCACATCAGGATTTCCTGGTCCTTGGCCAGCGAGCAAACGCCCATCGGCAACTCTTGCAGGGTCTGGCGGTGGTAACGGCGCAGGGCGTCGAGCTCGGCGGCCAGGCCAGTCAGGCGCGAGTGGTAGTCTTCCAGGCGGCTTTCGATGAAGTGGATGTCCTCGGTAACGTAGTTTTCGTTACCGGACTTGTAGGGCAGGAAGGTCTCGACCATGTCCTGGGCCACGCTCGGGCCCATCAGCCCTGACAGGTTGGCCTCGATGCGGTCGCGCAGGCGGCGCAGGGCATAAGGGCGGCGCTCGTCGAACGGCAGGTAGAGGTCGCGCAGGGCCTGTTCCACTTCCTTCTGTGCGGCCTTGGCACCCAGGGGCTTGGCCAGCTGGGTAGCGAACTCCTGGGGCGAGGCGGCGTGCAGCTCGCGGCGTTGCGGGCGACGCACGTTATCTACCGCACAGGCCTCGGCCGCGCTGACTTCTTCACTGCTGGCGTTGGTGAACAGCGAGATCAGGGTGAACAGCAGCACGTTGGCTGCCAGTGATGCGATTGCGGCCATGTGCCAACTGGTGTCGTCGAGCACATAGATCATGTTCAGCAGCGGAATGTAGAAGCCCTGCAGGTTGCCCACCAGCGGCAACAGCATGGTCACCATCCACACCAGGATCCCTGCCAGCAGCCCGGCAATGAAGCCGCGGCGGTTGGCGGTCGGCCAGTACAGCACCGAGAGCACCCCAGGCAGGAACTGCAGGGTGGCGACGAAGGCGACGATACCGAGGTTGGCCAGGTCCTGCTGGCTGCCCAGAGTCAGGTAGAAGCCGAAACCGGCGGCGATGATGGCAACGATCAGCGCCCGGCGGGTCCACTTCAGCCAGCGATAGATATTGCCCTCGGCCGGTGGCTGGTACAGCGGCAGCACCAGGTGGTTGAGGGCCATGCCCGAAAGTGCCAGGGTGGTGACGATGATCAGCCCGCTGGAGGCCGATAGCCCGCCGATATAGGCCAGTAACGCCAGCGCCTGGTTGTTGGCGGCGATGCCCAGGCCCAGGGTGAAGTATTCCGGGCTGGTGCTGGCGCCCATTTTCAGGCCGGCCCAGAGAATCAGCGGCACGGCCAGGCTCATCAGCAGCAGGAACAGCGGCAGGCCCCAGCTGGCGCTGACCAGCGAGCGCGGATTGAGGTTTTCGGTAAAGGCCATGTGATACATGTGCGGCATGACGATGGCCGAGGCGAAGAACACCAGCAGCAGGGTGCGCCATGGGCCTTCCTGCAACGGTGTGTGCAAGGCGGCGAGGGCGGTCTGGTTCTGCAACAACCAGACTTCCAGTTCATGCGGACCGCCGAAGACGCCGTACAGCGCATAAAGGCCGATACCGCCCAGGGCCAGCAGCTTGATCACCGACTCGAAGGCAATGGCAAACACCAGGCCTTCGTGTTTCTCCCGGGTGGCGATGTGCCGCGAGCCAAAGAAGATGGTGAACAGGGTGATCAGCGCGCAAAAGGCAAAGGCGACCCGCGCCTTGACCGGCTCGCCGGTAAGAATACTGATCGAGTCAGCCACCGCCTGGATCTGCAGCGCCAGCAACGGCAGTACGCCAATCAACATGAAGATGGTGGTGAGCGCCCCGGCCCAGGTGCTGCGAAAGCGGAAGGCGATCAGGTCGGCCAGCGACGACAATTGATAGGTACGGGTGATCTTCAGGATCGGGTACAGCAGCACCGGCGCCAGCAGGAAGGCCCCGGACACCCCGAGGTAACAGGCGAGAAAGCCGTAGCCGTACTGGTAGGCCAGGCCCACCGAGCCATAAAAGGCCCAGGCACTGGCATAGACGCCCAGCGACAGGGTGTAGGTCAGCGGGTGGCGGATGATCGAGCGCGGGATCATCCCGCGTTCGCTGACCCAGGCCACGCCGAACAGCACCAGCAGGTAGGCGGCGCTGATCAGGATCATCTGGGTCAGGCTAAAGCTCATCGGCATCACGTTGGCTCTGCAGGATAAAGGTCACGACGATCAGGATCAGCCAGAGCAGGTAAGGGCGATACCAGGCACCGGTTGGCTCGATCCACCAGTCCATGATGGCCGGGGAGAACAGGTAGATCCCCACGACCAGAAGCAGGACCAAACGATAGATATACATGCTGGCCTCAAAGGTTAGGGCGCTGCGGCTTGGACTTATTATTGGCGCAAATGGCTGCGGCGATGGTAACGGGCTTGTGCGTTTTTGCCAAAGAATTGAATTTACTAGGCTTTCTGCATGACTGGTAGGAGCGGGCTTGCCCCGCGATCAAGTGCGGATTGCCCTCATCGCGGGGCACCGCCGCTCCTGCAAGGGTCAGTGCAGGTCGGCCTCGGGCACGCTCAGGCGTCGGGGCAGGGCGTCGGGGTTCCAGTGCAGTGCGGCATGCGCCAGCACTTCGCCCGGGGTGCCTTGCTCCATGCCCGCTTCAGTCGCCTGGCCCAGCGCGCGCAATGCCCGCAGCAGCAAGGGCGTCGCCTGCTCGGCGGCCAGTGGCGGTGAACGGTAGGACTTGCCCAGCTTGTGTCCGTCCGGCTGCACGATCAGTGGCACATGCAGGTAACGCGGTTGCGACAGCCCCAGCAATTCTTGTAGGTACAGCTGGCGTGGAGTGTTGTCGAGCAGGTCGGCGCCGCGAACGATATCGGTCACCCCTTGCCAGGCGTCATCCAGCACCACGGCCAGTTGATAAGCGTACAGGCCATCGCGGCGGCGAATGACAAAGTCGCCGACCTCGCGGCCCAGATGCTGTTCGAAACGGCCCTGGACCCGGTCATCGAAATGGTAGGCCAGCTCTGGCACCCGTACGCGGATGGCCGCGTCCTCGCAGCCGTGCCCGGCGTTGCGGCACAGGCCCGGGTAAACGCCGTGATAGCCTTCGAGCTGCTTGCGCGAGCAGGTGCAGGCGTAGGCCAGACCCTGACGGAACAGGCGTTCGATCACTTCGGCATAGGCCTCGTGGCGCCGGCTCTGGTACACCACCTCGCCATCCCATTCCAGGCCGTAGCTTTCCAGGGTGTTGAGGATCGCTGCCTGGGCGCCGGGGGCTTCGCGGGGCGGGTCGATGTCTTCCATGCGCACCAGCCAGGTGCCGCCGACCGCACGCGCGTCCAGCCATGAGGCCAGGGCGGCGACCAGCGAGCCGAAGTGCAGGAAACCACTGGGGGTAGGGGCGAAGCGCCCGATGTAGCGAGGGTTGTTCATGCTCATGGACGCAACTGCAGAGGAATACGTATAGCCATAAATGAAACGGGGCGCCTTGAGCGCCCCGTTCTGGTCAGGTCAGGCTTTGCCGACCTGTTTTTCCTTGATTTCCGCCAAGGTCTTGCAGTCGTAGCACATGTCGGCGGTCGGGCGCGCTTCGAGGCGACGCAGGCCGATTTCGACACCGCATTTTTCGCACCAGCCGTATTCTTCATCGACGATCAGCTGCAGCGTCTTGTCGATCTTCTTGATCAGCTTGCGCTCACGGTCACGGTTGCGCAGTTCCAGGGCGAATTCTTCTTCCTGGCTGGCACGGTCGGCTGGGTCAGGGAAGTTGGCCGCTTCATCCTTCATGTGGTCAACGGTGTTGTCCACGCTGATCATCAGCTCTTTCTTCCAGCCATTGAGGAGCTTGGTGAAGTGGTCGCGCATGGCTTTGCTCATGTATTCCTCACCCTTTGTCTCTTTATAGGGTTCGACGCCATGAACAAGAACTGACTGACTTTGTTGCTTTTCTTGGGTGGACATGAATAGACCGCCTCTCACTCTTCTAATCCATTGCGCAGGCTGCTCCATCTCCGGCGCCCGCCGGCCCTGCGACTGCGAGCCGCCGAACTTACCAGATCGAATCGGGGTACGCTACTCCCGGTTGTCAAGGCCGGGACAACTGTGCCAGGCCTTGATGATCTTTGCAGTGGACCACAGCTTTTGCCACACGTTCGACCCAGTGCATGAGTAGAATCATTATTCTAGACCCTTTTGAGAGAAGGCTAATGGCCCAGCCCTACAGTGCGCGCAGCCGCGCCATCGAACCTTTCCACGTGATGGCCCTGCTGGCCCGCGCCAACGAGCTGCAGGCGAGCGGCCGCGACGTGATCCATCTGGAAATCGGCGAACCGGATTTCACCACCGCCGCGCCGATCGTCGAGGCCGGCCAGGCCGCACTGGCCCAGGGGCATACCCGTTATACCGCCGCCCGCGGGCTGCCGGCACTGCGTGAGGCGATTGCCGGGTTCTATCAGCAGCGCTACGGGCTGAGCATCGACCCGCAGCGCATCCTCATCACTCCGGGTGGTTCCGGCGCCTTGCTGCTGGCCGCAAGCCTGTTGGTCGACCCGGGCAAGCACTGGCTGCTGGCCGACCCGGGTTACCCGTGCAACCGGCATTTCCTGCGCCTGGTCGAAGGTGCTGCGCAACTGGTGCCGGTGGGGCCAGAGGTGAATTATCAATTGACCGCCGATCTGGTCGAGCGCTACTGGGACCAGGACACCGTCGGCGCCCTGGTGGCGTCACCTGCCAACCCGACGGGGACGGTGCTCGATCGCGACCAGCTTGCCGGCCTGTCGACCGCTACCTGCGCGCGCAAGGGTCACCTGGTGGTGGACGAGATCTACCACGGCCTGACCTACGGCATGGATGCGCCAAGTGTGCTGGAAGTCGACGACGAGGCGTTCGTCCTTAATAGTTTTTCCAAGTATTTCGGCATGACCGGTTGGCGCCTGGGGTGGCTGGTGGCGCCACCGGCAGCAGTGGCTGACCTGGAAAAACTCGCGCAAAACCTTTACATCAGCGCGCCAAGCATGGCCCAGCATGCAGCGCTGGCGTGCTTCCAGCCAGCCACCCTGGCGATCCTCGAAGAGCGCCGTGCCGAGTTCGCCCGTCGTCGCGACTTCCTCCTGCCCGCATTGCGCGGGTTGGGTTTCCAGATCGCCGTCGAGCCTCAGGGTGCCTTCTATCTGTATGCCGACATCAGCGCTTTTGGCGGTGATGCCTTCGCCTTCTGCCGGCACTTCCTCGAAACCGAGCATGTGGCCTTTACCCCGGGCCTGGATTTTGGCCGTCACCAGGCCGGGCACCATGTGCGCTTTGCCTACACCCAGAGCTTGCCGCGCTTGCAGGAAGCGGTTGAGCGGATTGCCCGTGGACTGCGGAGCTGGCAAGGCTGATGCGTTTTTCTCCAACACTTGAAACCGCACGCTTACTGCGTCGCTACAAGCGCTTCCTGGCCGACATCGAACTGGCCAACGGCGAGCAGATGACCATTCACTGCCCCAACACCGGTTCGATGTTCAATTGCATGGTCGAGGGCGGCCAGGTCTGGTTCAGCCGCTCCAACGATCCCAAGCGCAAGCTGCCCGGTACCTGGGAAATCAGCGAAACGCCGCAAGGGCGCCTGGCCTGTGTCAACACCGGGCGGGCCAACGCCCTGGTAGAAGAGGCCTTGCGTGCCGGCGTCATCAGCGAGCTGGCCGGATTTACCGGGCTCAAGCGCGAGGTGGCCTACGGTGAAGAACGCAGCCGGGTGGATTTTCGCCTGGAGTTTGCTGACGGTCCGGCCTATGTCGAGGTCAAGAGCGTGACCCTGGGCTTTGATGACTCCAGCGTGGCCGCCTTCCCCGATGCGGTGACCCAGCGCGGCGCCAAGCACCTGCGTGAGCTGGCAACCCTGGCACGCCAGGGTGTGCGCGCGGTGCAGCTATATTGCGTGAACCTCAGCGGTGTCGAAGCCGTACGCCCGGCCGACGAGATCGACAGTGCCTATGCCGAGGCGCTGCGCGCTGCGGTGGCCGATGGCGTCGAGGTGCTAGCCTACGGCACGCGGATCGATGGCGAACAGGTCTATATCGATCGGCCGTTACCGGTGTTGCTCAGTCGATAAACCAGATGCCCTGGTTGTCTTCGTGGCAGTCCAGGGCAGTCAGTTGCTCGCCCTCGCAGGGGCCCGCCACGCATTCGCCGGACTCGATCAGAAACAGCGCGCCGTGGCGCCCGCAGGCGATCAGGCTGGCGCTGCTGTCGAGAAAGGCGTCAGGCTCCCAGTTCAACGGGATCCCGCGATGGGGGCAGTAATTGCGGTACAGGTAGACCGTGCCTGCGCGCCGAACCGCGAAAATCCCGAGGTCATCGACACTGAAGCCTCGGCTCTGGCCTTCGCCCAGGTGTTCGGAACGACAAAGAAAATGCATGGTGAGGGTTACTCGAAGTCACAGTGACGGCTTGACGTGCAAATGCAAATAATTATCAAATTGCCTGCATCAGCCGTATCGGGCGCTTTATACCGCGCGTCCCCGGCATTATCCACCCGGATTGCCGCTCCTCCTCATTCAAGGAAGCCTGTTATGCGCCCACGTGCCCGCCTGATCGCCCTATGTGCCGGTCTTGTGTTCAACACCTTGGCCCAGGCCGACACGTTGCCGCAGCGCTGGGTCAGCGCCGGTGGGGCACTGAGCGAGTGGGTGGCGGCGCTGGGCGGCGAGCAGAAGCTGGTCGGGGTCGATACCACCAGCCAGCATCCGCAATCGCTCAAGGCGTTGCCGAGTATCGGTTATCAGCGCCAGCTGTCCGCCGAAGGGGTGCTGAGCCTGCGTCCGGATGTGCTGGTGGGCACCGAAGAAATGGGCCCGCCGCCGGTGCTCGCGCAAATCCGCGGGGCCGGGGTCAAGGTCGAACTGCTTTCGAGCAAGGCCGACCTTGGCGCAGTCGAAACCAATCTGCAGCAGCTGGGCCGCTTGCTCGGCAATGAGCAACAAGCCCAGCAACTGTTCGCCGAGTACCGTCAGCAACTCGATGCCCTGCAGGGCAAGATCAAGCAACTGCAAAACAGCCAAGCCGCCCCGGGCGTGATCCTGCTGGTCGGCCATGCCGGCTCCAAACCAATGATTGCCGGCAAAGGCACTGCCGGCGACTGGTTGCTCAAGCAGGCCGGTGCGCGCAACCTGGCTGACAACGAAGGCTACAAGAACTTCTCCATAGAGGCCTTGGCGGCCCTCGATCCCGATGTGCTGGTATTCGCCGACCGTAGTCTGAGCGGTGACCAGGCCTTGCAGGCATTGCTCAAGGAAAACCCCGCCCTGAATGCTTCGCGTGCCGCACGTAACAAGCGCATGATCGAGCTGGACCCGACCCTGCTGGTTGGTGGTCTCGGTCCGCGTCTGCCGTCTACCTTGCAGAGCCTTTCCCAAGCCTTCTACCCGACCGCGCAATGAACCGGCTGGTCAAACCGCGCACGCTGTTCGTCACCCTGACGCTGCTGTGCCTGCTGGCGATCTGGTTGTCGCTGGCGCTGGGGCCGGTCAGCCTGCCACTGATCGATACCCTGCGCGCCGGCGCCCGGCTGATCGGGTTGCCGGTGGCCGGGGAAGGGCTGGAGCAGGCCGAGCTGATCCTCGGCCAGATTCGTTTGCCGCGGACTTTGCTCGGGCTGACCGTGGGCGCCGTGCTGGCGCTGTCCGGGGTGGCGATGCAGGGGCTGTTTCGCAACCCGCTGGCCGACCCTGGCCTGGTCGGCGTGTCCGCTGGCGCCGCGCTCGGTGCGGCGGTGGCGATTGTCGGCGGCTCATGGATGGGCGGTATTCCCGAGGTATTCGCTCCTTATTTGTTATCGCTGTGTGCGTTTCTCGGTGGCCTCGGGGTGACCGCGCTGGTGTACCGCCTGGGCCGACGTGATGGTCAGACCAACGTAGCGACCATGCTCCTTGCCGGTATCGCCTTGACCGCCCTGGCCGGCGCGGCCGTGGGGCTGTTCACTTACCTGGCCGATGACGCCACCTTGCGCACCCTGACGTTCTGGAACCTGGGCAGCCTCAATGGCGCCAGTTATCAGCGCCTCTGGCCACTGGTGCTGGTCGCCGTGGTGGTCTCACTGTGGCTGCCGCGCCGGGCTCAGGCCTTGAATGCCTTGTTGCTGGGCGAATCCGAAGCGCGGCACCTGGGCATCGAGGTCGAGAAGCTCAAGCGCGAACTGGTGTTCTGTACCGCCTTGGGGGTTGGCGCGGCGGTAGCGGCGGCGGGGCTGATCGGCTTTATCGGCCTGGTGGTGCCGCATCTGGTGCGCTTGCTGGCCGGGCCTGATCACCGCGTGCTGTTACCGGCCTCGCTGTTGGCTGGCGCTTCGCTGTTGCTGTTCGCCGACCTGATCGCCCGTTTGGCGCTGGCGCCTGCGGAGCTGCCGATCGGTATCGTCACCGCGTTCATTGGTGCGCCGTTCTTCCTTTATCTGCTGTTGCGAGGGCGTGCCTGATGCTGCGAGTCGAGAACCTGTCCCTGCGCCGTGGCGCGAACCAGGTCCTGAGCGATATCAGCCTGGCGCTGCAACCTGGCCAGGTACTTGGGGTTCTGGGTCCCAACGGTGCGGGCAAAAGCAGCCTGCTCGGGGTGATGTGCGGCGAGCTGAATGCCAGCCAGGGGCGGGTGACCCTGGATGACCGAGGCCTGTCCGACTGGCCAGGCCAGCAGCGCGCCCAGCGCCTGGCGGTGTTGCCGCAAGTCTCCAGCCTGGGTTTTGCCTTCAAGGTTGAAGAGGTGGTCGGCATGGGCCGTTTGCCGCATAAAACCGGCCTCGAACGTGACCAGCAGATCATCGACGCGGCCCTGCAGGCGGCGGATGCCGGCCATCTGATCGGGCGCAGCTATCTGGCACTCTCCGGCGGCGAGCGTCAGCGCGTGCACCTGGCGCGGGTGCTGGCGCAGCTGTGGCCAGGGGAGGACGGGCGAATCCTGCTGCTTGACGAGCCGACCTCGATGCTCGACCCACTGCACCAGCACACCACCTTGCAAGCGGTCCGCGAGTTCGCTGATCGTGGTGCGGCGGTGATGGTCATCCTCCATGACCTGAACCTGGCGGCGCGCTACTGTGACCGTATCCTGCTGCTCGAACAGGGCCGCGCCCACGCCCTGGATACCCCGCAGCAGGTGTTGCGCCCCGATTCCCTCAAGGCGGTGTTCGGCATCGATGTGCTGGTACAGCCTCATCCCGAGCGGGGGCACCCGCTGATCATCGCCCGTTAGGAGAACTGCCCCATGCGTCGTCCCCGGTTGCCCGCGTTATTGCTGTTGCTGGTCTGGGGGCTCGCCGGCTGCCAGTCCCGAGCCGAGGCACCGCCTTTGCCAGCCTGGCAAAGCCCCGAAGGCCGTGAGCATGCCGAGCTTGGGCACATCCGTGAACTGAGCAGCGGCCGGCTGCTGACGCCCGCGCAACTGCTGGAGCGGCTCGCGCAGGCTCAACGGCTGCTGGTTGGCGAGAAACACGACAACCCCGATCACCATGCCCTGCAGCTCTGGCTGCTGCGCGCACTGGACGCGCAACGGCCGCAGGGCAGCCTGCTGCTGGAGATGCTGCAGCCGGTGCAGCAAGGCCAGGTCGATGCACTGAAACAGCAGCAAACACGCCCGCAGGACCTGCCCAAGGCGCTGGGCTGGCAGGATGGCTGGGATTGGGCCTTGTACGGGCCGATTGTCCATGAAGCCCTGGGGCAACCGTACTCGTTACTGGCCGCCAACCTCGACCACGACGAAGTGCGCAGGATCTATCGCCAGCCGCCAGCGTTGAAGGGGCCGCGCTCGGCAGCAGCCAAGGTACAAGCCGTGCTGCTGGAGCAAGTCAGGGAATCCCATTGCGGCCTGCTGCCCGAAAGCCAGTTGCCGGCCATGCTGGCGGTTCAGCAACAGCGCGACCGACGCATCGCCGAGCGCCTGCTGGCCGCACCACAACCGGCGTTGCTGTTGGCCGGCGGTTATCACGTGCGCAAGGACATCGGCGTGCCCTTGCACCTTGCCGATCTGGGTGCTGAAGGCACCACGCAGGTACTGATGCTCGCTGAGGTGGGGCAGGTGGTTGATGCGCAAATGGCCGATTATGTCTGGTACACCCCGGCTTTGCCGGAGCAGGACTACTGCGCGCAGATGCGCAAAGGCGGGTAAAAACCCCAGGCAAAAAAAGACCCGGCAAAGTGCCGGGTCAATAACCGTGATTAGCCTGATGAGGAGATAATCTGAGAGTCCGAACCAGGGGCTTTCAGGTTACCCAACCAGTCTCGCGACCAGTTGTGATAATCATAACGATTCTCATTTCGTAGTCAAGCGTCCTGACTCAATATTCCCGATTATTTTTCTGTACGGCAGTTTTGCCGTCGAGTTGCTGGTTCAGGGCTTCCTTGCGCTCGGCCGGAATATCGTTCCAGTGCACGTCGAGCAAGGCGCCTTCAATTGCGTAGAGCAGCACCTTCGAAGCCCTGAAGCCGCGGCTGCGCACGGCCTTGTAGGCAGTCACCGCACCCAGTCGGCGTAAATCCGAAGCACTGTGGATGCCGACCGCATGCAGCCACTGCGCAGAAGTCTTGCCAAGATTTTTCAGATGCTGGAGTTCATCGTTCATCAAGCCTCCTTGCGACGGCTGAACGGGTCTTGATTAAGGAATCGCGGCAGGTCAATGAGGAGTGTAGCGGCACTTGGAAAATACGCGGCGTTTTGCCATCCATGTGCCGACGGGTAGCCGAAAGCTGCCCGCCAGGCCACAGCCGGCGGGCGTTTCACTCGTTACTGTCAGCGTGTACGGTAACGCAGGCGGGTGCCGAAATTGACCGACATCAGGATCTCGTCGGCGCTCAGTTCGCTGGGGAAGTAGGTGCCGGAAATCTGCGCATGGGCAAGGCTGGCGCCTTCCAGGCCGTTGTAGCGCAGGTCCAGGCCGCGCAGGTCGGAGGCGCGGAAGTAGGCATCGGTGAAGTCGATGCCGCTGGTGTCCAGTTCACGCAGGTCGAGTCCGCGGAAATCACCGCCACGAAAGTCGACGGCGCCGTCCTTGGGTTTCTCGCGATTGAAGCTGGCGATCTGTTCATCATGCACCAACGCATATAGCGCGCTGTCCAGTTGCCGTGGCTGATTCATGAGGCGCCTCCTTGTTTGCCCTGATGGTGACACTATAGGGCCATCATTGCGGAGGCGCCCGGAATCAAGCGTGAAGTGTCGACTACTTCACGTCCCGGGAGGCTTCAGAGCCCTGGCAGGCGCTGACGGATCTGCTTGACCAGCAGGTCGAGGCTACCGCTTTCGTTGGTTTCCACGCGCTTGCTTTGCAGCAGCTCTTCGGCGCTGAGCGGGTCACGGCTGGCTTGCTGGGCCTTGACCACCTCCAGGGTGGCATCCGACGGATCGTTCTGATCGGCCTGACGCTTGGCCAGCCAGCTGGCGATCACCGCATCCGGCGCGTTGCAGTCGAGGATCAGGAACGGCACGCCGGTTTCGCTGGCGACCCCGGCGGCGGCCTGGCGCTGGTCTTGCTTGAGGTAGGTGGCGTCGATCACCACCGGGAAGCCGGCGCGCAGGATGGTTTCGGCCATTTGGTGCAGGCGTTGGTAGGTGGCCTGGCTGGCGTCTTCGCTGTAGATACCGGCTTGCAGCTGGCCGGCATTGGCGCTGGCTTGCTCACCGAACATGCGCTTGCGCTCGACGTCCGAACGCAGGCGAATGGCGCCCAGGGCATCGACCAGGCGCATGGCCACGTGGCTCTTGCCGACAGCGGAAACGCCGTGGGTGATGGCCAGAAACCTCGAAGGGATGGCGCTGTAGCTCTCTGCCAGGTTGGCATAGTTGCGATAGGTGCGCAGGGTAGTGGCGCGCTGCACGGCATCGGCGTTGGCCGGCATGCTGAACAGGGCGACCTTGGCCCGCACCAGTGCACGATAAGCCTTGTAGAAGTTCAGCAGTTCCAGGCCGGCGTAGTCACCGGTCAGCTCCAGGTACTGGCTGATGAAGCGGCGCGACAGCGATTTCAGGCCGCGGTCTTCGAGGTCCATGGCCAGGAATGCGGCGTCGGCATAAACGTCGGTCAGGCGGAACGGTTCGTTGAACTCGATGCAGTCGAAAATCACCACCTTGCCATCGATCAGGGTGGCGTTGCCCAGGTGGATATCACCGTGGCATTCGCGGATGAAACCTTCTGCCTTGCGTTGCTCAAGCAGGCGATTCAGGCGTTTGAAGCTGTCCTGGGCCCAGGCTTGCAGGGCATCCAGTTGCTGCAGGTCGGCCTTGTCGGAAAGGAACGGGCGAATCTGCTCGAAGTTCTGCTCGACCGGGGCCATGACGCTGTCTGGCGTGCCCAGTGGATGCTCCACGGCAACTTTTGGCGCCGCCAGGTGGAAGCGGGCGATCTGCTCGGCCATCTGGTCGATGTGCGCGGCGGTCAGTTCGCTGTTGGCCTGCAGGGTGCTGAGCATCTGGCTCTGAGGGAACTGGCGCATCTTCAGCGCGTATTCGATCGGCTCGCCTTCGCCACCCAGTTGCGGTGCTTCGGCGCTGCCGGTGATCGGCAGCACCTCCAGATACAAGCCGTCGGTCAGGCGCTGGTTCAGGCGCAGCTCTTCGGCGCAGAAGTGCGCGCGCTGAGACAGCTCGGTGAAGTCGAGGAAGCCAAAGTTCATCGGCTTCTTGATTTTGTAGGCATATTCACCGGTGAGCAGCACCCAGGAGATATGCGTCTCGATAACCTGAAACGCCGTCACTGGGTGAGGGAACAGGGCGGGGTTCTGCAGGGCTGTAATCAAGGCTTGGCTCACGGGCGATCCTTCTGGGTCGGGAGATTCGAATGGGCCATTATGGCTGCAAGCGTGGCTGGTGCAAACCGCCGGAGGGCGCCTGTCGATGTGCGATAAAGTGCGTATAATCCGCCGCCATGACTCGATCCCGATCCCCCCGTACCGCTAAAAAACGCCCGTCTGGCCGCTCGCGTGCCTGGCTGGGCTGGGCCTTGAAGCTCAGCCTGGTCGGCTTTGTGCTGGTGGCGGGCTATGCCATTTACCTCGACGCCGTGGTCCAGGAGAAATTCTCCGGCAAGCGCTGGACTATCCCGGCCAAGGTGTATGCCCGGCCGCTGGAGCTGTTCGTCGGCCAGAAGCTGAGCAAGGCCGACTTCCTCATCGAACTCGATGCCCTCGGATATCGCCGCGAAAGCGTTGCCAATGGCCCGGGCGCGGCTGCAGTCAATGGTAATACCGTTGATCTGAATACTCGCGGCTTCCAGTTCTATGAAGGCATGGAAACGGCGCAAGCGGTGCGCGTGCGTTTCTCCGGTGACTATGTAGCCGGCTTGAGTGGCGCCAACGGCTCGAAGCTCGACGTGGTGCGCCTCGAGCCGCTGCTGATCGGCGGCCTGTACCCGAAAAACCTCGAAGACCGCATCCTGATCAAGATCGACCAGGTGCCGCCGTACCTGCTGGAAACCCTGGTGGCGGTGGAAGACCGTGACTTCTATCACCACTTCGGTGTGTCGCCCAAGTCGATTGCCCGGGCGGTGTGGGTCAACACCTCGTCCGGCGCCATGCGCCAGGGCGGCAGTACCCTGACCCAACAGTTGGTGAAGAACTTCTACCTGACCAACGAACGCAGCCTCAGCCGCAAGCTCAATGAAGCGATGATGGCCTTGCTGCTCGAGTTGCATTACGACAAGCGCGAAATCCTCGAGGCCTACCTCAACGAAGTGTTCGTCGGCCAGGACGGTCAGCGCGCGGTGCACGGCTTCGGCCTGGCCAGCCAGTTCTTCTTCAGCCAGCCGCTGTCGGAACTCAAGCTGCACCAGATTGCCTTGCTGGTCGGTATGGTCAAGGGCCCTTCCTATTACAACCCGCGGCGTTACCCGGAGCGGGCGACGGTGCGGCGTAACCTGGTACTCGACCTGCTGGCCGAGCAGGGCGTGGCAACCCCGGAAGCGGTGGAAGCGGCGAAGAAGATGCCATTGGGCGTGACCAAGCGCGGCAGCCTGGCCGACAGTTCGTACCCGGGCTTCCTCGACCTGGTCAAACGCCAGCTGCGCCAGGACTACCGTGACGAAGACTTGACCGAAGAAGGCCTGCGCATTTTCACCAGCTTCGATCCGATCCTGCAGATGAAGTCGGAAGCGGCCATGGGCGAGACCTTCAAGCGCCTGGCCGGGCGCAAGGGCGCCGATGAAGTCGAAGCGGCAATGGTCGTGACCAACCCGGAAACCGGTGAAGTCCAGGCCCTGATCGGCAGCCGTCAGGCCGGTTTCGCCGGTTTCAACCGCGCTATCGATGCGGTGCGGCCGATCGGCTCGCTGGTCAAGCCGGCGGTATACCTGACCGCCCTGGAAAAACCGAGCAAGTACACCCTGACCAGTTGGGTGCAGGACGAGCCGTTCTCGATCAAAGGCGCCGATGGCCAGGTGTGGCGGCCGCAGAACTATGACCGCCGCTCCCACGGTACGATTTATCTGTACCAGGGCCTGGCCAACTCCTACAACCTGTCGACCGCCAAGCTGGGCCTGGAACTGGGCGTGCCAAACGTGCTCAAGACCATTGGCCGGTTAGGTGTGAATGTCGACTGGCCGGCGTTCCCTTCGATGATGCTCGGGGCTGGCGGCATGTCGCCGATGCAGGTCGCGACCATGTACCAGACCCTGGCCAACGGTGGTTTCAATACACCGATGCGCGGTATTCGCAGCGTGCTGACCGCCGAAGGCGAGCCGCTCAAGCGTTATCCGTTCCAGATCCAGCAAACCTTCGATCCGGGCGCCATCTATCTGGTGCAGAACGCCATGCAGCGGGTGATGCGCGAAGGTACCGGGCGTTCGGTCTACAGTGTGCTGCCAAGCTCGTTGAACCTGGCGGGCAAGACCGGTACCAGCAACGATTCGCGTGACAGCTGGTTCGCAGGTTTCAGCCAGGACTTGCTGGCGGTGGTCTGGCTAGGGCGCGATGACAACGGTAAAACACCGTTCACGGGTGCTACCGGCGCGCTGCAGGTCTGGACCAGCTTCATGCGCAAGGCTGACCCCTTGCCGCTGGACATGCCGCTGCCCGATAACGTGGTTCAGGCCTGGATCGATCCGCATAGCGGCCAGGGCTCGGATGCCAGTTGCCCGGGCGCCGTGCAGATGCCGTATATTCGCGGTAGTGAACCGCCGGCTGGGCCCGCCTGTGGCGGCGAGCCGGATCCCGCCGAGTCCGTCATGGACTGGGTCAAGGGTTGGATGAATTAAGCACTAGCCTAAAGAGGGTGTGAAGTGAACAAGTGGTGGTTTCCAGCCTTGACGGCGCTGGCTTTGCTCAACGGCTGCGCCAGCAATCCGCGCGGCTCCATTCCCGTGGTCGATTCCAGTACCCGGGTTTCCAACAGCGAGCGGGTCACGGCTAACCGTGGTGCGCCTGCGCAGGTCAATGGCGGGACGCGTCAGGCTCAGTCCGTGCCGCAGGATTCCGGGGTGATGGTCATGGTCCCGCAAGGTTCCGGCGCCACACCGATCCAGACTTTCCCAGCGTCCACCGGTGCCGCGCCGATCAGCACCGGCCCGATTACCCCGGGCCCGAGCAGCTCGGCGCCGTTCGACAGCAGCTCGACCAATGCCGGCAGCTACACCATGCCGAGCACCACTGCGCCCAGCGCGCCGAGCGGTATTCCGCGCGCCAGTGCAGCCAGCGGCGGCCTCTCGGCTGACGAACAGCTCGACGGCCCGGTACTGGCGTTGTTGACCACCGCCCAGCAGCAACAGACCGGTGGCGACTACAACGGTGCCTCGTCGAGTCTGGAGCGTGCCCAGCGCATCGCGCCACGCGAGCCGCAAGTGCTTTACCGGCTGGCCCAGGTGCGCCTGGCTCAAGGCGATGCCGCGCAGTCCGAGCAACTGGCTCGCCGCGCGCTGACCTACGCCAACGGTCGCCCCGACCTGCAGGCCGGGCTGTGGAACATCATTGCCCAGTCGCGCGAAAAACAGGGTGATTCGGCAGGCGCAGCGCTGGCCCGGCAGAAAGCCCAGGTCAACCTGTAATGGATCCACGCATTCTCGATATTGCCGATCACCTGCTGTTGATCGAGCATGAACTCCATGCCCAAGGCTGGTGGAGTGATGTTTCACCGACGCCTCAAGCGTTGGCGAGCAGCGTGCCGTTCGCGGTCGACAGCATGAGCTTCGATCAGTGGCTGCAGTGGATCTTCCTGCCAAAAATGAAAGAGATTCTCGAAAAGGGCCTGCCGTTGCCAAATGCCTCCGGCATCCTGGTCATGGCTGAAACGGTATACGTCGATCGCCCGGAGCAAAGCCGCGAGCTACGCAGGCTGCTAGCAGAGTTTGACCAATTGATCAGTCCTTCTGCCTGAATTTCCCTCTTTTCACCCTTGGAGCCACAGATTGTGGCTCTTTTTGTTTGTATTGTTTGCTTTTCTGCTGCTGTCACTGGCATTAGTGGTGGCTGTGGATCGTCCTTGCGCGAAATTGGCAATAATTTTTCTTGACTTGCGCGCGCCGAAAAAGAAGAATCCAGATTCCGCTGTAGAGGGACTGCCAGAAGCAGACCCGCTAAGCAGATCATGAGGTGCATACCCGCGCCGACCTGTTACACCCCGCAACGCGTTACCTCGCGCTGGGTGGGAAAACCCCGCAACACTTTGGGGCGCTCCCAATACTTGCTCAGTCAGTGCTGACGTAGTCGGCGATTCCGTCGCTCATGCTCTGCTTGGCAGTAAACCTATTAAGACCCGTCCACCGTGGACGGTATTCTGGCGTTTTAGAGGTGAACAACGTGGAGCTTTTATCTGGCGCTGAGATGGTCGTCCGCTTTTTGCGTGACGAAGGCGTTAAGCACATCTACGGGTACCCTGGTGGTGCTCTCCTTCATGTTTACGATGCCCTGTTCAAAGAACCGGAAGTAAGCCACATCCTGGTTCGTCACGAGCAGGCAGCTACCCATATGGCGGACGGTTATGCCCGTGCCACCGGCAAGGCCGGCGTGGTACTGGTGACCTCTGGTCCAGGCGCGACCAATGCCATCACCGGTATTGCCACCGCGTACATGGACTCCATTCCGATGGTCATCCTCTCCGGTCAGGTGCCTAGCACCATGGTCGGTACCGATGCCTTCCAGGAAACCGACATGATTGGTATTTCCCGGCCGATCGTGAAGCACAGCTTCATGATCAAGCACGCCTCGGAAATCCCTGAAGTCCTGAAAAAAGCTTTCTATCTGGCGCAATCCGGTCGCCCGGGCCCGGTCGTGGTCGATATCCCCAAAGACATGACCAACCCCGCGGAAAAGTTCGAATACGTCTACCCCAAAAAGGTCAAGATGCGTTCCTACAGCCCGGCCGTTCGTGGTCACTCGGGGCAGATCCGCAAGGCTGCCGAGATGTTGCTGGCCGCCAAGCGCCCAGTGGTCTACGCCGGTGGCGGCGTGATCCTCGGCGGCGGTTCTGCAGCGCTGACCGAAGTTGCGCAGATGCTCAACCTGCCGGTCACCAACACCTTGATGGGCCTGGGCGGCTATCCGGGTACCGATCGCCAGTTCCTCGGCATGCTCGGCATGCACGGCAGCTACACCGCCAACCTGGCCATGCACCACGCTGACGTGATCTTCGCCGTCGGTGCGCGTTTCGACGACCGCGTGGTCAACGGCCCGGCCAAGTTCTGCCCGAACGCCAAGGTTATCCACATCGACATCGACCCGGCGTCGATCTCCAAGACCATCAAGGCCGACGTGCCGATTGTTGGCCCGGTCGAGAGCGTACTGACCGAAATGGTTGCGACCTTGCGCGAAATCGGCGAGCAGCCGGACAAGGCCGCCATGGATGCCTGGTGGAAGCAGATCGAAGAATGGCGTGGCGATCGCGACATGTTCCCTTACGACAAGGGCGACGGTAGCGTGATCAAGCCGCAAACCGTGATCGAGACCCTCTGCGAAGTGACCAAGGGCGATGCCTTTGTTACCTCCGACGTTGGTCAGCACCAGATGTTCGCGGCGCAGTACTACCGCTTCAACAAGCCGAACCGCTGGATCAACTCCGGTGGCCTGGGCACCATGGGCTTCGGCTTCCCGGCGGCCATGGGCGTCAAGCTGAACTTCCCGGACCAGGACGTTGCCTGCGTTACCGGTGAGGGCAGCATCCAGATGAACATCCAGGAGCTGTCGACCTGCCTGCAGTACGACCTGCCGGTGAAGATCGTCAACCTGAACAACGGTGTCTTGGGCATGGTCCGCCAATGGCAGGACATGGCCTACAACAGCCGTCACTCGCACTCCTACATGGAATCGCTGCCTGACTTCGTCAAGCTGGCCGAAGCCTATGGTCACGTGGGTATTCGCATCACCAGCCTGAAAGACCTCAAGCCCAAGCTCGAGGAAGCGTTCGCCATGAAAGACCGGCTGGTGTTCATCGATATCCAGGTCGACAACAGCGAGCACGTCTACCCGATGCAGATCAAAGACGGCTCTATGCGCGATATGTGGCTGAGCAAGACGGAGCGTACCTAATCATGCGGCACATTATTTCCCTGCTGTTGGAAAACGAACCCGGTGCCTTGTCTCGCGTGGTTGGTCTGTTCTCGCAGCGTAACTACAACATCGAAAGCCTGACGGTGGCGCCAACCGAAGACCCGACCCTGTCGCGTCTGACGCTGACCACGGTCGGTCATGATGAGGTGATCGAGCAGATCACCAAAAACCTGAACAAGCTGGTTGAAGTCGTCAAGCTGGTCGACCTCTCGGAAAGCGCGCACATCGAACGTGAACTGATGCTGGTCAAGATCAAGGCCACGGGCGCCCAGCGTGCCGAGATCAAACGCACCACCGATATCTATCGTGGGCAGATCGTCGACGTCAGCAGCAGCGTCTATACCGTTCAGCTTACTGGCGCCAGCGACAAGCTTGACAGCTTCATTCAGGCCATCGGTACCGCGTCCATTCTCGAAACAGTGCGCAGCGGCGTTACCGGCATTGCCCGTGGCGACAAAGTGCTCAGCATCTAACTCAAAAAATTAGCGATGGCCCTATGGGCCGAGATAACAGGGGTATTTTCATGAAAGTTTATTACGACAAAGACTGTGACCTTTCCATCATCCAGGGCAAGAAAGTTGCCATCATCGGTTACGGCTCCCAGGGCCACGCTCAAGCGTGCAACCTGAAAGACTCCGGTGTGGATGTCACTGTCGGTCTGCGTAAAGGTTCGAACACCGTTGCCAAAGCCGAAGCTCACGGCCTGAAAGTTGCCGATGTAGCGACCGCTGTTGCCGGTGCCGACCTGGTCATGATCCTGACCCCGGACGAGTTCCAGTCCCAGCTGTACAAGAACGAAGTCGAGCCGAACATCAAGAAGGGCGCCACCCTGGCCTTCTCCCACGGTTTCGCCATCCACTACAACCAGGTTGTCCCACGCGCCGACCTGGACGTGATCATGATCGCGCCAAAAGCGCCAGGTCACACCGTGCGTTCCGAATTCGTCAAAGGCGGCGGTATCCCTGACCTGATCGCGATCTACCAGGATGCTTCCGGCAATGCCAAGAACGTTGCCCTGTCCTACGCCGCTGGCGTCGGTGGCGGCCGTACCGGCATCATCGAAACCACCTTCAAGGACGAGACCGAAACCGACCTGTTCGGCGAGCAGGCTGTTCTGTGCGGTGGTACCGTCGAGCTGGTCAAAGCCGGTTTCGAAACCCTGGTTGAAGCGGGCTACGCGCCAGAGATGGCCTACTTCGAGTGCCTGCACGAACTGAAGCTGATCGTTGACCTCATGTACGAAGGCGGCATCGCCAACATGAACTACTCGATCTCCAACAACGCCGAATACGGCGAGTACGTGACCGGCCCTGAAGTCATCAACGCCGAATCCCGTCAGGCCATGCGCAACGCTCTGAAGCGCATCCAGGACGGCGAGTACGCCAAGATGTTCATCAGCGAAGGCGCCACCGGCTATCCTTCGATGACCGCCAAGCGTCGTAACAACGCTGCTCACGGCATCGAAGTCATCGGCGAGCAACTGCGCTCGATGATGCCTTGGATCGCGGCGAACAAAATCGTCGACAAGGCCAAGAACTGATCTTGTCCTGATGCGATGAAAACGCGGCTTCGGCCGCGTTTTTTCGTTTAGGCGGTCAGCTTCTGGTATAAAGCTTCATCGTTTGTCGGCGAACCCTCGTCGCAGACGTCTGTCGAAACTTTCCACACCGTTGCAAGGTAATGTCCATGAGCGAACGTCCCGAAGAGCCGAACAAGGCCTCTGACGCCGAAAGCCTGCTACCGATCGATGAGCATGTTGAAGAAGGGCATGACGCCGAAGGACGCAAGGTTCGGCATCGCGGCATCTATCTGCTGCCCAACCTGTTCACCACTGCGAACCTGTTCGCCGGTTTCTATTCGATCATCAACTCCATGAGTGCCCAGGCGGCCCTCAGCGCGGGTGATCCACGTGAGGCGAGCAAGTATTTCGCCTTCGCCGCTATCGCCATTTTCGTCGCCATGGTCCTCGATGGCCTGGACGGCCGTGTGGCACGCATGACCAACACCCAGAGCGCATTTGGTGCCGAGTACGACTCGCTGTCGGACATGGTCGCCTTCGGTGTCGCCCCGGCGTTGCTGGCCTTTGGCTGGGCCCTGGGAGACATGGGCAAGGTCGGCTGGATGGTCGCCTTCATCTATGTAGCTGGCGCCGCGCTGCGTCTGGCGCGCTTCAACACCCAGGTCGGCAAGGCTGACAAGCGCTACTTCATCGGCCTGGCCAGCCCGGCTGCTGCCGGTGTGGTGGCCGGTACCGTCTGGGCCTTCAGCGACTACGGCATCCAGGGTTCGAAACTGTCGTTCCTGGTGGCGCTGCTGGTGGCTGCGGCCGGCATGCTGATGGTCAGCAACATCAAGTACAACAGCTTCAAGGAGCTGGATCTCAAGGGACGCGTACCGTTCGTAGCGATCCTCGCCGTGGTGCTGGTGTTCGCGGTAGTCTTCAGTGATCCACCGCGCATCCTGCTGCTGGTGTTCCTCGGCTATGCGGCCTCCGGCCCTGTGCAATACCTGTTGCGCATGCGTCGGCGCAAAAACATCGAGTGATGTAATTTCGCTCGGGCTCCGTAGTCTACTGGTGCATCAGTCCTCCAGTTCTACGGAGCCATCATGCTCATCAAGCTGTCCAAAGCCTCCGATTGCAAAGAATCGGATGTCACCCCCGAATCCCTTTATGTCTCGCGCCGCGCCATGCTCGGCGGGTCGCTGGCTGCCATCGCGGCAACCGCGCTGCCGCGGTGGGCCAGTGCTGCCGACGCATCGCGCTATGCCGATGTCGAGGCGGGCAGGGCGCCTGGCTGGTTCAGCGAGAAGCTCGTCGCTACCAAGTGGCAAGCAGTGACGGCGCCGGGGGAGGCGATCACGCCGTTCAAGGATGCCACCCACTACAACAACTTCTATGAGTTCGGCACCGACAAGGGCGATCCGGCGGCCAATGCCGGCAGCGTTAAAACCGAGCCCTGGACCGTGGTGGTGGATGGTGAAGTAGGCAAGCCCGGGCGCTATGCCCTGGAAGACTTCATGAAACCCTACCAACTGGAGGAGCGCATCTATCGCCTGCGCTGCGTGGAAGCCTGGTCGATGGTCATCCCCTGGCTGGGCTTTCCTTTATCGGCGCTGCTTGATCAGGTCGAGCCAACCTCCAAGGCCCGTTTCATTCGCTTCGAAACCCTGCAGGACCCGAAGAGCATGCCTGGTCAGCGCTCAAGCTTTGCCCTGATCGACTGGCCTTATATAGAAGGCTTGCGCCTGGATGAGGCGATGAACCCGCTGGCGATCCTCGCCGTTGGCATGTACGGGCGCGAACTGCCCAACCAGAACGGTGCGCCGTTGCGTCTAGTGGTGCCTTGGAAGTACGGCTTCAAGAGCATCAAGTCGATCGTGCGCATCAGCCTGGTCGAAGAGCAGCCGCGCACCACCTGGCAGGCGATTGCTCCAGAAGAATATGGCTTCTACGCCAACGTGAACCCCGAGGTTGATCACCCGCGCTGGACCCAGGCCCGTGAGCGGCGCCTGCCCAGTGGCCTGTTCAGTCCCAATGTGCGGCCCACGCAGATGTTCAATGGCTATGCCGAAGAAGTGGCAGGGCTGTACAGCGGCCTCGACCTGCGGAAGAACTACTGATGCGTTATCCACTCTTCAGGCTCGGCATCTTTATCTCGGCCAGTGTCTGGCCGCTATGGTGGTTGTATGAAGCAGCCATGGAAGCCCTTGGGCCGGATCCGGGCAAGATCCTGGTCGATCGCCTGGGGCTGGGGGCTTTGATCTTCCTGTTGATAACCCTGAGCATGACGCCCTTGCAGCGCCTTACCGGCTGGGCGGGCTGGATTGTCTCGCGGCGCCAGCTGGGGCTGTGGTGCTTTGCTTATATAGTGCTGCACCTGAGTGCCTACATGTTCTTCGTCCTGGGGCTGGACTGGGGGCAGTTGGGGGTTGAGCTAAGCAAGCGTCCTTACATCATTGTCGGGATGCTGGGCTTTTTGGGCTTGCTGGTTTTAGCGGTCACTTCCAATCGATACAGTCAGCGCCGTCTCGGCGCGCGCTGGAAGAAGTTGCACAAACTGGTTTACGTGATTCTGGGGCTGGGCTTGTTGCACTTTCTCTGGGTAGTACGCGCCGACCTTAAAGAGTGGGTCATATACGCTGCTATCGGCTTGTTCCTGTTGGCCTTGCGTATTCCTGCGCTGGAGCGGCGAATCCCGCGCCTGGCAGTGCGTAAAACGGCACCTGTAACAAAAGCTTAAATAAGTGCTTGACGCCCCTGTGGATCTGTCTATAATTCGCCCCACTTCCGGCGCAGTCGGAACTGAAAACTCCTTGAGTTTCAAAGAGTTAGCGGTTCCAGGGTCGTCCGGAAGGGCTTCGATCGAAAGATCGACAGCGGTGAAAAAGGCAGTTGACAGCGGTTTGAAACGCTGTAGAATTCGCCTCCCGCTGACGAGAGATCGCAGCGAGTCAAGTGGTTGAAGTTGAAAGAGAAATTCTGAAAAACTTCAAAATAAACGCTTGACAGACTCTGAGGAAAGCGTAGAATGCGCGCCTCGGTTGAGACGAAAAGCTCTTAACCAACCGCTCTTTAACAACTGAATCAAGCAATTCGTGTGGGTGCTTGTGAGTTCAGACTGATAGTCAAAAAGATTATCAGCATCACAAGTGGCTACACGAAAATCGAAAGATTTGAAAGTAAGTCATTTGAGATTGCTGAGCCAAGTTTAGGGTTTTCTCAAAACCCAAGCAGTATTGAACTGAAGAGTTTGATCATGGCTCAGATTGAACGCTGGCGGCAGGCCTAACACATGCAAGTCGAGCGGATGAGAAGAGCTTGCTCTTCGATTCAGCGGCGGACGGGTGAGTAATACCTAGGAATCTGCCTGGTAGTGGG
>NZ_OPYO01000007.1:0-148092 GCF_900275665.1 Pseudomonas sp. JV241A
CACCGAAGCTACGGGTGTCACTTAGGTGACGCGGTAGAGGAGCGTTCTGTAAGCCTGTGAAGGTGAGTTGAGAAGCTTGCTGGAGGTATCAGAAGTGCGAATGCTGACATGAGTAACGACAATGGGAGTGAAAAACTCCCACGCCGAAAGACCAAGGTTTCCTGCGCAACGTTAATCGACGCAGGGTTAGTCGGTCCCTAAGGCGAGGCTGAAAAGCGTAGTCGATGGAAAACAGGTTAATATTCCTGTACTTCTAGTTATTGCGATGGAGGGACGGAGAAGGCTAGGCCAGCTTGGCGTTGGTTGTCCAAGTTTAAGGTGGTAGGCTGAGATCTTAGGTAAATCCGGGATCTTAAGGCCGAGAGCTGATGACGAGTTGCCTTTAGGCGACGAAGTGGTTGATGCCATGCTTCCAAGAAAAGCTTCTAAGCTTCAGATAACTAGGAACCGTACCCCAAACCGACACAGGTGGTTGGGTAGAGAATACCAAGGCGCTTGAGAGAACTCGGGTGAAGGAACTAGGCAAAATGGCACCGTAACTTCGGGAGAAGGTGCGCCGGTGAGGGTGAAGGACTTGCTCCGTAAGCCCATGCCGGTCGAAGATACCAGGCCGCTGCGACTGTTTATTAAAAACACAGCACTCTGCAAACACGAAAGTGGACGTATAGGGTGTGACGCCTGCCCGGTGCCGGAAGGTTAATTGATGGGGTTAGCTAACGCGAAGCTCTTGATCGAAGCCCCGGTAAACGGCGGCCGTAACTATAACGGTCCTAAGGTAGCGAAATTCCTTGTCGGGTAAGTTCCGACCTGCACGAATGGCGTAACGATGGCGGCGCTGTCTCCACCCGAGACTCAGTGAAATTGAAATCGCTGTGAAGATGCAGTGTATCCGCGGCTAGACGGAAAGACCCCGTGAACCTTTACTATAGCTTTGCACTGGACTTTGAATTTGCTTGTGTAGGATAGGTGGGAGGCTTTGAAGCGTGGACGCCAGTTCGCGTGGAGCCATCCTTGAAATACCACCCTGGCAACTTTGAGGTTCTAACTCAGGTCCGTTATCCGGATCGAGGACAGTGTATGGTGGGTAGTTTGACTGGGGCGGTCTCCTCCTAAAGAGTAACGGAGGAGTACGAAGGTGCGCTCAGACCGGTCGGAAATCGGTCGTAGAGTATAAAGGCAAAAGCGCGCTTGACTGCGAGACAGACACGTCGAGCAGGTACGAAAGTAGGTCTTAGTGATCCGGTGGTTCTGTATGGAAGGGCCATCGCTCAACGGATAAAAGGTACTCCGGGGATAACAGGCTGATACCGCCCAAGAGTTCATATCGACGGCGGTGTTTGGCACCTCGATGTCGGCTCATCACATCCTGGGGCTGAAGCCGGTCCCAAGGGTATGGCTGTTCGCCATTTAAAGTGGTACGCGAGCTGGGTTTAGAACGTCGTGAGACAGTTCGGTCCCTATCTGCCGTGGACGTTTGAGATTTGAGAGGGGCTGCTCCTAGTACGAGAGGACCGGAGTGGACGAACCTCTGGTGTTCCGGTTGTCACGCCAGTGGCATTGCCGGGTAGCTATGTTCGGAAGAGATAACCGCTGAAAGCATCTAAGCGGGAAACTTGCCTCAAGATGAGATCTCACTGGAGCCTTGAGCTCCCTGAAGGGCCGTCGAAGACTACGACGTTGATAGGTTGGGTGTGTAAGCGCTGTGAGGCGTTGAGCTAACCAATACTAATTGCCCGTGAGGCTTGACCATATAACACCCAAGCAATTTGCGTCGAATGACCAGATTGCGGTGTTGTGAAGACTGCAAAGCCGAGAATTTGTAACTCACAATCATCACATACCCGATTCGCTGGAGTGTCTAACAAGACCTTCTGGCAACAGAATTTCTTGACGACCATAGAGCATTGGAACCACCTGATCCCATCCCGAACTCAGCAGTGAAACGATGCATCGCCGATGGTAGTGTGGGGTTTCCCCATGTGAGAGTAGGTCATCGTCAAGATTAAATTCCGAAACCCCTATCTGCGTATGCAGGTAGGGGTTTTGTCTTTCTGGCATTTTCCTCTGTGCGCACTGTCCCTGTGGGAGTGGCGGTGCGACGCCTCGACTTGCCCCGCGATGCGATGTGGCTGACAGAAGGGTATCGCGGGGCAAGCCCGCTCCTACATCGGTTAGAATAGCGCCCTCGCGTTGACTCAGAAGTTCACTATGTCAGAACCTGCCGACCCCCATCAGCTCGCCGACTTGCCCCTCAATGACCTGGTGGCCTGTCACGAATGCGACCTGCTGATGCGCAAGCCTGTGCTCAAGCAGGACGAAAAGGCCCACTGCCCGCGCTGTGGCTACGAGCTCTACGCCCATCGGCACAATGTGGTCCAGCGCAGCCTGGCCCTGGTGCTGGCAGCCTTGCTGCTCTATGTACCGGCCAACTTCTTGCCGATCATGCAATTGCACCTGCTCGGCCAAAGCTCCGACGACACCGTCTGGAGTGGCGTGGTCGGGTTGTACAACACCGGTATGCGCGGCGTGGCAGTGGTGGTGTTTCTTTGCAGCATGGCCATTCCCTTGCTCAAACTGCTGTGCCAGCTGGCTGTGCTGTTGAGCATTCGCCTGAACATCGGCCGCAGTTACGGTTTGTTGCTCTATCGGATTTATCACCATCTACGCGATTGGGGCATGCTCGAGGTCTATTTCATGGGTGTGCTGGTGGCGATGGTCAAGCTGGTCGACCTGGCGGAGCTGAGCCTGGGCCTGGGCCTGGCCTGCTTTATCAGTTTGTTGTTGGTGCAGGTGTGGCTGGAGGTGGTGATGTCGCCCCACCAGATATGGAGCGCTTTATCGGGGGAAGACCTGCATGCGTGCGATTGATGCTGGCATTCTGGTTTGTGGTGAATGCCACGAGCTGAATCGCCAGGGGCCGGACAGTGACGCGCAAACCTGCACCCGCTGTGGCGCAGTGGTGCACGCACGGCGGCCAAACAGCCTGGTGCGAACCTGGGCGTTGCTGATGACCTCGGCAATCTTGTACATCCCGGCCAATGTGCTGCCGATCATGACCGTCAGCGCCTTGGGGCAGGGCAGCCCGGACACCATCATGTCCGGCGTCATCACCCTGATGAAGCACGGCATGCTGCCGATCGCTGCGGTGGTGTTCATCGCCAGTATCCTGGTGCCGACCTTCAAGCTGGTGGGCATTGCCCTGCTGCTTTATTCGGTGCAGCGCCACCAACCGTTGTCGGCGCGGCAACGGATTCTGATGTACCGCTTCATCGAATTCATCGGACGCTGGTCGATGCTGGATATTTTCGTGATCGCCATTTTGGTGGCGGTGGTGAATTTCGGCAGGATCGCCAGTGTCGAAGCCAATCTGGGCGCCGTCGCCTTCGCCAGTGTGGTGATTCTGACGATGCTCGCTGCAGTAACCTTCGATCCCCGACTGATTTGGGATAACACGGAGTCGGATGACGACCATGAGTGATTTGCCTACGGCTAAAACCCGCCCAGCTTCGAACTGGTCGGCCATATGGATATTGCCCCTGATCGCCCTGGTGATCGGTGGCTGGCTTGGCTGGCAGGCCTATCGCGAGTCAGGGGTGAACATCCAGGTCCGCTTTGAAAGCGGTGAAGGTATCGTCGCCAACAAGACCGAAGTGGTCTTCAAGGGTATGTCGGTCGGTAAGGTGAAAGAGCTGGTACTGGATGCCAAGGGCAGCAATACCGGGGTCATCGCCACCATTGAGATGAACAAGGAAGCCGAGCCGCACCTGAACACCGGGACGCGCTTCTGGCTGGTCAAGCCGAGCGTCAGCCTGGCCGGGATCACCGGCCTGGAAACCCTGGTCTCAGGCAACTACATTGCCGTGAGCCCGGGGCAGGGCGAGCCGACCAAGCGCTTCAAGGCGCTGGATGAGGCGCCGCCGTTGTCCGACAGCGAGCCGGGCCTGCACCTGACCCTCAAGGCTGACCGCCTGGGCTCGCTCAACCGCGACAGCCCGGTGTTCTACAAGCAGATCCAGGTCGGCCGGGTGAAGAGCTATCGCCTGGCCGAAGACCAGGGTACGGTCGAGATCAAGGTGTTCATCGAGCCGGCCTATGCCGCCCTTGTGCGCAAACATACGCGGTTCTGGAACGCCAGCGGCGTCAGCATCGATGCCGACCTTTCCGGAGTGAAGGTCCGTAGTGAATCGCTGGCCAGTATTGTCGCCGGCGGCATCGCCTTCGCCACGCCCGAGCACCGCAAGGACAGCCCGCCAACCGACCCGAACCTGCCGTTCCGCCTGTACGAAGACTTTGATGCGGCCCAGGCCGGTATTCGCGTCAAGGTCAAGCTAAGCGACTTCGAGGGCCTGCAGGCCGGGCGTACTCCGGTAATGTACAAAGGTATCCAGGTCGGCTCGCTGAAGACCCTCAAGGTCGATGCCGACCTGGCTAGCGCCATGGCCGAGCTGACCCTCGATCCGCTGGCCGAAGACTACCTGGTCGACGGCACGCAGTTCTGGGTGGTCAAACCGTCGATCTCCCTGGCCGGTATTACCGGCCTGGAGGCGCTGGTCAAAGGTAACTACATCGCCATCCGCCCGGGCGACAAGGGCGCGACACCGCAGCGTGAGTTCGAGGCGCGGGCCAAGGCGCCGCCACTGGACCTCAAGGCACCGGGGCTGCATCTGGTGCTGTACAGCGACAACCTCGGTTCGCTGGAAGTCGGCAGCCCGATCCTCTACCGTCAGGTCAAGGTCGGTACGGTGCAGAGCTACCAGTTCTCGAAGAAGAGCAAACGCCTGCTGATCGGCGTGCATATCGAGAAAGAGTACGCCGGCCTGGTCAACGGTTCGACGCGCTTCTGGAATGCCAGCGGCATTACCCTGAGCGGTGGCCTGTCGGGCATCCAGATCAAGAGTGAATCGCTGCAAAGCCTGATGGCCGGCGGTATTGCCTTCGACACACCGATCCCGAATGTGAAGCTCAAGCGTCGTATTCCGTTCTTCCTCCTGCATGAAGACCAGGAGGCAGCCAACCGCAGCGGAACCACGGTGACCATCCGTGTCGATCGCGCAGACGGCCTCAAGGTGGGCACGCCGGTTCGCTTCAAGGGCCTGGATGTCGGCAAGGTCGAGCAGGTCGACCTGACCAAGGATTTGCAGGCGGTGCTGCTCAAGGCGCGGATCACCGAGGTGCCGGAGCGCATTGCCCGCGAAGGTACACAGTTCTGGGTGGTCAAGCCTGCCCTGGGCATCGTCAAGACTGCCAACCTGGAAACCCTGGTCACCGGTCAGTACCTGGAAGTGCAGCCGGCCGTGAGAAGCGCAGGGCCACAGCTCAACTTCAATGCATTGCCACAGGCGCCGGACTTCTCCGAGCGCGAAGCCGGCTTGTCGCTGGTGCTCAGTGCTGCGCGGCGGGGTTCGATCAAGCCGGGCGTGCCAGTGACCTACCGCGAGATTCCGGTGGGCAAGGTTACCGGTTTCGAGTTGGGGCAGACGGCGGATCGGGTGTTGATCCACATCCTCATCGAGCCCAGGTACGCAGCGCTGGTACGTAGTGGAAGCCGTTTCTGGAACAGCAGCGGCTTTGGCTTCGACATCGGCCTGTTCAAGGGCGCTACGGTACGAACCGAGTCGCTGGAGACCCTGATCGAGGGCGGTATTGCCTTCGCAACGCCGGACGGCGAGAAGATCGGTAACCCGGCCCGTCCGCAGCAGACCTTTGCCCTGTTCGACAAGGCCGAGGATGAATGGCTGCAGTGGGCACCGAAGATTCAGATTGGTAAGTAGCAAACACCCCGGGCTGCATTGCAGCCCATTGTGGGAGCTGGCTTGCCAGCGATGAGGCCGGTCCAGGCTACCCATCTGGTGTTGCCTGGGCTGCGACCGCTTTGCGGTCGATCGCTGGCAAGCCAGCTCCCACAGGGTTAAAGGTCAATCTCAGGAATCACAGGCAATAAAAAACCGACCCTAGGGTCGGTTTTTCAACAAGCATGTCGCTTAGGCAGCTGCAGCTTCTTTCAGCGCCTTGATGTGGCCATTCAGACGGCCTTTATGGCGAGCAGCCTTGTTCTTGTGGATGATACCTTTATCGGCCATACGGTCGATAACTGGAACAGCCAGAGTGTAAGCAGCTTGCGCTTTTTCGGCGTCTTTTGCGTCGATGGCTTTAACTACATTCTTGATGTAGGTACGAACCATGGAACGCAGGCTGGCGTTGTGGCTGCGACGCTTCTCAGCCTGTTTTGCACGTTTTTTGGCGGAAGGTGAGTTGGCCACCGTCGAGCTCCTCGAAAGACTTGGTAAATAGCAAACAAAATAGGCCGCGAATCATGCCGATGAGTTGATCGGTTGTCAAGGGCACTTGCATGGTTCCGCTGAGTGGTCGTTCTGTACAAGGGAGTGATTCCCTTCTGCGGCACGACCTGTAAACTCGGGAGCTTTTGCTCTGCTTGCGTTGCGGCGCGGAGTATCGCACAACTGGGCGCGTTGCGGCACAGCCCTTTATCCTCAGGCGTGAAAAACTTTCGATGAATCTTCTTAAATCCCTGGCCGCGGTCAGCTCCATCACCATGATCTCGCGGGTGCTGGGCTTTGTCCGTGACACCATCCTGGCACGGGTGTTCGGCGCAGGCGTGGCCACCGACGCCTTCTTCATTGCCTTCAAACTGCCCAACCTGCTGCGGCGCATCTTTGCCGAAGGCGCGTTTTCCCAGGCGTTCGTGCCGATCCTGGCCGAATACAAGACCCAGCAAGGCGAGGAGGCGACCCGTACCTTCATCGCCTACGTCAGCGGCCTGCTGACCCTGGTGCTGGCCCTGGTGACTGCCCTGGGCATCCTCGCCGCACCCTGGGTGGTGTGGGTAACGGCGCCGGGCTTTGTCGACAGCGCCGAGAAATACCAGCTGACCACCGACCTGCTGCGGGTGACCTTTCCTTATATATTGCTGATCTCGCTGTCCTCGCTGGCCGGGGCCATCCTCAATACCTGGAACCGTTTTTCGGTGCCGGCCTTCGTGCCAACCCTGCTCAACGTGGCGATGATCGGCTTTACCCTGTTCCTCACGCCGTACTTCGATCCGCCGATCATGGCCCTGGCCTGGGGCGTGCTGGCCGGTGGCCTGGCGCAATTGCTGTACCAGCTGCCACACCTGAAGAAGATCGGCATGCTTGTGCTGCCGCGCCTTAACCTGCGCGATACCGGCGTGTGGCGGGTGCTCAAGCAGATGCTGCCGGCGATCCTCGGGGTGTCGGTCAGCCAGATCTCGCTGATCATCAACACCATTTTCGCCTCGTTCCTGGTGGCGGGCTCGGTGTCGTGGATGTACTACGCCGATCGCCTGATGGAACTGCCGTCCGGTGTGCTTGGCGTGGCCCTGGGCACCATCCTGCTGCCCACCCTGGCCAAGACTTACGCCAACCGTGACCGCCACGAGTATTCGCGAATCCTCGACTGGGGCCTGCGCCTGTGCTTCTTGCTGGTGCTGCCGTGCACCCTGGCCATGGCCATCCTCGCCGAGCCGCTGACCGTGGCGTTGTTCCAGTACGGTAAATTCAGCGCTTTTGATGCGGCGATGACCCAGCGTGCCCTGATCGCTTACTCGGTCGGCCTGCTGGCAATTATTCTGGTCAAGGTGCTGGCACCGGGCTTCTATGCCCAACAGAACATCCGTACCCCGGTGAAGATCGCCATCTTCACCCTGGTCTGTACCCAGTTGTTCAACCTGGTCTTCATTACCCACCTGCAGCACGCCGGCCTGGCCCTGGCCATCAGTCTGGGCGCCTGCCTGAATGCTGGCCTTTTGTACTGGAAGCTGCGTCAGCAGCAGTTGTTCCAGCCACAACCGGGCTGGGCCAAGTTCCTCGCCAAGCTGGTGGTGGCGGTATTGCTGATGTCGGCGGTATTGCTGGTGGGCATGCACTACATGCCGGCCTGGGCCGAAGGGCAGATGCTCGAGCGCTTCCTGCGCCTGGGTGCGCTGATCCTGGCCGGGGTCGTGACCTATTTCGGCTGTCTGGTGCTGTTTGGTTTTCGCCCGCGTGACTTCGCCCGCAAGGCGTTGCATTAAGGCCTGACGACGGTCAGACGTCGGTTTTACACATTCCACGCCACGGGGTGACGCTGCTGCCTGTCGTCAACGCCCGGGTGTGGTTATAATCGACCACTTTATGAGCAAGAAGCGCGTTATGCAGCTGGTTCGAGGCCTCCACAACCTGCGCCCCCAGCACCGGGGCTGTGTCGCCACTATTGGCAACTTCGACGGTGTTCACCGCGGCCACCAGGCAATCCTGGCGCGCCTGCGTGAGCGAGCGGACGAGTTGGGCGTGCCCAGCTGCGTGGTGATTTTCGAGCCACAGCCGCGTGAGTACTTTGCCCCCGACACCGCGCCCGCGCGCCTGGCCCGCCTGCGCGACAAGGTCGCCCTGCTGGCCGCCGCAGGCGTCGACCGGGTGCTGTGCCTGGCGTTCAACCAGCGCCTGAGCAAGCTCAGCGCCGCCGAGTTCGTCGACACCATCCTGGTCGACGGCCTGGGCGTCAAGCACCTGGAAGTGGGCGACGATTTCCGCTTCGGCTGCGACCGGGTCGGTGATTTCGACTTCCTCGAGCAAGCCGGCATCCTCCAGGGCTTTACCGTCGAGGAAGCGCAAACCGTCGAGCTCGACGGCCTGCGGGTCAGCAGCACGCAAGTGCGCGATGCCCTGGCCAGTGCCGACTTCGCCCTGGCCGAGCGCCTGCTGGGCCGGCCGTTCCGCATCCGCGGGCGCGTGCTGCACGGGCAGAAGCTGGCGCGCCAGCTGGGTACCCCGACGGCCAACATCCAGCTCAAGCGCCATCGCGTACCGCTCACCGGTGTCTACCTGGTCAGCGTCGAAGTCGATGGCAAGAACTGGCCGGGTGTCGCCAACATCGGCGTACGGCCAACCGTTTCAGGTGATGGCAAAGCCCACCTGGAAGTACATCTTCTGGATTTTGCCGGCGATCTCTATGGCCGGCGTCTGACGGTGGAATTCCACCACAAGCTGCGTGAAGAGCAGCGATTCGCCTCCCTGGAGGCGCTGAAGTCGGCGATCGATGCGGATATCGCCGCCGCACGTGCCCATTGGCACGGTCAACCGCTAACGAAGAGCCTGAAATGACCGACTATAAAGCCACGCTAAACCTTCCGGACACCGCCTTCCCGATGAAGGCCGGCCTGCCACAGCGCGAACCGCAGATCCTGCAGCGTTGGGACAGCATTGGCCTGTACCAGAAGCTGCGCGAAATTGGCAAGGATCGTCCGAAGTTCGTGCTGCACGACGGCCCGCCCTACGCCAACGGCAAGATCCACATCGGTCATGCGCTGAACAAGATTCTCAAGGACATGATTGTCCGCTCCAAGACCCTGTCCGGTTTCGACGCCCCGTACGTCCCGGGCTGGGACTGCCACGGCCTGCCGATCGAGCACAAGGTTGAAGTGACCCATGGCAAGCACCTGAGCGCCGACCAGACCCGCGAGCTGTGCCGTGCCTATGCCGCCGAGCAGATCGAAGGGCAGAAGACCGAGTTCATCCGCCTGGGCGTGCTGGGCGACTGGGACAACCCGTACAAGACCATGAACTTCGCCAACGAAGCCGGTGAAATCCGCGCGCTGGCTGAAATGGTCAAGCACGGCTTCGTGTTCAAGGGCCTCAAGCCGGTCAACTGGTGTTTCGATTGCGGTTCGGCCCTGGCCGAAGCCGAGGTCGAGTACGCCGACAAGAAATCGCAGACCATCGACGTCGCCTTCCCGGTGGTCGATGACGCCAAGCTGGCCGCCGCTTTCGGCCTGGCGTCGCTGGCAAAACCTGCCTCGATCGTGATCTGGACCACCACGCCGTGGACCATCCCGGCCAACCAGGCGCTGAACGTCCACCCGGAGTTCAACTACGCCCTGGTCGATACCGGCGACAAGCTGCTGGTGCTGGCTGAAGAACTGGTCGAATCGTGCCTGAAGCGTTATTCGCTGGAAGGTTCGGTAATCGCCACCGCGCCAGGCTCGGCCCTGGAGCTGATCAACTTCCGTCACCCGTTCTACGATCGTCTGTCGCCGGTGTACTTGGCCGACTACGTCGAGCTGGGCGCCGGTACCGGTGTGGTTCACTCCTCGCCAGCCTATGGTGAAGACGACTTCGTCACCTGCAAGCGCTACGGCATGGTCAACGACGACATCCTCACCCCGGTGCAGAGCAACGGTGTGTACGTGCCGTCGCTGGAATTCTTCGGCGGCCAGTTCATCTGGAAAGCCAACCCGGCCATCGTCGAAAAACTTTCGGAAGTCGGTGCGCTGATGCACACCGAAACCATCAGCCACAGCTACATGCACTGCTGGCGCCACAAGACCCCGTTGATCTATCGCGCCACTGCGCAATGGTTCGTCGGCATGGACAAGCAGCCCGACAACGGCGAGACCCTGCGCGAGCGTGCGGTCAAGGCCATCGAAGAGACCAAGTTCGTCCCGGCCTGGGGCCAGGCGCGCCTGCACTCGATGATCGCCAACCGCCCGGACTGGTGCATCTCGCGTCAGCGTAACTGGGGTGTACCGATCCCGTTCTTCCTCGACAAGCAAACCGGCGAGCTGCACCCGCGCACCGTCGAGCTGATGGAAGAAGTGGCCAAGCGCGTCGAGAAAGAAGGCATCGAAGCCTGGTTCAAGCTCGACGCTGCCGAGCTGCTCGGTGACGAGGCCGGCCAGTACGACAAGATCGCCGACACCCTCGACGTCTGGTTCGACTCCGGCACCACCCACTGGCACGTGCTGCGTGGCTCGCACAGCATCGGCCACGAAACCGGCCCGCGCGCCGACCTGTACCTGGAAGGTTCCGACCAGCACCGCGGCTGGTTCCATTCCTCGCTGCTGACCGGCTGCGCCATCGACAACCACGCGCCATACCGCGAGCTGCTGACTCACGGCTTCACCGTCGACGAAAACGGCCGCAAGATGTCCAAGTCGCTGGGTAACACCATCGAGCCGCAGAAGGTCAACGACACCCTGGGTGCCGACATCCTGCGCCTGTGGGTTTCGGCCACCGACTACTCCGGCGAAATGGCGGTTTCCGAGCAGATCCTGCAGCGCAGCGCCGACGCCTACCGGCGTATCCGCAACACCGCGCGCTTCCTGCTCTCCAACCTGTCCGGCTTCGACCCGGCCCGCGACCTGCTGCCGGCCGAAGACATGCTGGCGCTGGACCGCTGGGCGGTCGACCGTACCCTGCTGCTGCAGCGCGAGCTGGAAGAGCACTACGGCGAATACCGCTTCTGGAACGTCTACTCGAAGATCCACAACTTCTGCGTGCAGGAGCTGGGCGGCTTCTACCTGGACATCATCAAGGACCGTCAGTACACCACGGGTGCCAACAGTGTTGCCCGTCGTTCCTGCCAGACCGCGCTGTACCACATCAGCGAAGCGCTGGTGCGCTGGATCGCGCCGATCCTGGCGTTCACCGCCGACGAGCTGTGGCAGTACCTGCCGGGCGAGCGCAACGAATCGGTCATGCTCAACACCTGGTACGAAGGCCTGAGCGAGTTGCCGGAAGGCTTCGAACTGGGTCGCGCCTACTGGGACCGCGTGATGGCCGCCAAGACTGCGGTCAACAAGGAACTGGAAAACCAGCGTGCGGCCAAGGCCATTGGTGGCAACCTGCAAGCCGAAGTCACCCTGTTCGCCGACGACGCCCTGAGCGCCGACCTGAACAAGCTGGGCGACGAGCTGCGCTTCGTGCTGATCACCTCGGCGGCCAGCGTTGCGCCGTTCGCCCAGGCTCCAGCCGATGCGGTCGAGACCGAAGTGCCTGGCCTCAAGCTGAAAGTGGTCAAGTCCGGCCATGCCAAGTGCGGCCGTTGCTGGCACTTCCGCGCAGACGTGGGCTCGAACCCCGAGCACCCGGAAATCTGCGCCCGTTGCGCCGACAACATCGGCGGCAAAGGCGAGGTGCGCCACTATGCCTAACCCTGGTGTGGGGCGCTTCGGGCGCCTCAGCTGGCTGTGGCTGAGCGTGCTGGTCCTGGTCCTCGACCAGGCCAGCAAGTTCTACTTCGAGGGCGCGCTGAGCCTGTACCAGCAGATCGTGGTCATCCCTGACTACTTCAGCTGGACCCTGGCCTACAACACCGGTGCTGCCTTCAGCTTCCTGGCTGACAGCTCCGGCTGGCAGCGCTGGCTGTTCGCCCTGATCGCCGTGGTGGTCAGCGCCGTGCTGGTGGTCTGGCTCAAGCGCCTGGGGCGCAGCGAGACCTGGCTGGCCGTCGCGCTGGCGCTGGTGCTCGGCGGCGCGCTGGGCAACCTGTACGACCGCATCGTGCTTGGCCACGTGGTCGACTTCATCCTCGTGCACTGGCAGAACCGCTGGTACTTCCCGGCCTTCAACCTGGCCGACAGCGCCATTACCGTCGGTGCGGTGATGCTGGCGCTGGACATGTTCAAGAGCAAAAAGTCCGGAGAGCCCGTCCATGACTGAGACCCGTATCGGCCAGAACACCGAAGTGACCCTGCACTTCGCGCTGCACCTGGAAAACGGCGACACCGTCGACAGTACCTTTGAAAAGGCGCCGGCGGTGTTCAAGGTCGGCGACGGCAACCTGCTGCCAGGTTTCGAAGCAGCCATCTTCGGCTTCAAGGCCGGTGACAAGCGCACCGTGACCGTCACCCCGGAGAACGCCTTCGGCCAGCCGAACCCGCAGAACGTGCAGATCATTCCCCGCTCGCAGTTCAACGACATGGAACTGTCCGAAGGCCTGCTGGTGATTTTCAACGACGCAGCCAATGCGGAGTTGCCCGGCGTGGTGAAAGCATTCGATGACGCGCAAGTGACCATCGACTTCAATCACCCGCTGGCCGGCAAAACCTTGAACTTCGAGGTGGAAATCCTCGGGGTCAAGGCCCTTTGAGCCAGGAGTCATCCATGCAAATCAAACTCGCCAACCCCCGTGGCTTTTGTGCCGGTGTGGACCGGGCGATCGAAATCGTCAACCGCGCGCTGGAAGTCTTCGGTCCGCCGATCTACGTGCGCCATGAAGTGGTGCACAACAAGTTCGTGGTCGAGGACCTGCGTGCGCGCGGGGCCGTTTTTGTCGAAGAGCTGGACCAGGTACCAGATGACGTCATCGTCATCTTCAGCGCCCACGGTGTTTCCCAGGCCGTGCGCCAGGAAGCGGCGGGGCGCGGCCTGAAGGTGTTCGACGCGACCTGCCCGCTGGTGACCAAGGTGCATATCGAGGTGGCGCGCTACAGCCGCGACGGCCGTGAGTGCATCCTGATCGGCCACGAAGGCCACCCGGAAGTCGAAGGCACCATGGGTCAGTACGACACCAGCAATGGTGGCGCCATCTACCTGGTCGAAGACGAGGACGATGTTGCCAGCCTGCAGGTCAACGACCCGAACAAACTGGCCTTCGTCACCCAGACCACGCTGTCGATGGACGACACCAGCCGGGTGATCGATGCCCTGCGCGCGCGCTTCCCCAATATCGGCGGGCCGCGCAAGGACGACATCTGCTACGCCACCCAGAACCGTCAGGACGCGGTCAAGCAACTGGCCAACGAATGCGACGTGGTGTTGGTGGTCGGCAGCCCGAACAGCTCCAACTCCAACCGCCTGCGTGAGCTGGCCGAGCGCATGTCGACCCCGGCCTACCTGATCGACGGCGCTGAAGACCTGCAAAAAAGCTGGTTCGATGGCGTCGAACGCATTGGTATCACTGCCGGTGCTTCGGCGCCCGAAGTGCTGGTGCGTGGCGTGATCGAGCAGTTGCGGGCCTGGGGTGCCACCGGCGCCGAAGAGCTCGATGGCCGCGAGGAGAACATCACCTTCTCGATGCCCAAAGAGCTGCGCGTGCGTTCATTGATCTGACCCGGCAGCCGCGCACAGCGGCTGCTCGCCGGGCTCCTCGCGCAGGCTGACCCGGCCTGTGTGTGCCAGTACCACCCGGTAGTGGCTGAAGGGATCGGGGCGCTGGCAGACGAACAGCGTCCCGGCCTGAAACGCTCCCCCCTCGTGCAAGGGCACCCCCAGCCCGCTGAAGCGTACCTGCCGGGCCACCGGTTGATTGCCTACGATGCTCACCCGCTCAAGCCGCTGTTGGTACAGCAGCTGTGGGCCGTCCTGCTCCACGACCATGCGCCAGCCGTTGCCCCAGTTATCCTCCAGCGCCTGCAGGCGGACCACCTGGTTACGCAGCAAGGCCTCGCTGCGCGCGGTGCGCAAAGCCTGGGCCAGATCTTTGGCGGCAGCTTGCTGGTGTAGCCCGCTGCTCATGGTGCTGTAGGTCGGCGCGCTGATGTGCGTCAGCACCCCCACCAGCGCTAACGCGAACATCATTTGTATCAGTGTTACGCCCTGTTGCTTCACCGTGCATTCCTCCCTGGAAGTGCTTCTATAGAGTCAGGCCGGCGGACAGGAACGTCCAGTCGGCCGGGTTGGCAAAGGGCTGTGGAAAAGTCGCAGGGGGGAAGGCGCCATGGATGGCGGACGGCAACAAGGAATGAGCCTGATCGAGGTGCTGCTGGCCATGCTGGTGCTGGGGCTGGGTCTGTTTGCTGCTGCGGCTGCGCAAGTGCGGGCGTTGCAGGCTACCGACAGTGCCTTGCAGAGTACCCAGGCGGCGTATCTGCAGCATGGCGTGCTCGAACAGGCGCGGATCAACGGCGCGCTGCAAGGGCCAAGCCGATGAGCCGGCAAGGCGGCGTCGGCCTGGTCGAGGTGTTGCTGGCCCTCAGCCTCGGGTTATTGCTGATACTCGCTGCCAGCCGCTTGTTCCTGGCGGCCAGTCAGAACTGGCAGGCTCAAGGCGTCGCGGCCCAGTTGCAGGAAGACGCGCGCCTGACGTTGCAGCGCATGGCCCAGGACATTCGCATGAGCGGAATGTTCGGCTGCTTGCGCGCGGATGCAATCCACCATGTGCATTCGTCGTCGGCCCAGGCGTTTGCCCAACCGCTGGAAATAACCCGGGCAGCGGATGGGCAACTGCAGCAACTGAGTCTGATCAGCGCCGAAGTGGCTGGTGCAGGTGGACGGCCGAACTGGACGTTGGTCACCGACTGCATTGCCCAGGCCAGGGTCTATCCCGAGGGGCAGGCTGCGCCTGCCGGCCAGTACGCGATACCGATACGGCGCCAGACCTATCGCGTTGATGGCGCAAGCCTGATGCTCGGTAGCGGCGCCAGCTATGCACCGCTGATCGACAACCTCGGCGAACTGCGCGTCGACATCGTCAGGCGAAACACCAACGGCATCGCCGGGCTACGTCTGAGCCTGACCTTGATTGACCCGCAGTCACGGGTCAGGCCGCAGCAGTATCAACTGACGGTAGCGCTGCGCAATGGCTAGGCCCGGCAACCAGCGCGGCGTGATCCTGCTGATCAGCCTGGTGTTGCTGGGGCTGTTGGGTTTGCTCGGCATCTCGGCCATGGTCAGTGCCACCCTGCAGGAGCGCATGGCCGGCAACCTGCTGGCGGTCCTGCAAAGCTTCGAGCATGCGGAGCAGACCTTGCTGCTGGGGGAATCGGGCGTGTCGGGTGTGCTGCCATGCACGTACTGTTTGCCACCCCCTGAAGCCGGGCGGGTGAGGGCTGCAGGTGTATACCGCGGCGAGGGGCCAACGTCCGGCCTGAGCTGGCAACGCGGCGCCAGCGGCTTCTACCTGGTGCAGAACCTTGGCCAGAGCACCCACGCTGCACACCTGCCTGCCAATCTGGCCGTCACGCTTTACCGGATCACCGCAGTCAGCCATGGCGGGGCAGGCCGCAGCGTGCTGGAGAGCGTTTATGCACAGGCTGTAGAAGAGGGCGCCCATCAACCCAGGCGCATCCTCTGGCGGCAGATTCACTAGGAGTTCGATTTATGTCCACCCTGCAGAAAGGTTTGAGCCTGATTGAACTGTTGCTTGTCGTCGCCGTGGTCGGCATTCTGGCGGGCATTGCCTACCCCAGCTACAGCGAACAGGTCCGCAAGGCCGCACGCACGGAAATTGCCGGGTTGCTGTTCGAGAGCGCGCAGATACTGGAGCGTCACTATTCACGCACCGGCCAGTATGCCGACAGCGAAGCCCTGGTCACCCCATTGGCGCCCGGGACCGAGCACTACCGGCTACAAGCCGTTCGTCATTCGACGTCATTCATCCTTACCGCCCGGCGTATTCCGGGTGGCTTGATGACCAGTGACCGCTGCGCCGATTTCGAACTCGACCAGGCCGGTGTGCGCAGCAATCCCGGCGCCGTCGAGGCCGGTCGTGGCTGTTGGGGTGGCTGAGGTTTACTTCAGAAGTTGGATCAATACATGACCAAGCAAGTAGTGATTGTCGGCGGCGGGGTGATCGGCCTGCTGACAGCGTTCAACCTGGCGGCCGACGTCGAGCAGGTGGTGCTGTGTGATCGTGGCGCGCTCGGCCAGGAGTCTTCCTGGGCCGGTGGCGGCATCGTCTCGCCGCTGTACCCGTGGCGCTATAGCGCGGCGGTAACGGCCCTGGCGCACTGGTCGCAGGATTTTTATCCACAGCTGGGCGAGCGCCTGTTCGCCAGCACCGGGGTAGACCCTGAAGTGCACACCACCGGCCTGTACTGGCTGGACCTGGACGACGAAGCCGAAGCCCTGGCCTGGGCCGAGCGCGAAGGGCGGCCGTTGAGCGCTGTGGATATCTCTGCGGCCTATGACGCGGTGCCGGTGCTTGGCGGCGGTTTCCGTCGCGCCATCTATATGGCCGGGGTTGCCAACGTACGTAACCCGCGTCTGGTCAAATCACTCAAGGCCGCCTTGCTGGCGCTGCCGAACGTGAGCATTCGCGAGCACTGCGAAATCACCGGCTTTAGCCGTGAGGGCGAGCGCGTCACCGGTGTCGAAACTGCGAACGGCGCGATCCAGGCCGATCGCGTGGTGCTGACGGCTGGCGCCTGGAGCGGCGACTTGCTGCGGCCATTGGGCCTGGAGCTGCCGGTCGAGCCGGTGAAAGGGCAGATGATTCTGTACAAGTGCGCCGAAGACTTCCTGCCGAGCATGGTGCTGGCCAAGGGGCGCTATGCGATCCCGCGGCGTGACGGGCATATTCTGGTGGGCAGCACCCTGGAGCATGCCGGTTACGACAAGACCCCGACCGGGGAGGCGCTGGAAAGCCTGAAGGCGTCGGCGGTGGAGTTGCTGCCGGCGCTGGCCGATGCCACCCCGGTAGCCCATTGGGCAGGGTTGCGGCCGGGTTCGCCGGAGGGCGTTCCGTACATCGGCGAGGTGCCGGGCTATGCCGGGCTGTGGCTGAACTGCGGGCATTACCGCAATGGCCTGGTGCTGGCGCCGGCGTCCTGCCAGTTGTTTGCGGATTTGTTGCTGGGTCGTGAGCCGATCATTGACCCGGCGCCGTATGCGCCGGCTGGGCGCTTGGCTGCTCTCTAGGGCCCTATCGCCGGCAAGGCCGGCTCCCACAGGAAAGCAGATATCTTCAGACCCCTGCCGTATCTGTGGGAGCTGGCTTGCCAGCGATGGCCGCGCCGCGCAATCAGCGCTGCGCCCCGGGCCCCTGCTCCAGGTGCGCCTGGCTGCAATACCACTGCGCCCCGCGATGCAGCGCCCGGTCACTGGGCAAATGCACGCCGCAATGGGCGCAGCGGACCATCTTCAGCGGGTCTTCGAGGCTGTTGCTTTGCCCAGCAGCATTGCTGGCCTTGAACTTGCGCCACAGCCAGAAGGCGGCAGCAATCAGGGCAATCCAGAAAAGTAGGCGAACCATGGTGTCCAGCTTTGTCAGTGAAGAGCCTTCAGTCTAGGGCTCAGGCATGAAAAAAGGGAGGCCTTGGCCTCCCTTTATCTTTTACACGATGGCTCAGTCGAACACACCGAAGGTCATGTAGCTGAACCAGGAGCGGTCTTCGTTGTTGCCTTCCGCTTCGTGGTTCTCTTCTTCGATGACGTCACCGTTGGCATCTTTAGGCTGCAGCTCTTGCGGGATCGCATCTTTGGCGTCCTGGTACTGCTTGATCACGTCCTGGTTGGCGCGGGTTTCGCCCGGCGGCAGCGGCGTGGCGGTATCGATCAGGCCCAGGGTGGCCTTGGACAGCCACGAGCGGTTGTCGGCCTCGTTCTGCTGCGGCACGAACTGGCCATCGACCAGGCTCGGGTGATCCGGGTAGTTGAGCTTGAGGGTTTCCAGGCTGGTAGCGGCCAGTTCGTCCAGGTGCAGGCGCATGTAGGCTTCGGTCATCACCGCCAGGCCGTCGCCGACCGATGGGGTTTCCTGGAAGTTCTCGACCACGTAGCGGCCACGGTTGGCGGCAGCGACATAGGCCTGACGGGTCAGGTAGTAGTCGGCCACGTGGATTTCGTAGGAGGCCAGCAGGTTGCGCAGGTAGATCATGCGCTGCTTGGCGTCTGGCGAATAGTGGCTGTTGGGGAAGCGGCTGGTCAGCTGGGCGAACTCGTTGTACGAGTCGCGGGCAGCACCCGGGTCACGCTTGGTCATGTCCAGCGGCAGGAAGCGCGCCAGCAGGCCGCGGTCCTGGTCGAAAGAGGTCAGACCCTTGAGGTAGTAGGCGTAGTCGACGTTCGGATGCTGCGGATGCAAGCGAATGAAACGCTCGGCAGCAGACTTGGCAGCCTCTGGCTCGGCGTTCTTGTAGTTCGCGTAGATCAGCTCGAGCTGGGCCTGGTCGGCGTAGCGGCCGAACGGATAGCGCGATTCCAGAGCCTTCAGCTTGCTTGTGGCGCTGGTATAGCTGTGGTTGTCCAGGTCGGCCTGCGCCTGCTGGTACAGCTCGGCTTCGCTCAGGTTTTCGTCGACGACTTCCTTCGAAGAACAAGCAGCGGTCAGTCCGAGGATGGCGATCAGCAGCAGGTGTTTCACTTGCATGGCGGCTTGCGTCCCTATGACGGCCGCTGTCTTGGGCGTGGCCGTCCTGTTATGATGAGCACCCCGATGCAACCCTCGGGGCAAAAGACGTCGTATTTAACCACAAGCGCGCAGTCGAAACCAAAGGCTGTGCCGCCCGCTGATTCGAGCATGTCCGAGATCATTCAACTTCGCGCAGAGGTGCCGTCCGAATTGGGCGGGCAACGCCTCGACCAAGTCGCCGCCCAATTGTTCGCTGAGCACTCGCGCTCGCGCCTGTCCACCTGGATCAAGGAGGGGCGCCTGACGGTCGATGGCGCTGTCCTGCGTCCACGCGATATCGTCCACGGCGGTGCGCTGCTGGCGCTCGATGCCGAGCAGGAAGCCCAGGGCGAGTGGGTGGCCCAGGACATCGAGCTGGATATCGTCTACGAAGACGACCACATCCTGGTGATCAACAAGCCTGCCGGGCTTGTGGTCCACCCGGCTGCGGGCCACGCCGATGGCACCCTGCTCAATGCCCTGCTGCACCATGTGCCGGACATCATCAATGTGCCGCGCGCCGGTATCGTCCACCGCCTGGACAAGGACACCACCGGTCTGATGGTGGTGGCCAAGACCATCCAGGCGCAGACCCAGCTGGTCGCCCAGTTGCAAAGCCGCAGCGTCAGCCGCATCTATGAATGCATCGTGATTGGCGTGGTAACGGCCGGCGGCAAGATCAACGCGCCGATTGGGCGCCATGGCGGGCAGCGCCAGCGCATGGCGGTGACCGAAGGCGGCAAGCCGGCGGTCAGCCACTACCGCGTACTGGAGCGCTTCCGCTCGCACACCCACGTGCGGGTCAAGCTCGAGACCGGGCGTACCCACCAGATCCGCGTGCACATGGCTCACGTCAACTTCCCGTTGGTCGGCGATCCGGTCTATGGCGGGCGTTTCCGTATTCCGCCAGCGGCCAGCCTGACCATGGTCGACGCGCTCAAGACCTTCCCGCGCCAGGCCCTGCATGCACGCTTCCTGGAGCTGGATCACCCGGTGACCGGCGAGCGCATGGGCTGGGAATCGGCGCTGCCGGACGACTTCGTCTGGCTGCTGTCGCTGCTCAAGCAGGACCGCGAGGCGTTCGTCGGATGAGCGAGTTGACGCAAGCGTTGTTGATCCCCGACTGGCCTGCGCCAGCCGCGGTTCGCGCCTGCGTCACCACGCGCAGCGGCGGGGTCAGCCTGCCGCCCTATGAAAGCTTCAACCTCGGTGACCATGTTGGCGATGCGCCAGCCGCGGTGGCCGAGAACCGCCGGCGCCTGACCGCCGAGTTCGGCATCCAGCCGGCCTGGCTCAAGCAGGTGCATGGCGTGGTGGTGGCCGATGCCGACCCCAGTGTTATCGCCGAAGCCGATGCCAGCTACAGCGCGACCCCGGGCATTGCCTGCACGGTGATGACCGCCGACTGTTTACCGGTGCTGTTCTGCGACCGCGCCGGCACCCGGGTAGCCGCCGCCCACGCCGGCTGGCGCGGGCTGGCCAACGGTGTGCTCGAAGCCACCCTGGACCGCCTGGGGCTGCCGCCCGACGAGGTGCTGGTGTGGCTCGGCCCGGCCATTGGCCCGCAAACCTTCGAAGTCGGCCTGGAAGTACGCGACGCGTTCACGACCGTTCATCCGGAAACGGCCCGGGCCTTCGTGCCCGGTGCCCAGCCCGGCAAGCTGATGGCCGATATCTACCAACTGGCCCGCTTGCGCCTTGCAGCGCGCGGCGTCGATGCCGTCTATGGTGGTGGCTTGTGCACCGTCAGCGACCCGCGCTTCTATTCTTATCGGCGCACCCCGCAGGGTGGCCGCTTCGCTTCCCTGGTCTGGCTGGCACCGCGCTGACCTGGATCAAGCCCGTCAAGCTTGAAACCTCCAGAATCACCCTCATCTACAGTGGTATCTCAGGCAGGTTTTTCTTCATCAGGTGTGTCCATCGCTCCGACCTGCCCATAAAGGAAGGTAACCCATGCGAATAGACCGTTTGACCAGCAAGCTGCAATTAGCGTTATCCGATTCCCAATCCCTGGCCGTGGGCATGGACCATCCGGCCATCGAGCCTGCGCACCTGGTGCAGGCCCTGATCGATCAGCAGGGCGGTTCGATCAAGCCGCTGCTGATGCAGGTCGGCTTTGACGTCAACAGCCTGCGCAAGGCGTTGAGCAAAGAGCTCGACCAACTGCCGAAAATCCAGAACCCCACCGGCGACGTCAACATGTCCCAGGACCTGGCGCGCCTGCTCAACCAGGCTGACCGCCTGGCCCAGCAGAAGGGCGACCAGTTCATCTCCAGCGAGCTTGTGCTGCTGGCGGCCATGGACGAGAACAGCAAGCTCGGCAAGTTGCTGCTCGGCCAGGGCGTGACCAAAAAAGCCCTGGAAAACGCCATCAGCAACCTGCGTGGCGGCGAGGCGGTCAATGACCCCAACGCCGAAGAATCGCGCCAGGCCCTGGATAAATACACCGTCGACCTGACCAAGCGCGCCGAAGACGGCAAGCTTGACCCGGTGATCGGCCGTGACGACGAAATTCGCCGCACCATCCAGGTGTTGCAACGCCGTACCAAGAACAACCCGGTGCTGATCGGTGAGCCTGGCGTGGGTAAAACCGCCATCGCCGAAGGCCTGGCCCAGCGCATCATCAATGGCGAAGTGCCGGATGGCCTCAAAGGCAAGCGCCTGCTGTCGCTGGACATGGGCGCACTGATCGCCGGTGCCAAGTTCCGCGGCGAGTTCGAAGAGCGCCTCAAAGGCCTGCTCAACGAGTTGTCCAAGCAGGAAGGACAGATCATCCTGTTCATCGATGAACTGCACACCATGGTCGGCGCCGGTAAAGGCGAAGGCTCGATGGATGCTGGCAACATGCTCAAGCCGGCCCTGGCCCGTGGCGAGCTGCACTGCGTTGGCGCCACCACGCTGAACGAGTACCGCCAGTACATTGAAAAGGATGCGGCGCTTGAGCGGCGTTTCCAGAAAGTACTGGTAGAAGAGCCGAGCGAAGAAGACACCATCGCCATCCTGCGTGGCCTCAAAGAACGTTACGAGGTGCACCACAAGGTAGCGATCACCGACGGCGCGATCATCGCCGCGGCCAAGCTCAGCCACCGCTACATCACCGATCGGCAACTGCCGGACAAGGCCATCGACCTGATCGATGAAGCGGCCAGCCGCATCCGCATGGAGATCGACTCCAAGCCGGAAGTGCTCGACCGCCTGGAGCGCCGCCTGATTCAGCTGAAGGTTGAATCCCAGGCGCTGAAGAAAGAAGACGACGAAGCCGCGCTCAAGCGTCTGGAGAAACTCACCGAAGAGATCGTCCGGCTGGAGCGCGAGTACGCTGACCTGGAAGAGATCTGGACCTCGGAAAAAGCCGAAGTGCAGGGCTCGGCGCAGATCCAGCAGAAGATCGAGCAGTCGCGTCAGGAGCTTGAAGCTGCCCGCCGCAAGGGCGACCTCAGCCGCATGGCCGAGCTGCAGTACGGGGTGATCCCGGACCTGGAGCGCAGCCTGCAGATGGTCGACCAGCACGGCAAGGCAGAAAACCAGCTGCTGCGTAACAAGGTCACCGAAGAAGAGATTGCCGAAGTCGTCTCCAAGTGGACCGGCATCCCGGTGTCGAAGATGCTCGAAGGCGAGCGGGAAAAACTGCTGAAGATGGAAAGCCTGCTGCACGAGCGGGTGATCGGCCAGGAAGAAGCGGTCGTCGCGGTGTCCAACGCTGTGCGTCGTTCGCGTGCCGGCCTGTCGGACCCGAACCGCCCAAGCGGCTCGTTCCTGTTCCTCGGCCCGACCGGTGTCGGTAAAACCGAGCTGTGCAAGGCGTTGGCCGAATTCCTCTTCGATACTGAAGAGGCCATGGTGCGTATCGATATGTCCGAGTTCATGGAGAAACATTCCGTGGCTCGCCTGATCGGTGCACCACCAGGCTATGTGGGATACGAAGAGGGTGGCTACCTGACCGAAGCCGTGCGGCGCAAACCTTATGCCGTAGTGCTGCTCGACGAGGTCGAGAAGGCTCACCCGGATGTGTTCAACGTGTTGCTGCAGGTGCTTGAAGACGGTCGCCTGACCGACAGCCACGGGCGGACGGTGGATTTCCGCAATACCGTGATTGTCATGACCTCCAACCTGGGCTCCTCGCAGATCCAGGAACTGGTGGGCGATCGTGAAGCACAGCGTGCGGCGGTAATGGACGCCGTGGGTTCGCACTTCCGTCCGGAGTTCATCAACCGGATCGACGAAGTGGTGGTGTTCGAACCGCTGGGTCGCGAGCAGATTGCCGGCATCACCCAGATCCAGCTCGGCCGCTTGCGCAGCCGTCTGGCCGAACGCGACCTGAGCCTGGAGCTCAGCCCCGAGGCGCTGGATAAACTGATCGCCGTCGGTTACGACCCGGTCTATGGCGCACGGCCGCTGAAGCGGGCGATCCAGCGCTGGATCGAGAACCCGTTGGCGCAGTTGATCCTGTCGGGCCAGTTCCTGCCAGGCAGCGCCATTACGGCGAAGGTAGAGGGCGAAGAGATCGTCTTCGCCTGAGTTTTCGGCGGGTTACGCTAAGGCCTCGAATTTCGAGGCCTTTTTTCTTTGCATTTTTTCTCGAGTGCTTGTAAAGTGCGCCCCGCTGTATGTCACCCCGCAGTTTCCCGGCAAAATTGGGAATCTGAAAAAAAGTTGCAAATCAGTAAGTTGAATGCAAATTAGGGGTTGACAAGGGTTTTGAAGGTTGTAGAATAGCGCGCCTCAGAGACATGAACGCAGCGATGCTCAAGGTCGAAGAGTTCGAAGCGGTAGTGATACAGCACTCGAAATTGCAGCACTGTTGTAATTGAAATTGATAGTTCCGCGATAGCTCAGTCGGTAGAGCAAATGACTGTTAATCATTGGGTCCCAGGTTCGAGTCCTGGTCGCGGAGCCAAATTTCAAGCCGGGGTATAGCGCAGTCCGGTAGCGCGCCTGCTTTGGGAGCAGGATGTCAGGAGTTCGAATCCCCTTACCCCGACCATTTTTGGGTCGTTAGCTCAGTTGGTAGAGCAGTTGGCTTTTAACCAATTGGTCGTAGGTTCGAATCCTACACGACCCACCATTTTTGAAGCCGGTACGCTGGGTTCAAATCTTAAAAGGTTGGTTTGCCATTAGCAGCCAGCCATAAAAAAGGCGCCTTAATCGGTGCCTTTTTTTTACCGGGGTATAGCGCAGTCCGGTAGCGCGCCTGCTTTGGGAGCAGGATGTCAGGAGTTCGAATCCCCTTACCCCGACCATCTTCAGAAAGAAGGGCACCTTGCAAAAGGTGCCCTTTTTTCGTTTTTGCGGCCTGCCTGATACTATCCGGCTATTTCCTGCAAGGACGCCGCGCCATGCCCCTGAAAACTTCCGTCTACATCGCCACCAGCCTCGATGGCTTCATCGCCCGTGAAAGCGGCGAACTGGACTGGCTGATGGTCGCCACCAGCTCCAGTGACGATCACGGCTATGCGGCGTACATGGCCACCATCGACACCCTGGTCATGGGCCGCAACACCTTCGAGAAGGTCCTGACCTTTGGCGAGTGGCCGTATCCGCACAAGCGTGTGGTGGTGCTGAGCAGCACCTTGCAGCAGGCCGATATGCAGCACGGCGTCGAAGTGCACCCGGGGCCGGTCGCCGACCTGGTCGAGCACCTGAATGAAACAGGCGCCAAGGGCCTGTACCTTGATGGCGGGCAGGTGATTCAGAGTTTCTTGCGCGAAGGCCGGCTGGATGAACTGACCATCACCCGCATACCGGTGTTGCTGGGCAGCGGCATCCCGCTGTTCGGGGCCCTGGCGAAGGACGTGACGCTGCAGCATATGCGCAGCACCACCTTTGAGAGCGGGTTTGTGCAGAGTACCTATCGGGTAGTGAAATAGCGTACCGGGAAATGGTTTGCCCGTTTGGCATTGGCTTCATTCGCCCTGTGACCGGGGATAGCCATGCGCGCTTGCTAAAAGCGATCCGCTAGTCTTTGCTTGCTCGAATAAGGATGCTCTCTGTGGGAGCCCGCGCGGTCTCGGCATCCCGAATGCTATTTCTTCAGGATGCTCGTCATGACAAAGATCGGACCTCTTCTTCGCAATGTCTTGAATCGGCTTGATAACCCATCTGCCGAGCTACAGAGCCAGACGCTAATGTCACTATCCGCTCACATAGGTAGTGGCGAATCCCCGGACAAGCTACCCCTGGTCGTGAAGTTGAATACCAAACGTCCACGAAGTGGTGAAGACTGGATTGAATACAAGGAACGTTTTGCCCATGAGGTCTCGTCGGTCAATGAGGCCTTGAGCGGTGGAAAGGCCAGGCATCTCTATCTGGCTGGGGCCATAGCTGGTACTTTTCGCCCAGAGCAAGTCGAGGGAATGGCCCACCTTGGCGAAATAGCGCTGGTTGAGCTCGACCCTGTGGTGAACCCCACATTGATGGATGATGCTTGCATCGATATTGGGTTGGATGGTTACCGAAACCAGTTTGGTCAACTGACGGGGTCGGGAGTGAGGGTCGCTGTGCTCGATTCCGGAATCGATGTAGAGCATCCGTTTCTTCACGTTAAGGATTCAGTCTCGACCTGCGGTGAGGATTTTCTCATTCCTGGATTTCACGGTACGCATTGTGCCGGGAGCATCGCTTCAAGAGACTCCATCTACAGAGGTGTTGCGCCAGATGTTGATCTTCTGAACATCAAGGTGTTGCGTCATGATGGTAGTGGTCGACATACCTCAATCGTGCAGGGGATAGATGCGGCCCTCGACTTGCGAGCAGATATCATTTCAATGAGCCTTGGCTTCAATCATCTGCCGTCCTGGTCAGATGGTGGACATGGCTGGGCGTGCCCTGACGGGCGCTGCCCCTTGTGTACTGCCGTCGATAACGCCAGTACCTTCGGGGCACTAGTGTGTGTGGCAGCCGGTAACGAGCACTCTCGCGCCGATGCATTGCGCCGGATGGGGTATGGCCACCTTCTGGACACCGAGCTGGGTTGCCCGGGGCAGGCAAAAGGCGCAATCACGGTAGGCGCAATCTCGAAGAGAACCTTTTTGCCCGCAGAGTTCACCAGCCGCGGTCCTTCCGCGTACGGTACAGAAAAGCCTGAATTGTGCGCCCCAGGTATCAACATTATGTCTACCACGCCGGCACCACGGCAAACAAACGGTAGCCTCGAACCAAGCCCGCTGCGTGCTGACCTGTTTGGCCGGGCCAGTGGTACTTCTATGGCTACTCCTATAGTCGCGGGGGTTGCAGCATTGCTGCTGCAGCAACGCCGCAACCAACATTTGAGCGTGAACGTGGCAGCCTTGCGCAAGGCGATACTGGATGCGACCGTATCAATGGGGCTGCCGGTGAACGTTGTGGGCGTTGGTCGGGTCAAGTTAAGTTAGGTGGGATAGGTGCTATTGTCCTGAGTAGTGATCACGGGACCGAGTGGTGTATCGCAATGGTCGAGACTAGAGAAATTGAAAAACTACGCCAATTGGGTTTGACGGAGCACACCTCCGCAGGTGTTGAGGCTGTGCGTGTAACTGCCCAGTGCAGACGATCTGCGGTTGGCTTTACCAGAGACAAGTGGCGCTCGGCATTGCTTGATTGGGAGAGTGAAATCGAGCAACAACTAGCTTCTCATGGCGGAGAATTGATTCAGGGAAGTCTTTCGGTGTCCGGGCAAACGGTCGAAGCGGTGGTGCCTATTGTGGAGCTGTCTTCAGTAGTCGCTGAAATGGCGGATTCAGATGTCAGAATCGACATTGTTACGCCCCGCCAAGTTGTTGAGCGTTAATTGAGTGTTTGCCAGGGCTTGAATGCACTCGGCGGGCCTCGCGACGTCTCTGCATCGACTGTACCGACGCCATCGCGGGTCAAGCCCGCTCCTACAGAAACACCGCCATACCTGTGGGAGCGGGCTTGCCCCGCGATGAGGCCCTCAAAGCCAATCCAGCATCAGTGCAGCTTCAACCGCGGCTCAGTCCCGCGCCCGATCCGGCTACCCAGCATCAGCATCAGCGTGCGGAAGGTCCCGTACAGCGCCATCTGGTGCATGCGGTACAGCGACACATAGAACATCCGCGCCAACCAGCCCTCCAGCATCACGCTACCGGTCAGGTTACCCATCAGGTTACCCACCGCCGAAAAGCGCGACAGCGACACCAGCGAGCCATAATCCCGGTACGCATACGTCGGCAACGGCTTGCCTTCCAGGCGAGCCTTCAAGCCCTTGGCCAGCAACGACGCCTGCTGGTGCGCAGCCTGCGCCCGTGGCGGCACGTTGCGGTCGCTGCCCGGTTGCGGGCAGGCGGCGCAGTCGCCGAAGGCGAAGATGTTGTCGTCCAGGGTGGTCTGCAGGGTAGGACGCACCACCAGCTGGTTGATCCGGTTGGTTTCCAGGCCGTCGATATCCTTGAGGAAACCCGGCGCACGAATACCCGCCGCCCAGACCTTCAGACTGGCCTGAATCACGTCACCATTGCTGGTACGCAACTCATCGGCAGTCACTTCACTGACCGCCGCGTTGGTCATCACCGTCACCCCGAGTTTTTCCAGGGTCTTGTGCACCGGCACGCTGATGCGCTCCGGCAGTGCTGGCAGCACCCGCGGGCCGGCTTCGATCAGGGTGATGTGCATGTCTTTGGGCTGGATACGATCCAGGCCGTAAGCCGCCAGCTCATGGGCTGCGTGATGCAGCTCGGCCGCAAGCTCGACACCGGTGGCACCGGCACCGACGATAGCCACGCTGATTTGCTCATTGGCCTGATCGCCGGCGTGGGCGCGCAGGTAATGATTGAGCAACTGCTGGTGGAAACGCTCGGCCTGCTTGCGGGTGTCGAGGAACAGGCAATGCTGCGCCGCGCCCAAGGTGCCGAAATCGTTGGTGTTGCTACCCACCGCGATCACCAGGGTGTCATAGCCCAAGGTACGCGCAGGCAGCAGCTCGCGGCCGTCCTCATCAAGGGTGGCGGCCAGCTGGATCTGCTTGGTTTCGCGGTCCAGGCCACTCATGCGCCCGAGCTGGAACTGGAAGTGATTCCACTTGGCCTGGGCCACGTAGTTCAGTTCGTCTTCGGAAGAGTTGAGCGAGCCTGCCGCCACTTCGTGCAGCAGCGGCTTCCAGATGTGCGTCAGGTTGGCGTCGACCAGGGTGATGCTGGCGCTACCTTTTTTGCCCAGGGTCTTACCCAGGCGGGTCGCCAGTTCCAGGCCGCCGGCGCCGCCGCCGACAATCACAATACGGTGAGTCATGGAGATATCTCATAAGGTTTACGGAATTCGGGTCTTGAGTGGTAGGCCGCACGGGGCGGGCGTTGTGGGCGAGCGCAAGGCAGCTCATAGCACCAGATGACTCAAGAGGCGGCTCAACAAGCCGAGTGCAACGGTCACGACCACCACCAGCAGAAGGAGCAGCCAGGGCCGGAACGGCTTGCGCTCGACTTGGTGCTGGGGGGCTCGCAGGTATTCATCGACGCGACGCTGGTCTTCGGGATTCAGGCGGCTGGTCATGAGGGCCTCGTCAGATAGACGCATGTGACTGTGGGAAAGCTACAGTGTTCACTGTAGTAGCTCGAAGGTCGCCCATCTTTCAGTCACTTGGCTGTCTTTATAACGAATGATTGCGCTTTGTATCACCGGCGCAGAATTTATGCCATCGGGCGTTGGCAGGGGGCCAGCTCAGAGGCTTATGCCGACATCAAAAACGATGCTGCGCCCCAGGTTGCCGCGCAGGAAATCCGGCGCATCCGGGTGGGCAAACAGCACCCGGGCAAAGGTCGGGCCCACCAGTGACAACGAGCGCCAGCCCTGGCGCAGGTATTCGGTGGGCGGCGGAAAGTGGCTGTTGAGGTCGAGCACTTCGCGCTTGAGGCTGGCGAAGGCAATGATGTCCAGTTCGCTCAGGTCGAGGCCGCGCTCCTGATAGTTGTGCGATTTTTTACGCAGAGTCGGCGCCAGGCGCTGCAGCAATTCCTGGGCGCTGATCCGCCGTGGCCGGGCTTCGCGGCGCACCAGCTGGCTCAATGAAAAGGCACTGCGCCGGCGCTGCAGTTCTTCGCGCCATTCGTCGTTCAGGCGCCGGCCTTCATCCAGCACAAAGAACACCTCGAAGGCGGCATCGCGAAACAGCACGTCAGGCGGCTCTTGCCCGGCGGCAGCAAAGTCTTCGCTGCGGTAGGGAATATTCAGGCCTTGCAGCAGGCGCTGGCAGACCCAACGCTCACGTTCCCATTTACGGGCATTGGATAGAAACGCATTGGCTTGTTCGGCCTGAATGGTGAGCAGGCGCAAGTAGTCTGAGTCGTCCATGGGCACAAGCTTAGCGTTCAATTGAGCTTTGCAGGAAATGTCTGCAAGCCATTGCTGCGCCGGTAAGCTAGCGCCTAGACTGCGCACCCGTTGTGGGCTCGAATATCAGGGAAGAAACATGAGCGTAGTAAAGATGGGCGGTGTATTTGGCTCCGGTACGGTGCTGTGCGGCCTGTTGGTATATGGCGTGGGCTTTTTGTTCTGGACGCCTACCGTGCCTTACGACACCCCGGATGGCCGCTATGTAGTGCTCAAGGAGGGCGATTCAGCGCCCTACAGCGTCAAGCTCATCGACCATCGCGGCGCCGAAGATGAAATCGTCCGCAGCTACGCCGAGTTCAACCCCAAGGTGCTCAGCGTCATGCCCGGCGACTACCGCGTGCGCCTGACCCTGAACGAGTTCGGCTGCTACGGCGCCTGGGCCGATGTGCAGGTGTCGGCGACCACCATCAGTGTCATTGGGCAGCAGCGCAACCCCAGTTGCCAACCGCCGGACTGGCTGGTTGAAGGCGCCGTGTTCCGCCTGTTCGAGGCACCTAAGGCGCCCGCCGAGGCTGATCAGGCCACCCCCGAGGTGTAGTGCAGCTCATTACAGGGACGGACGTGCGTATGGCTGTGTCAGTCTGGCGGATATGGAGCGCGGTGACGGTGCTGTGCATCGCCTCCTTTGCGATGGTGACCTCCGAGTTTGCCCCGATCGGTTTGTTGTCACAGATCTCCGCCGACCTGGCGCAGGAGCCCGCCACGGTCGGGCTCAGCGTGACCTTGTATGCCTGGATCGGCGCGCTGAGCGGCTTGCTCGCCAACAGCCTGAGCGGCTGGATTGGCCGCAAGCCGCTGATGATCGCCCTGATGTTGATACTGGCGGCATCGAATGCGCTCTCGGCAATCGCCCCGGAGTTTTCTGCACTGCTGGGGGCCAGGGCAGTGGGGGCGTTGGCCCATGGCGTGTTCTGGGCCACCGTGGCCGCCACCGCCGCCCTGATCGCGCCCGCCCGGCAGATGGGCCTGGCCACCTCGATCGTGCTCGGCGGCATCACCCTCGCCACGGTCATGGTCGTGCCACTGGTCAACCTGGTAGGCCAGTACGACGGCTGGCGAACCGCCTTTGCTTGCCTGGCGTTGCTCTGTGTCGCCAGTGCCGGGGCAATCGCCCTGGTCGTCCCTGATCTTGGCCTGGTTGCCGCAGCACCAGGCACGGGTTATGCGGCGGTGCTAAGGCGCCGGGACCTACTGATCACCTTCGCCATAACCGCGCTGACGGCGGCCGCACATTTTGCCGCCTATACCTTTGTCGAGCCCTTTATCAGTCAGGTGCGTGACATCACGCCTGTGCTGATCGCAGCACTGCTTTTTGCCTTCGGTGCCGCGGGCTTTATCGGCAATCTGTTGAGTGCGATCTTCATCGACCGCGACCTCAAGCTCTTCATCCTCCTGGCCCTGATCGCCATGGCAGGGGCGCTGCTGACCCTGGGCCTGCTCGGGCCCGAGTTGAATCTGCTGGCCGTGGCGACCTTGCTGATGGTCTGGGGCGTTGCCATCTCGGCGCTGTTCACCGGCCTGCAGACCTGGGTGTTGAGCATCGCCGGCGCCCATACCGTTCCGGCCACGGCCCTGCATACGGCAGTGCTCAATGGCGCAATCGGCCTGGGGGTGATCATCGGCGGTGGGGCGCTTGAGGTGATCGGCCTGCGGGGCGCCATGCTCGGCGCCAGCATGGTGATAGTCCCAGCCATTGTGCTGCTGGTTGCGTCAGGTGCGCTGCGCCGCGCCACGCCTGCATTTTCCTCAACCACCGAGGCTGATCAAGCCCGCCCCGAGGTGTAGACTGCCCCCACGCCTATTGCCTCACTCGAACAAGGGTTATTTGCCGTGATCAGTGCCGCCGTGCTTTCCAGCCAGACCCTGACCATCGCCTGGGTCGCCTACGTGCCTGTGCTGATCTGGGCGGTGGCGCGTACCCGCTGGCTCGAACTGTTCGCTGACAGCCGTCGCCAGCACTTGCTGTTCGGCACGGTATTCGCCTTGTTTGCCCTGTGGCTGGTGCGGCGTGACTTCGACACCGGGGTGTCGTATCACTTCATCGGCATGACCGCCGTGACCCTGCTGCTGGACTGGCCGCTGGCGATTGTCGGGGGCTTGCTGGCGCAGCTCGGCCTGCTGGCGCTGGGGCGCCAGGACCTGGCGGCGATGGGGGTCAATGGCCTGTTGCTGATCGGCCTGCCGGTGCTGGTTACCGAAGTGTGCGCGATGCTGGTGGAGCGGGCACAGCCGCGCAACCTGTTCGTTTATATCTTCTGTTCGGGGTTCTTTGCCGCGGCGCTGTCGGCACTGTTGTGCCTGCTCGGTGGGCTGGGTTTACTGTGGATGGACGGGCGTTTCGTCATGCCGGAGTGGATCGAGGACTTTATCGGCTACCTGTGGCTGATCATCTTCCCCGAAGCCTTCATCAACGGCATGGTGGTCAGCGCCCTGGTGGTGTTCTGCCCGGAGTGGCTGGAGACCTTCAACCGGACCCGCTACCTGCAGGCCCCGTGGAAGGATGACGACCCCGAGCGCTGACGGCTCAGTGGCGCGGGTCGAGGTCGCCGGAGAACAACTCGTCTTCGGCATCCGGTGCGACCGGGATCTTGTGTTCTTCCGAGGCCCAGGCACCCAGGTCGATCAGCTTGCAGCGGTCGGAACAGAACGGTCGGAACGGGCTAGCCGCGTTCCATTCCACGGGGGCGCCACAGGTCGGGCAATCTACGGTTGTTGGTTGGCTCATGCTTGGCCTCCTCGCAAAGTCAGGTAAAAGTGGTGCAGGCGGTCGACCTCCGAGCGCAGCCAGTCCAGATCGCGGTCATTGACCAGCACGTCGTGGGCGTGGCGCAGGCGTTCTTCGCGGCTGGCCTGGGCCTTGAGAATGGCCTGCACCTGTTCGGCGCTGGTCTGGTCGCGCAGCAGGGTGCGCTGCACTTGCAGCGCCTGCGGTGCATCGATCACCAGCAGGCGGTCGGTGCGCGTGTACTGGCCGGACTCCACCATCAACGGCGAAACGAACACCGCATAGGGCGACTCGGCCTTAGCCAGGTAGCTGAAAATCTCCTGGCCGATCAACGGATGCAGCAGCGCTTCGAGCCACAGGCGCTGCTGCGGGTCGGCAAAGATCAGCTCGCGCAGGGCGGCGCGGTTGAGCTGGCCGTCTTCGAGCAGCACCTCCGGGCCGAAACGCTCGACGATACGGGCCAGCGCCGGGCGGCCCGGCTCGACCACCCAGCGCGCGGCCTGGTCGGCGTCGACCAGGTGCACACCCAGCTCGACAAAGCGCTGCGCAGCGGCGCTCTTGCCACTGCCGATGCCGCCGGTAAGGCCGAGAATCCAGGGGGTGAAAGCAGCGGTGGTCATCAGAATCCGGAGTATTTCAGATAGGAAGTGGTTATTTGACCACCCCAGAGCAGCGCGATCCAGCCCGCGATGGCCAGATAGGGACCAAAGGGGATCGGCGTGCTGGCCTGCTTGCGCTGCAGGCGCAGCATAATCAGCCCGATCAACGCCCCCAATAAGGACGACAGCAGCAGCGTCAGTGGCAGGATCTGCCAGCCACCCCAGGCGCCCAGCATCGCCAGCAACTTGAAGTCGCCATAGCCCATGCCTTCCTTGCCGGTAACCATCTTGAACACCCAGAACACCGACCACAGGCTCAGGTAACCGGCCACCGTGCCCCATAGGGCATCCTCCAGCGGCACGAACATTTCGAAGGCATTGACGATCAACCCCAGCCACAACAGCGGCAACACCAGGGCATCGGGCAGCAGATGGTGTTCGATGTCGATCATGCTCATGGCCAGCAGGCCCCAGCTCAGCACCAGCAGGGCCAGGGCGGTGCCGGTGACGCCGAAGCGCCAGGCGACAAACAGGGTCAGCGCCCCGCAGGCGAGTTCCACCAGCGGGTAGCGCGGGCTGATGCGCGCCTGGCAACTGGAACAGCGCCCGCGCAAGGCCAGGTAACTAATGACCGGTATGTTTTCCCAGGGGCGAATACGATGGGCGCAATGCGGGCACTGCGACGGCGGCAACAACAGGTCGAAGCGCGGCGCTTGTGCCTCGTTAGGCAACTCCAGCACCTCGCGGGCCTCGGCCTGCCATTGGCGTTCGAGCATGATCGGCAGGCGATGCACCAGCACATTGAGAAAGCTGCCGACGATCAGCCCGAGCAACAGGGCGATGCTCAGGTACATCAGTGGCTGGCTGGCCAGGGAGTTCAACAGGTTCATGGTCAGATCACATTGCCCAGCTGGAAGATTGGCAGGTACATGGCGATCACCAGGCTGCCCACCAGCAACCCCAGGATCAGCACGATCAACGGCTCAATCAGGGCCGTGAGGGTGTCGAGCAGGTGGTCGATGGCCTGTTCATAGTGGCTGGCGATCCTGGCGAGCATATCGTCCAGCGTGCCGGCTGTCTCGCCAATGGCGCACATCTGCACCACCAGCGCCGGGAACAAGCCGCTGGCGCGCAATGCCACGTTCAAGGCTAGACCACTGGCCAGGTCCTCGCGCACCTTGTGCAGCGCCTGTTCATACACCGGATTGCCACACGCCCCGGCAACCGTCCCCAGCGCCTCCACCAACGGCACCCCGGCGCCGAACGACGTCGACAAGGTGCGGGCAAAGCGGGCGAGGGCGGCATGCCGGAGCAGGCTGCCAAGCACCGGCAAACGCAGGGCCACGCGCACCAGCCACAAACGCAACGCAGGCTTGTGTCGATAACCCCAAACCCCCGCGGCACAAGCGCCGCCAAAAGTTATCAACAGCCACCAGAAGTGCGCCCCCAACCACTGTGACAAGCCGATCACCTGTTGGGTAAAGGCCGGCAGCTCGGCACCAAAGCCGCCGAACAACGACTGAAAGCGCGGCACCACCTCCAGCAGCAACAGCGCCGACACCCCGAAGCCCACCAGCAGCACCAGCAGTGGATAAGTCATGGCCTTTTTAAGCCGCGCGCGCAGGGCCTGGCGTTGCTCCTGCAGCGCCGCCACCTGGGCCAACACCACCTCCAGGCTGCCGGACTGCTCACCGGCGTCCACCAGGTTGCAGTACAGCCGATCGAAGTAATGCGGGTGTCGGCGCAGCGCCGTGGCCAGGCTGCTGCCGGCGGCGATATCGGCCTTGATCGCCCCCAGCAGGCTGGCCATCGCCGGGTTGGCGCTGCTCTGGGCGACCACATCCAGCGCTTGCAGCAGCGCCACCCCGGCCTTGAGCAGGGTGGCCAGCTGGCGGCTGAACTGGCTCAGCGCCTTGCCATCCAGTGGCCGCCGCCATTGCCACAGTGGCGGGCGCACACTGGCGATACGCCCCGGGCGAATCCCGCGCTGGCGCAACTGCGCCCTGATCAACGCTGGGCTGCGCGCTGCACTTTGGCCGCTGATCAAGGCGCCCTGGGCGTTAGTGCCTTGCCAGCTGTACATCCGGTTGCTTTCGGTCATCGCCACATCCTTGTTGCGCTGCCTTGCACAAGCCTGGTAACAGCTCCAGGCCCCGAGTGGTGGGCCGGGTTGCCCGCCGCCCACTAGAGTAGTCGAGCCAGAGCGACCGAATGACCGCCACGGGGTGACAAAAGGTGTCTGTTCGGGCCTACTGGCGCGCCTGCTGGCGCCGCACCACTGCGGCCGGCATGAACTGATTTTGTGAGGGAGAGTGTCCATGAAAGGGCAACGCGGTATTACCTTGATCGAACTGATGATCGTGGTGGCGATCATCGGCATTCTGGCGACCATCGCCTTGCCGATTTACACCAACAGCCAGGTACGCACCAAAGCCACGGCGGCCCTGGTAGAAATTTCTGCCCTGAAGACCGCCTTTGACCTGCGCCTGAACGAAGGCAAGGACATCGCCAACGTCGCCGCCCTGGGTGGCCAGGAGCGCACCGCCCACTGCGCCATTGCCGCCAGCGGCACCGCGGCCACGGGCGTGGGCAGCATCGTCTGCACTCTGATCGACGCCCCGGCCATCGCCACCGACAAAACCATAACCTTGACCCGCGCCGCGACCGGCTGGGCCTGCACCAGCACCCTCAGCGAAGACCTCGCCCCGGCAGGCTGCAAAGCCCTCTGAAACCGACGCAATTGCTGTTAATAAACAGTGATTTGCGAAAGCGACCCGGCAGTGGTAGCGTTATCGCCACGCCGGTGTAGCTCAGTCGGTAGAGCAGCGCACTCGTAACGCGAAGGTCGCAGGTTCGATTCCTGTCTCCGGCACCACATCCAGCTCCACTGCATTCCACTGAATGCTTTGGAAACCCTCTAAACCGGCCTTCTGGCCGGTTTTTTTGTTTCCAGAATTCGATTTGCAACTTGCGATGTGGGAGATCCCCGACACCCGTAAGCCGATTGAAGGCGTCCGCTATTCCACTCGCAGGACCAAGATGAGTGGGGACATTCAAATAGTGCCGCTGTCGCCTCAAATCATCGAGATCCTTGAACGGCTGCGCAGCTTGAATCGCTTCTCTGAACTCGTGTTGCCCGGTGATCACAGGTACTGGAAGCCCTTGTCGGAGAACACGATTAACCAGGTGCTGCGCAATATGGGGTACGACACCACCAAGGACGTGTGCGGGCATGGTTTCCGGACCATGGCTTGTAGTGCCTTGCTCGAATCGGGGCTGTGGACGGACGATGTGATTGAACCGCAGATGAGCCATCAGGAGCGCAACCGCGTGCGCCTGCGTATATCCACAAGGACCAACTTCTGGAGCAGCGTCGGTTGATCATGGCGTGGTGAAGTAACTACATCGATGCCAACAGGTCGGGCCATGTCACTACGCATGAGTTTGCTCATCCTGTAGGCGACAACGTCACCGCCTTGCCAAATAGTCATGGCGCATTCAATCGCGGGTGAGCCTGTAAGCTATCATGCCTAACTTCGATATTGGGATGAGCTGCGCTAAGGGGGGAACACTTTCTTAGTATTGATAATGAAAATTTCGTATATGCTCATACGCGCCGGCCAACAGTCGCGTAATAGTCGCGAGCTTGCAAGCTTAATAATTGATGCGGTTTTTAACTGTCTTGCGACTCAAATGGGCCGAACTTAACAATGTCGGCAATGGCCGACCCAATGGAGGGAGCGGTAACCCCCTTCCTTAGATCAATATTTATAATAATTCTCTCCCCTGATGTGTTCTCGTCTAGTTGAGTGATTAGATTTAGAAGTTTATCGTGAAAGTCGCTAATTGAGTTTGGCTTGTTAGGCGCTTCAACACTACTATGTTCGATGCTTAACAAATTTATGCGAGGTATCTTGACTCCTAGGGTTCTCTCGAGCTGGGTTACTTGCTTTGCTTGCTTGTAATGATGTAGAAAGGGATGGCTTTTTAAGCTGGCAAGTAATTCAATTAAGTTAATGGGCAGTGATGTGGAGAATTTATTCAGGAAGTCGTCTATGCTTGCTATGAGATTATTATTTTCCTGTTCAATAAAATCTCCCCAGGTCATCACGCCTTCACCATATCTGGTCTCATTAGAGAAGAAGTCTTGGCGAGAGATTTGATCATAATACTCCTGAGTAAATAAGTTTTCGGGAGTAAATTTGACGAAGTCGCCTGTCGCTCTGGTTGTTGTGACTTTATAAGTCTCCGAAATAACTTCAGTGTAGCTGACAATCGCTGGCTTCAAAATTGTTAGTAGCTTTTTTAGAGCGTCACTTTCAGCTTTTTCTTCAAGTTCTTTTTGGGCGGAATCTTTTCGTTCGCTAAGCTTGTGAGATATGGAGTTCAAAAATAAACCAATAGTAATCACTCCCAGAATAACCTGGGTGATCACTGTGAGAAGAAGTGGTGCCGCATCAAGCCTTGGGGTCAGATCACCAAAGCCTAATGTAGTGACTGTGACTACACTGAAATACAATGCTTGCACATAATTTATTGCATCGCCTTTAAAGTCGCCGGCGAATATAAATATGTAGATCAGGCTGAATATCAATATATTGGCTAAATAGATAAATCCGTAGGTGCTTGGCGCGTATGAGGTGACATCCAAGAGGTTTTTGGGGTTCGTCTTTGGTCTCAATTTAGCCTCTGGATTTCACTTCGAAATGAAATATAAATAGACAGTAACTGGTGGGTAACATTCCCTTGCCAGCTGCCGCGATGGCTCTAGATTACGCTATCTGCATACATACTGGAATTGTGCACCAACCTGACAACCTTTTATCAGCATGGTGGATGGATTATACATTAGCTCTCAGGCAGGGTACTTGACAAGGGGAAGGCTTCCGTGTCGGAATCACTAGAAGGGCTGGCAGGTAACGTGTGGGAATTTTTCCCAGCTTTCTTAGATACCCTTGAGTGACTGCTTTTGGCCGTTAGCTGCCCTTTTTGAACGTCCGCTATGATCGTTAGCGGTCAGTCGTGAATTAGTGCCTTCGTCCCTCCAGCCGTGCGAGCGACTGGTCATATCTAATGCATATGACTGGTCCGCATCAATGAGAATCACTGGGGGAGGTGCAGGGTCATTTCCCAATTTGCACGCTGCACTTGCTCCTGACCTCCCGCTACCCCCATTTTCCGTTGCTATTGCGTAGCTCAACCGGAATAGGGTTCCATCCACAGATCAAGGATGGAGACCCTCATGTACCTGGCTGAACTCACCATAAAAAATTTCCGCAAGCTGCGTGACGTCAAGCTGAAATTTCAGCCTGGACTGAATGTTCTCGTCGGTCCCAACAACGTGGGCAAAAGCGCCGCTGTAGACGCGCTTCGGACTCTCTTGGCCGGGCATGAGGAGCCGTATCCACGTCTCGATGTCGCTGACCGCCATAGACCTAAAGCGGGCGAACAAGAAGGTGACATCAGCTTCCACTTCATCTTCAAGGGTCTCAGTCACGACGACGAAGCCGATTTCATCGCGGCTCTGCAGCCCAGTGCTGACAACACCATGGAAGCGCACATCCACGTAAGGTACACCGATGCCGATCAGACCGGCCGCTTCCGGGTGAAACGATGGTGCGGGAATCACCAAGACATCCCGCTCACCTCGGACATGATGGAAAATCTGCGCGGCGTCTATCTGCAACCTCTTCGTGACGCCGCTCAAGGGCTGCGTCCAAGTCGCAATAGCCAGTTGGCTCGCCTACTTCACCTCCTGGGCGTTTTCATCGAAGCCAGATGCCGACCTGGTGATCAAGGCCTTGGACATGGCCTATGAACAGCGTGGCCGGCCTCAGAATGTACTGTTTCACAGCGACCAAGGAAGCCAATACAGCAGCCGAAGCTTCCGTCAGCGGCTGTGGCGTTATCGCTTCAAGCAGAGCATGAGTCGGCGTGGAAACTGCCACGATAATGCACCGATGGAACGGTTGTTTCGCAGCCTGAAAACGGAATGGGTACCGACCGTGGGTTATATGAGTGCTTCGCTGGCACAGCAGGATATTGGTCGGTTTCTGATGCAGCGCTACAACTGGCAGCGACCGCATCAGTTCAACAGCGGTCTGGCGCCCGCTGTTGCCGAAGAAAAACTTAACGCAGTGTCCGGGATTAGTTGACCACTACAGGGGGAGTGGAACAGCTTGATCACGGAAAGGCCAAGGAGGTCATCGAGAAGCTGGGGCGTACTGGCGCATATACCCATGAGCTAGGGCGCTATTGGGTAATTCGAACGCTGCTTCATCAACCTGCCATTCTTAAGGCGTTGGCCACTCGCTATCCGCATGTTCTGGTCGACGAATCGCAGGATCTGGGCACGATGCACAAAGTCACCTTGGAAATACTCATCAAGGCGGGTGTGCAGGTTTCGCTGATCGGTGACGTTAACCAAGGCATCTTCGCCTTCGCCGGCGCTGATGGTATGTTTTTGAAAACCTACGCCGACCGCCCGGGAGTGAAAGACTACAAGCTCACCCGCAACTACCGCTCCCTCCCGCCCATCATCGATATAGCGAACCGCCTGTGCGGCCGAACCGATGAGCCAGACCGGCAGCCCGGGCAGGGTGGAGCATTTTTCGTAGGGTACAAGGACGCCGAGCACCTTAAGCTGATCAGCTCTTTCAAAGTTCGTCTTGGCGAACTTGGCATACCGGCAGCAGGCGCAGTCATTCTCAGCAGGAACACGGATCGCGCCGCCAAGCTTGCAGGTACAACAGCCGCCCCAGGACAGGGAGTTGTGAGCATTTTTGCAGGGGCTGCATTGGCCCGCGATCAGCAGCACCGCTATCAGGAGGCTTTCCGTCTGGTATGCAAGGCGGTTGTGGAGCTTATCGATGAAGCACCGCCTGGACTCAGCTCGGCGCTGCAGGGTTCGCCTCATGAAGTCTGGATGATGAAACTAAGGCGGTTGCTATGGGCGTTTACACGCAATGCAGAGACGGGGCTCCCGCCTTCTTCGCTCCAAGCCAAAGCAGAGTGGCATCCGAAGCTTGTCGTAAATCTGCGCGCCTTGCTTACCCAAATGGATCAACTATTCGGGCTGAAAACAGTCGCTACGTTCGGAAATAAGATGGCCAAGAAGCGCTTGGAGGACGTTGCGCTCAGCGGTGCCAAAGCTGATGACCAGGAAGCTAATGGCTTAAGAGTTGAAACTGTTCACCAGGTAAAAGGCGAATCCATCGACGCCGTGCTCTACGTGGCGACTAAGGCCAACATCACAGCATTGCTGTCCGGCACGGGTACGGAAGACGGGCGGATCGGTTACGTGGCACTGACAAGAGCGAAAAACCTCTTTTGGCTTGCCGTCCCCCACAGCTGCTTGGGTGAAATGCGCGCAGACTTGATGGACGCTGGCTTCATCGAGGCGGCAACACATTAACATTGAGCTAACTAGGCTCGATCGAACATGTGTATATACACTCGCGTGATCAGTCACTTGAATTCGATCTGACCGGTCTTTCGTATGGCTTTGGGGGAATAGCAGCCATCCACGACCGGCAGCTAACGACCCAGAGAAGATGGTGGTGACAGGCAAAAAACGGCCAGAAGCGAACGAGTTGCTTAAACTAAATCTGTCCTTTATCTACTCTGTCGGCTTCCACAGCCATTCGATACCCCACAGTGGTCGTCGGCCTTGGATGGCCTTCACTACCTTGATGTGAGCGTCGTAGGCTGCCTTGTCGAAGGTCGTCCAACTGTCACCCAGCGCCAGAGCGGTGATGAAGTCCTCCTGAGTCTTGGAACCCTTGTATGGAACCCTCCTGAGGTAGCGCCGAATCGCTTCGATGAGTTGTCTATCAAGAGGAGGGTGTAGTGCTGCGATGCTGACTTGATCACCTGAGCTTGTGCAAACTAGTTTCGATTTCAGATATACATTTACGAGCTTTTGAGCTCGACCATATGAACACTCAAGCGGGAGGACTTCTGACATTTTTGCTTTCGTCTGCTTGTCTTCCCACCTGCGCGTGTAGGTCATACCTGTGGCGATTTTGACGACCTTCTGAAAATACCCATCGAGAAATGCATCCATTTCTTCAAGGGGTGGCAGGTCGTCTAGGGTTGAAATCTTCCCCACGCCTGACTCATTGATGAGTTTTGTCGCCACGGCCATTGTGTGTCCAGGGCCTTGCCTGGAGTAGGCTCTGCCAGCTGCCCAAATTGCGAAACGATGGCGATGCTCAATAATCGTGTAGCTGTCCTGCATAGGGAGCTCCTTGGCAACTTGGCGTACAATAAATGTCTTTTTGATAGATGGGGCGCCTGAGGTCTTGACCGAATTAGTGTCTGAGGACATTGAAAGGTAGTATCGCGAAATGCTGACCTAGGTTCAATCACTCGAGAGTCGCAAGGACGCTGAGGGTTAGGTCGGGGTGGTTGTATACAGTTCCAGTAGGTACAGTGCATGGTGGTGACGAACCGCCAATGCTGATGAGGGACATCTCTCAAATAATCTTGCTAGTGCGGTCGCGATCTACATCCTAGAAAAACTGAGAGAACGGATGGATCAGAATATGAGTGACGATGAATTTGCAGAGCTGGCTATTAGATCAGCAAGGGTAAAAAATGAGAATCTGCAGTTACTGCATGGATTAAGAGCCTTCGAGCAAAAGCTTTTGGATTTGGTCGAAGGTCTTGGTTGTTCTGGCAATAGTGAGAGCATCGTTTTTGATGAGATTCTTGACCAAGAAGAAGGGCCGATTGGGCACACAGCCTGCTATCTCGCATTCACTGGTCGGGAGCTGAAGATTGGATGGAAAGAGGTGCCACGCCCCAGTGAATATGACTACTGGACTCTTTGTTCGTTGGAAGAAGCTGGCACCGATATGCAGAGACGAGTCAGTGATCCCAAGGTATTGAGTTCGCTGGTAGCTGATTTGCTCCAGAACCTCGATAGGGAGTTTTTGAAAACCGCCTCTGTAGTTCAGTCCCTGGCTCAATTCGTTACTGTCGAGAAAGCTGAGATTGATGCAGATCTCGATGGTCTATTCAGTGGTAATTCCATGTTGTTGGATTCGTGGTTGAAGGCTCGAAAATTGGTTCTCCCAGATCCTGATCAATCGATTTCTCTCAGCTGCACGCACATTGAAACCGTGCTCAAAGGTTGCCTAAAAATACTGGGGGAGGAAGGTTACGATAACTACCCAGTCGAGAAATTGTTGAGGCGATTGCTAGGTGTTCTTCGAGCCTCATCCATCATTGGCCAGGCCTCTTCGGAAATGCTACAGGGCGTAGGCACGATGTTTCACGGAATAGGCACTCTACGTAATGAAACCGCACATGGTAAGAATGATGGCTATGTGGCTCATCCTCCTGAACTGGCGCAGACGGTGAACCACCTTGCCGGTGTCGCCTCGGTCTTTTTGATGAAGCAGACCGACCTTGTTTTGAAGAACAGATGAAATGGCTGTCTTCTGTTCGGGCGATTGTGAATTGCCCCTAATTTTCTCGATTTCTTCGAAGGTCTCCTTTTGGCCGATAGCAGACATCTGCGAATGGCCGCAATGGGTCGTTTTCGCCGTTCCTCACGTAGCATTTGAAGTGGGTGGGCGTAGCTCTCTCACTGGACATCCGCAATTCCCGATTCGATTCCACTAAAAGCCATAACTAGCTGATCTGTTTATAGATACCCTATGAGGTACATCAAAAAATCAACCAAATTCCATCCCCGCGAAAATCGGGCGCTCACGACCAACAACCGTCCGTCTGTCTCCGCAGCAAATTGCTGATTTCTAGCTATCTAGACCTTTATTGTTTTTGGCTTCTCCTGAAGTCTTGTTTTCTATTTGGTGGTCCAAGGACTAAATTGGGGGAGTTAAGGTGGTACCTTCGATGAGTATTGCGGATAATGGAAACCATGGAGTCATGGAGTCATGGAGTCATGGAGTCATGGAGTCATGGAGTCATGGAGTGTCAGTGTGAAGAAATGGAAATTAGCTTTAGTTGGCGTAGTGTCGCTGTCCCTCGCAGCCTGTGAGAAATCACCCTCGTATGAATTCGAGGGCACATACTTCATAACTGAAGGTGAAGACTGCACGATCCCGGCAAGTGCGGAAGATAGCGAGAATTATTTTTTGGAAATAACCAAGAAAGTAGACAACGGGAGCGTGTCGTACTCAGCCAAGCTCCCATCAGTTGCAAAAGCCGAAATGCCCATTACTAGCGTGCAAAACGCCTCGCCAAGCAAAGACAATGAACTCACGTTCAGCTTCACTCACGCCAAGGTGCCCGGCGCCGTGCCGGGGAGCTCAAAGATGAGCTTCGAAATTTCTGTAGTGCCTAATAAAAATAAGGAAGGCCATCTATGGCTGACTAAACAAAAGGCCATCATGGTTCAGGACGAGAAAGTAACCGAGTACGATGTTCTTGATAATTTGAGAAGATTTTTCGAACTCGGGAAGGCCGGGGCTTGCTTGAGAAAGGGAACAGCGGAGGGCTGAGTACAACAGGGAGGCGGTGTTGGCGAGGATAACTAGACTCGCTCAACCTCGCCCGCCACTTTTTGGTCATTCGCCAAACAGCGCCTTGGTGTATTTTTTGGAGATGGCCCCGGATCGCTCCCCGTTCGCGCCGTAGTAGCGGTCTTCGCGACATAGCCGCTCTTTCACGTCGCAGAATATCCCGTTAACGAAGGTGAACTCGGTCAGGTCGACATCACTCGCTGTGAAGACGTCGGTCGCAGCTGCCTTCTTGCCTAGATACTTTTCCGTCAGCGCGCGGGAGATGCCTTTGTCATTGGCGCACACGTAACGGTCGCAGAGCACGCCCGACACTGGCGTTTTCAGTGCGGCTCGCTGTTTGGCGTGTGCGGGCATCACGCCCACGGCCAGCAGCAGCGCCAAAGAAAACAGAAGAGGTGATTTATTCATACTCATTGGACTTCATTCTGTGGGTTTCAGATTTACGCAAGCCACGGCGCAGCAGGTTAGCAGACCATGTTAAGGCAAAGAGGTTTCTACGAGACCAGGCGATTCATTCGCCGTAGCCAAATCCTCAACCAACGCCTTCGCCATCCCACTCAGAAAATGAGCCGCACAAGCCATCGCCTCATCCTCTTCAATCATCACTTGATGAGTCAGCTTGCTCACACACCCCAATAGCAAAGCCGCTTGCTCCAGAACAAATTCCGCACTATGCCCTGGCTCAACCCGAAACAGCCGTTCAGTGGTCTTCCCGCTCGGGCCTTCGCCGAATGTGCCGACGCCTATCGTTTTCAGAACTGAAGCATGATCATCGTTCATCCTACCTCCCAAAGCAGGCAGCCAGCCTTGCCTAAGCAACACTGGCGCTCGCCTGAAAAAAGCCTCAGTGCTTCAACTGAACCTTGCTCAAAGCCACTTCAATCAAGCTTCGGGCGTGTTCAATCTCATGCATGGTTGCCAAGGTCAGTACTTGCTCAGGCGGCCTGGGATGGAGCAGCACTGTCTGCTGAGCAATAGTCAGCGCACGGACCAAGTATCCGGAAGTCTGGACGAGAAGGTCTTCAAGGGATTGATTGGGATGATGCGGAGGATCTGGGACGATTTTTAACATGGTGTCTCCCCGGTGAATGGAGCCGCCACGAATCTGCTGTCAAACAAATGGGTGGCAACTGTACGCGGGTTGACAGACCGAACACCGGAGAACTCGGCGCACACGAAGGTGCCCCACGTACAATCGCCATAAAGGCTTGCACATGTCCACGGTGTAGTCGGCCTGTCAAAACCGGTCGTTGAATTGCCAACGACCGGCCGAGACTAGAGTCCTACCGGGACCACTGCAATGCTTTGAAAGCGGCAAAAGTATGATTGGGAAATGGACTACATGGAATCAGGAAATTCTGAAGATTTCCGCCGCTAAAGTACCGTTCTCGCGACTATTCGTTACAAATCCACAACACCACACTGGTGACCCTGCCATCACCCACGCCATCATAGGAGGTCACCGCAACCTGGCCCGGCCAGGCGCTGCGTTATATATGAAGGGCAACTAGAGCCCTCTTTTTCTGCTGGGGCGATGGATGAAACAAGGGCGAGTGTGGGCGCTGATGTTGATGGTTGCGGTCTTGTCGGGCTGCGCCACGGCGCCGCCGAGGGATCAGAACAATCTGTGCAATATCTACCGCCAGTACCCGGACTGGTACGAAGATTCGCTGAAGATGCAGCAGCAGTTCGGCACGCCGCAACATGTGGCGATGGCGATCATGAAGCAGGAAAGCAGTTTCGTCTCCGATGCGCTGCCGCCCCGCGATTACTTGCTGTGGGTAATTCCGTGGGGGCGGGTGAGTTCGGCCTATGGTTATGCACAGGCCCAGGACCCGGTCTGGGGTGAGTACAAGACCGGTACCGGCAATGGCGGCTCGCGCGACAACTTCGATGACGCGGTCATGTTCATTGGCTGGTACACCGCCGGCACCCAGCGGCAGTTGGGGATTTCCAAGTGGGATACCTACAACCAGTACCTGGCCTATCACGAAGGGCGCGGCGGTTTTAGTCGTGGGACCTATCGCAGCAAGCCGTGGCTGATGCAGGTGGCGCGCAAGGTGGAGGCGCAGTCGCGGCTCTACGGTGCCCAGCTCAAGGCCTGTCGCCAAGAGCTGGAAGATGATCGCGGTTGGTTTTAGACCGTTCGGCGCAGCAGCGGGCGGGTCTTGATCAGGCCCGCTGCGAGGGCCGCAAGGATCACGGCAATGGCGATGCCTTCGTTTCGGTCGATATGGTGGCCGAGCATGACGATGGAGCCGGCGATGCCGAATATCGGGATCAGCAACGACAGCGGCGCAACGGTTGAAACCGGGTACTCGCGCAGCAACAGGTTCCAGCCCCAGTAACAGAAGTGCGTCGCCGCGTAGACCTGGAACAACAGCGATAACACTGCGACGCCCTCGATGTGGCTGGCCAGGGCGGTGAACGGCGCGCTGCCCTGGCTGAGCCAGGTGAGCAGCAGCAAGGGGATCGGCGGGAACAGGCTGGCCCACACCACAAAGGCAAACATCTCACGCACTTTCGAGCGTTTGATGATGACGTTGCCCAGGCTCCAACTGAAGGCGCTGACCAGCAATACGCTGTACCCCGCGGTCGTCGCCTGGCCGGGGCTGTTGGCGATAATGCAGATCAAGCCCAGGGCGGCGAGTACCACGCCAACGCACTGGCCAAGGCTCATGCCTTCGCGAAACAGCAGCACGCCCCACCCCAAGGTGAAGAAGGCACTGAACTGGATCAGCAGGGCAGCGGTGCCGGGTGGCACGCCCAGGCTGATCCCCAGGTTGATCAGTGCCCACATCGCCACGCCGAAGATCAAGCCGTAGGCGGCCAGCCAACCCAGGGCCACGGGCGGGCGTTTGATCAGGAACACCCAGGGCAGGGCGGCGAGGCTAAAGCGCAGGGCGGTGAGCAACAGCGGGTCGATCTCGGCCAGGGCCAGTTTGCTGATGGGGAAGTTCAGGCCCCAGACGGCTGTCACCAACACGGCGAGCAGCAGGTGTTTTCGTTGCATGGTGTTGTTATCCACAGGCGGGCAGGGTGCAACTATGCGCAATGCGGCTGCTGGCCCGCTTGCGCTATCGGGTCGTAGGTCGTTAGATTCGGGCCATGATTGAAATTGACCCGTATGAACACATTCCCCGCGATGCGGTGGTGACCGCCGTTGACTATGCCGATGGCCATCACTTCGCGCTGCATACCCACCAGCGCGGGCAGTTCGCCTATGCGGCCTGCGGGGTGATCACCGTGTTCACGCGCCAGGGCAACTGGGTGGTGCCGCCGCAACGGGCCATCTGGGTGCCGGCGCAGGTGCCCCATGAGATGGTCATGAGCGGGCCGGTGACCATGCTCAACACCTACATCAGCAACGCGGCGACGGCACGCCTGGGGCTGCCGGGGCTGTGTCAGGTGTTCGATGTTTCGGCATTTTTGCGTCAGTTGATGATCCAGGCGGCGCAGGTGCCGGCGCTGTATGCGCAAGAAGAGCGCGACGGTCATTTGATGGCGTTGCTGCTGCACGAAATCGCCAGCATGGCGCCGCTGTCGCTGAATGCGCCGTTGCCGGATGATCCGCGCTTGGCCCAGGCGTGCCAGCGGCTGTTGCAGCAACCGTCGCTTGAGGTGAGCATCGATGACATGGCCGGGCAGGTGGGCAGGAGCCGGCGCACCTTCACTAGGCTGTTTCGCCAGCAGACCGGTATCAGCTTTGTCGAATGGCGCCAGCAGGCGTGCCTGTTGGCGGCGGTGGCACGCCTGGGCAATGGCGAGTCGGTTACCCGGGTGGCGATGGACCTGGGCTACAGCAGCCCCAGTGCGTTTACCAGTGTTTTTCGTAAAGCCTTGGGGGCGGCGCCGAGTCGGTATTTCAGCAAGGAAGGGTGAGGCGTGCGGCAGGGTTATGCCCAGCCAAACAACTCACAGGCATTGCCCGTACTCACCTCAGCCAACCGCTCAACCTCAATCCCCATGATCCCAGCCAGCGCCTGGGCAATCTGCGGCAGATGCTCCGGGCTGTTGCGCACGCCCGGGAACATCACCGGCGCCATGTCCGGCGCGTCGGTTTCCAGCACCACGCTGTCCAGCGGCAACTGCGGCAGCACCTTGTGCAAGCGCAGCGCCTGCGGCCAGGTCGCGGCGCCACCGAGGCCGAGCTTGAAGCCGAGCTTGTGATACTCGCGCGCCTCTTCAACGCTGCCGGCAAAGGCGTGGATGATGCCGCCGCGCTTGAGCTTGTAGCGCTTGAGCGTGGCGATCACCACGGCATGGCTGCGGCGCACGTGCAGCAGGGCGGGCAGGATGCAGTCAACGGCCAGTTGCAGCTGGGCTTCGAACAGCGCCTGCTGGCGCTCGCGGTCGAGTTCGGGCAGGTAGTAATCCAGGCCGAACTCGCCGACGGCGCACAGCTGGCGCTCACCCTGCAGGCGGGTCAGCCAGTCGCCCAGTGCGACCAGGTGTTCGGGGCGGTGCTGGTCGAGGTACACCGGGTGCAGGCCGAACGCCGCGTACAGCTGCGGGTCGCTGCGCACCAGGTCCCAGACCCGCTGCCAATTGCTTTGATACACCCCCAGCACCACCATGCGCTCGACCCCGCCGGCCCGGGCATTGGCCAGCAGGGCCGGGCGGTCGGGGTCGAAGTCTGGAAAATCCAGATGGGTGTGGGTGTCGATCAGGCGCATGGTCAGGCCGTGAAGATTCGCTGTTTGAAGGTTCGACCGATGGCGTGCACGCCCGGTTCGTATTGCTTTTGTTCAACAGCGGCGAGGGCCAGTTTGAGCGCGGTTTCGGCGATCAGGCCGTGTTGCTGGGCCATGGCGTTGACCGGCAGCGGCAAGAAGTCCAGCAACTGGTTGTCGCCGAAGGTGCCCAACTGCAGGCTGCGCGAGTCGGCCGGGCGTGCTTGCAGTACGTCGAACACGCCTTGCAGCAGCACGTAGGAGGTGGTCACCAGGGCGTCGGGCAGGCGGCCGAGTTCTTCGATCAGTTGGTTCATCAGGCGCTGGCCGCACTCGCGGCTGAAGGCTTCGCCTTGCAGCCGGCTGATCTTGCCGTTGAAGCCTTCCAGGGCCTGGTCGAAGCCGCCGGCGCGGGCCTGGCTGACGCTGAGCTCCGGGCGGGCGCCGATCAGGGCGATGTGCGCGGGTTTGGTGGCCAGCAGGCTGCGGGTCAGTTGCTGGCTGGCGTTGCGGTCGTCGCTGACGATCGAGCAGAAGTGTGCCGGGTCCAGGCTACGGTCGATGGCGATGATCGGCAGGCCCTTGGCTTGCAGTTCGCGGTAGCTGTCGTCTTCCGGCGGCAGGCAGCTGGCGACGAACAGCGCGTCGCAACGGCGGGCGCGGAACAGTTGCTGGAGCTGGCGCTCGCTCTCGGGCTGGTCGTCGCTGCTGGCGATCAGCAGTTGGTAGCCCTGGGCCCGGGCGCGTTGCTCCAGTTGCTTGGCGATGCGTGCGTAGCTGGGGTTTTCCAGGTCGGGGAGGATGAACCCCAGGGTACGCGTGTGCCGGCTGCGCAAACCTGCAGCCTGGGGGTTGGGGGTAAAGCCATGGGCTTCGACCACCGCCCGCACCCGCTCGACAGTGCTGTTGCTGATGCGTTGCTGTTCGGCCTTGCCATTGATGACGTAGCTGGCGGTGGTGACGGACACACCGGCCAGACGCGCGATATCGCTGAGTTTCACCGCATTTTCCTTGTTATTACCGAGACTGGCTGCAGAGCCTGACCGGGTATTGTCGCCGATCCTGTGAGGGCGGCGCAGACGACCATTGTCGCAATTGTCCGACAATATGGGCAATGTTGTTCACATCGGTGTGAGCAACTGTCATTGGCAGGTAGCCAGCATATCAGGCGGTGCCTGGGTTACGACCGCTTCGCGCTCGATCGCCGGCAAGGCCAGCTCCGACAGAGTTGGCGCAGTACCTGTGGGAACTGGTTTGCCAGCGATGAGGCCAGTGCAGCCAATAAAGTAGGTGGCGCTTGGGTTACGACCGCTTCGCGCTCGATCGCCGGCAAGGCCAGCTCCCACAGAGTTGGCGCAGTACCTGTGGGAGCTGGCTTGCCAGCGATGAGGCCAGTGCAGCCAACAACGTAGGTGGCGCTTGGGTTGCGACCGCTTCGCGCTCGATCGCCGGCAAGGCCAGCTCCCACAGAGTTGGCGCAGTACCTGTGGGAGCTGGCTTGCCAGCGATGAGGCCAGTGCAGCCAATAAAGTAGGTGGCGCTTGGGTTACGACCGCTTCGCGCTCGATCGCCGGCAAGTCCAGCTCCCACAGAGTTGGCGCAGTACCTGTGGGAGCTGGCTTGCCAGCGATGAGGCCAGTGCAGCCAATAAAGTAGGTGGCGCTTGGGTTGCGACCGCTTCGCGCTCGATCGCCGGCAAGGCCAGCTCCCACAGAGTTGGCGCAGTACCTGTGGGAGCTGGCTTGCCAGCGATGAGGCCAGTGCAGCCAACAAAGTAGGTGGCGCTTGGGTTACGACCGCTTCGCGCTCGATCGCCGGCAAAGCCAGCTCCCACAGAGTTAGCGCAGTACCTGTGGGAGCGGTGCAGCTCCAGCAATACGACAAGCAGGGCTTCATTGATCGCACATTATCGAGTAACGTGCTCGTGAATCTAGATTAAACGTTTCAGCAGGCGATTTTCTGCCGATCCATTCGCCTGGACAGGGCCATTGCAACTGGCCCTACGCTGAACAATTCACAACAATACCTCAGCACCCACCTGGTGCTGCAAAGGAGAAGGTCATGCTCGAGCTCACCGTGGAGCAGATATCCATGGGCCAATCGGCTGTGGATAAGTCGGCGGCGCTGCACCTGTTGGCCGAGCGCCTGGTCAGCGATGGCCTGGTTGCCGACGGCTATCTGGCCGGCCTGCAAGCCCGCGAAGCGCAAGGCTCGACCTTCCTCGGCCAAGGTATTGCCATCCCCCACGGCACCCCCGAAACCCGCGAGCTGGTACATGCCACCGGCGTGCGCCTGCTGCAGTTTCCCGAAGGCGTGGACTGGGGCGATGGCCAGATCGTCTACCTGGCCATCGGCATCGCCGCGCGCTCCGATGAGCACCTGCGCCTGCTGCAACTGCTGACCCGCGCCCTGGGCGAGACCGACCTGGCCGAAGCCCTGCGTCGCGCCAGTTCCGCCGAAGCCTTGCTCAAGTTGCTGCAAGGCGCGCCGCAAGAGCTGGCCCTGGATGCGCAGATGATCGGCCTGGGTGTGCCCGCCGAAGACTTTGACGAGCTGGTGTGGCGCGCCGCGCGCCTGCTGACCCGCGCAGAATGCGTTGGCGGCGGCTTTGCCGGGGTGTTGCAGCAGGTTGATCCGCTGCCGCTGGGCGAGGGCCTGTGGTGGCTGCACAGCGAGCAGGCGGTGCGCCAGCCGGGCCTGGCCTTCGTCACCCCGCAACAGCCGCTGCGCCACAACGGCCAGCCGGTGCATGGCCTGTTCTGCCTGGCCAGCCTCGGCGCTGCGCATCAAGCCTTGCTTGAGCGCCTGTGCACGCTGTTGATCGAAGGCCGCGGCCAGGAGCTGTGCCGCGCCACCAACAGCCGCACCGTACTGGAAGTGCTGGGCGGCGAGTTGCCCGCCGACTGGCCGAGCGCGCGTATCGGCCTGGCCAACGCCCACGGCCTGCATGCGCGCCCGGCCAAGGAGCTGGCGCAACTGGCGAAAAATTTTGCAGGCGAGATTCGCCTGCGCCTGGTCGACAGCGCCCAGCCCGCAGTGTCGGCCAAGAGCCTGAGCAAGCTGCTCAGCCTCGGCGCACGGCGTGGGCAGATTCTGGAAATCATCGCTGAACCCAGCATTGCCAACGATGCCTTGCCTGCGCTGCTGGCCGCGATTGAAGCGGGCCTGGGCGAAGAGGTCGAGGCGCTGGCGCCCGTCGTCGAGGCGGTCATCGAGGTGATGGCTGAGCCTGAACTTGTCGCGCCCGTAGCCGGTGCGCTGATCCAGGGCGTTGCCGCCGCACCGGGCATTGCCAGTGGCCCGGCGCATATCCAGGTATTGCGCGAGTTCGACTACCCGTTGCGCGGTGAGTCGCTGCCCATCGAGCGGCAACGCCTGCAGCAAGCGTTGACCAATGTGAACCACGAAATCGAAGCGCTGACCCAGCGCAGCCCGGCCAAGGCCATCCGCGAGATTTTCGTCACCCACCAGGAGATGCTCGCCGACCCGGACCTCACCGACGAAGTCGACCAGCGCCTGCGCCAGGGCGAAAGCGCGGCGGCGGCGTGGATGGCGGTGATCGATGCCGCCGCGCGCCAACAGGAAGCCTTGCATGATGCGCTGCTCGCCGAGCGCGCCGCCGACCTGCGCGATATCGGTCGGCGGGTATTGGCCCAACTGTGTGGCGAAGCCGACGTGCCGGCGCCGGAGCAGCCTTATGTGCTGGTGATGGAGGAGGTCGGCCCGTCGGATGTGGCGCGACTCGACCCGCAACGGGTGGCCGGGATTCTTACCGCCCGTGGCGGCGCCACCGCCCACAGCGCCATCGTCGCCCGCGCCCTGGGTATCCCTGCTGTCGTTGGCGCTGGCGATGCCGTGCTGCTGATTGCCCCGGGCACGCCGCTGCTGCTCGACGGCCAACGCGGTCGCCTGACCGTGGCGCCAGCCGCTGACGAACTCGAACGTGCCCTGGCCGAACGTGACCGTCGCGAGCAACGCCTGCAAGCCGCCAAGGCCCGGCGTCTGGAGCCGGCGATCACCCGCGACGGCCATGCCATCGAGGTGTTCGCCAATATCGGTGAAAGCGCCGGGATCGAAGCGGTGGTTGATCAAGGCGCCGAAGGCGTCGGCCTGCTGCGCACCGAACTGATTTTCATGGCCCACCAGCAAGCCCCCGACGAAGCCGTGCAAGAGGCCGAATATCGCCGCGTGCTCGATGGCCTCGCCGGTCGGCCGCTGGTGGTGCGCACCCTCGATGTCGGTGGCGACAAGCCGTTGCCCTACTGGCCGATCGCCAAGGAAGAAAACCCTTTCCTCGGCGTGCGCGGCATTCGCCTGACCCTGCAACGCCCGCACGTGATGGAAAGCCAGCTGCGTGCCCTGCTGCGCGCCGCCGGCGACCGGCCGCTGCGGATCATGTTCCCGATGGTCGGCCAGCTCGAAGAGTGGCGCCAGGCCCGGGCCATGGTCGAGCGCCTGCGCGAGGAAATCGCCGTCAGCGACCTGCAGCTGGGGATCATGATCGAGGTGCCGTCGGCCGCCTTGCTAGCGCCGGTACTCGCCCAGGAAGTGGACTTCTTCAGCATCGGTACCAACGACCTGACCCAGTACACCCTGGCCATCGACCGCGGCCACCCGAGCCTCTCGGCGCAAGCCGACGGCCTGCACCCGGCGGTGCTGCAGCTGATCGACATCACCGTGCGCGCCGCCCATGCCCATGGCAAGTGGGTCGGGGTGTGCGGCGAGCTGGCGGCCGATCCGCAGGCGGTGGCGCTGTTGCTCGGCCTTGGCGTCGATGAGCTGAGCGTTGCGGCAAGGAGCATTGCCGAGGTGAAAGCCGAAGTACGTGAACTGAATTTTGAACATGCCCGGCAGCTGGCGCGCCACGCGTTGCTGCAGGGCAGTGCCGGCGCAGTGCGGGCACTGGTGGAGACCCGTTGATGGCCAAGATACTGACCCTGACCCTGAACCCGGCGCTGGACCTCACCGTCAGCCTCGACAGCCTGCAGGCAGGTCAGGTCAACCGCAGCCAGGCGCAGCACAGCCACGCCGCCGGCAAGGGCCTGAACGTTGCCCAGGTGCTGGCCGACCTCGGCCATAGTGTGACCGTGGGCGGCTTTCTCGGCCGCGACAACCTGGCGCCGTTCGAGGCCCTGATCGCCCGCCGTGGCTTTGCCGATTGCTTCGTGCGGGTAGCGGGCGAGACCCGTTGCAACATCAAGCTGGTCGAAGCCGACGGCCAGGTCACCGATATCAACGGCCCCGGCCCGCAGGTCGATGAGCAAGCGCGCCTGGAACTGCTGACCCGCCTTGAGCAGATCGCCCCCGGCCACGCTGCGGTGGTGGTCGCCGGCAGCTTGCCGCGTGGCATCAGCCCGCAGTGGCTGCAGATGCTGCTGGCCCGGCTCAAGGCCATGGGCCTGAAAGTGGCCCTGGACAGCAGCGGCGAAGCCTTGCGTGCCGGGCTTGCCTGCGCACCGTGGCTGGTCAAGCCGAACATCGACGAGCTGGGCGAAGTGCTCGGCAGTGCTGTGCATGACTTTGCCCAGCAGCAACAAGCGGCGACCCGCCTGATCGGCCAGGGCGTCGAGCATGTGGTGGTGTCCCAGGGCGAGCAGGGCGTCAACTGGTTCCGCCAGGGCAGCGCCCTCGGCGCCGTGCCGCCCAAAGTCAAGGTAGCCAGTACCGTCGGTGCCGGTGACTCGCTGCTGGCGGGCATGGTCCATGGCTTGCTGAGCGCCGATAGCCCTGCGCAAACCCTGCGCCGGGCCACGGCGATTGCCGCCCAGGCGGTGACCCAGATCGGCTTCGGCATCAATGACCGGGCGCAACTGGCGCAGCTGGAAAGCCAGGTGCAGCTGACAGAAGAACAACAAGAGGGTTGCAGATGAACATTGCCATCGTCACCGCCTGCCCCAATGGCCAGGTGTCCAGCGTGCTCAGCGCGCGCCTGCTGGCAGCGGCAGCCCAGCGCCAGGGCTGGAGCACCAGCGTCGAAGTGCACGACCCGCAGCAACCCGAACGCCAATTATCCGAAGCCGCGATTGCCGCCGCCGACTGGGTGCTGGTGATCAACACCGGCCCACTGGACCTGCGCCGTTTCGCCGGCAAGCGCCTGTACCAGAGCACCCCGGCGCAAGCCCTGACGGAGGTGGAGAATTTTCTGCGTGAAGCGGCCGACAAGGCTGTGGTCTATCAGCCCGAAGCCGAGCAGGTTGCAGCCCCTGTCGAGCGCAGCGCCAAAGTCGTCGCGGTCACCGCCTGCCCGACTGGCGTCGCCCATACCTTCATGGCCGCCGAAGCCCTGCAGCAGGCGGCGCAGCAACTGGGCTACCAGCTCAGCGTCGAGACCCAGGGCTCGGTAGGCGCGCGTAACCCCTTGTCGGCAGCGGCCATTGCCGAAGCCGATGTGGTGTTGCTGGCCGCCGATATCGAGGTGCCCACTGCGCGGTTTGCCGGTAAGCGCATCTACCGCTGCGGCACCGGCGTGGCCCTCAAGCAGGCCCAGGCCACGCTGAAGAAAGCCCTGGCCGAAGGCCGCGAAGAAGCTGCCGTGCAAGGCGACAGCGCAGCCCCGGCCCGCAGCGAAAAAACTGGCGTGTACAAGCACCTGCTCACCGGCGTGTCGTTCATGCTGCCGATGGTGGTGGCCGGTGGCTTGCTGATCGCGCTGTCGTTCGTCTTCGGTATCGAAGCCTACAAGGAGCCCGGCACACTGCCTGCCGCCTTGATGCAGATTGGCGGTGACGCGGCCTTCAAACTGATGGTGCCGCTGCTGGCCGGTTACATCGCCTATTCGATTGCCGACCGCCCAGGGCTGGCGCCGGGGATGATTGGCGGCTTGCTGGCCAGCACCCTGGGCGCGGGTTTTATCGGCGGGATCGTCGCAGGCTTTCTCGCCGGTTACAGCGCCAAGGCCATCAGCCGCTGGGCACGCCTGCCCAGCAGCCTTGAAGCACTCAAGCCGATCCTGATCATCCCGCTGCTGGCCAGCCTGTTCACTGGTCTGGTGATGATTTACGTGGTCGGCAAACCGGTGGCCGGCATGCTCGAAGGCCTGACCCATTTTCTCGACAGCATGGGCACCACCAACGCGATTCTGCTTGGGGTGTTGCTGGGCGGGATGATGTGCGTCGACCTGGGCGGGCCGATCAACAAGGCGGCCTATGCGTTCTCGGTCGGGCTGTTGGCTTCGCAGAGTTATGCACCGATGGCCGCGACCATGGCTGCGGGCATGGTGCCGCCGATTGGCCTGGGCATCGCCAGCTTCATTGCCCGGCGCAAGTTCGCCCAGAGCGAGCGCGAAGCCGGTAAGGCGGCGCTGGTGCTGGGCCTGTGCTTCATTTCCGAGGGGGCGATTCCGTTTGCCGCCAAGGACCCGCTGCGAGTGATCCCGGCCAGTGTCGTCGGTGGCGCGCTGACCGGCGCCTTGTCGATGTATTTTGGTTGCAAGCTGATGGCGCCCCATGGCGGCCTGTTCGTCATGCTGATCCCCAATGCGATCAACCATGCCTTGCTGTACTTACTGGCAATCGTCGCCGGTAGCCTGCTGACGGCGCTGGTTTATGCAGTGCTCAAGCGCGGCGAAGGGGTGGAGCTGGCGGTGCAGCCGGCCAAGGCCTGATCAGTTGCGCGGGCGCGGGTGCTTCTTGCGCAGGGGTACCAGCAGGTCGCTCAGGCCGTTGTGATCGACCTCGTGCATCAGCGCCAGCAGGCCACCGAGCTCGCCCTTGGGAAAGCCCTGGCGGGCGAACCAGTTGAGGTAATCACCAGGCAGGTCGGCGATCAGCCGGCCCTGGTACTTGCCGTAGGGCATTTCACGGGTGACCAGCAGGACGAGGGCTTCCGGGTTCATGGCAACGCTGTTCTTTGAAAGGATGAGGCCAACATACATGCAATCTGCATGAAGGCCAAAGGACAGTTCATGCAGAACGCGTGGAAGTCATAAGTTCATTTAATTTCAAGTCATTGAAAGTAAACGATATTTTCTCAATTATCAGGCTGGCACGAACCCTGCTCCGATCTATTGCATCTTCCCTCATGCAAAGGAGCAATGTCATGACTACCCCCAACAAAGAAGTCGTCTCGGTTCTCAACGAACTGATCGAGTTCAGCAAGGATGGCGAAAAGGGTTTCAAAACCTCTGCCGAGGATGTGAAGAATCCCCAGCTGAAAAGCTACTTCATCCAGCGTGCTGGCGAATGCGGTACCGCTGCCGCGGAACTGCAGCAGCAAGTGCGCAGCCTCGGTGGCGATCCGGAAACCTCTACCAGTGTCAGCGGTGACCTGCACCGTGGCTGGGTCAACCTGAAGTCGATGCTCACCGGCAAGGATGAAGCCGCAGTGCTCAACGAAGTCGAGCGCGGCGAGGACCATGCCCTGAAAGCCTACAAGGACGCCCTGGAAAAACTGGCCCGCCTCAACACCCTGCCAAGCAGTGAGGTCTATGCCCTGGTGGAGCGTCAGTACCATGGCGTGCAGCGCAACCATGACCAGGTCAAGGCCCTGCGCAACGAGGCTCGCGCCCGCTCTTAAGCGGCGGCTTCGACCCGGTTGCGACCGTTGCCCTTGGCACGGTAAAGCGCCTCATCGGCAGCGCCCAGCAAGGTCTGAAGATCTTGCTGGGTGCCTGGCGTGTGGCAACCGATGCCGATGCTCACGGTGACCGGCGCCGTGTCATCGCCAAACGGTGGCAGCGCTTCGACTGCCGCGCGAATACGCTCAGCCAACAGCCGCGCCCCTGCCAGTTCGGTCTCCGGCAACACCACCAGAAACTCCTCGCCACCGTAGCGTGCGGCCAGGTCGGCCGGGCGGCGGATGCTGCTGGCTATTGTTGTGGCCACTTGGCGCAAGGCGGCATCACCGCCCGGATGACCATGGCGATCGTTGAACGCCTTGAAGTGATCGACATCGACCATCAGCACTGCCAGCGGCCGGGCATTGCGCTGGCTGCGTGCCCATTCCTGGCGCAGTACCTGGTCCAGGCGCCGGCGATTGGCGAGGCCAGTCAGGCTGTCGGTGGCGGCGAGGGCGGCCAGGCCTTGTTCGGCGCTCTGCCGGCGGCGCAATTCGCGGCCCAGCAGCAAGGTCAGCCAGAGAATGCCGATGCACAGCACACCGGTGGCCACGCTGACCAGCAAGGCCGTGCGCCGCCACGACTCGAAGACTTCGTCGGCGGAGTGGGCGACGATAACGATCAGCGGCAAGTCGCCGACCCGGGCAAAAGTAAACAGCCGTTCTTTGCCGGTGCGGGTGGAGACGCCGGCAAAGGTGCCGCTGACATCCGCGCGCATGCGCTGAAAATTCGGCCGGTCGCTGTAGTTCTGGCCGATGCGCGGTTCGTCGGGCGTGCCCGGCTGGCGCACCAGCAGCGCGCCATCGGTGTTCATCAGGTTGATGCTGCTGTCGCTGCCGATATCCAGACGCTGGAACAGCGTGCTGAAGTACGACAGGCGCAAGGCGCCGGCAGCAACCCCGAGAAACTCACCGTTGGGCCCGGAAATGCGCCGGCTGAAGCTGATGCACCAGTCCAGGTCGCCCAGCCGCGCCTTGAATGGCTGGCCAATCAGCAGGCCCAGGTTGGGGTTGTTGCGGTGCTGCAGGAAGTCTTTGCTGTCGGCGAAATTGGCCTGGCGCGGGATGGCGCTGGTGGAGTCGGCGACTACATTGCCCGTGGCATCGAGCCAGAGGATATCGCCGCGTACCGGTGCGGTAACGGCCTGGTTGAAGAGAATCTGTTGGCGCAGCTCGGCGGGTACGGCGAGCAGTTCCGGGCGCTGTACGGCCCAGATCAGGCCTTGCAGCGAGAGGTCGTAGAGTTCGACATTGCGCACGATGTCGCTTTCGATCAGTTGCACGATATTGCTGGCCGAGCGTGCGGCGGCCTGTTCGACGCTGCTGCGTTCGCGCATCAACAGGAAGGTGACGATGGCAACGATGGCGAGCACCGCGAGGCAACTGCCCAGATTGAGGATCAGCTCCGGATGAGACTTGTACAGGGTGGATCGCTGGGATCGGGTGGGCAACGTCATGGTCACTGATGCCGAAGACCGTCTGGAAAGTGCGGTATTACTGCGCGGCGGCCGTATTCTAGGGGCCTAGGGATTGTCGGACAAGGATTTAATCGTGTCGTCTGACGAATGCAGGAGCGGGCTTGCCCGGCGATTGCAATGGGCCAGGCACATCGCATCGCGAGGCAAGCTCGCTCCTGCACTGCCGATCAGAAAATGTTCAGCGGGTAGTCAACGATCACCCGGTACTCATCGACATCGTTGTCGATATGCGAGTAGCCCTGGGTGCCACGGTGCGAGGCCCAGCGCAGCAGCACCGAAAGGTCCTTGAGCTGGCCTTCCTGGAATACGTACCGCAGGTCGACGTCGCGTTCCCAGTGCTGGGCGTTCTCGCCGTCGGCGTTGTACCAGTGGCCGTAGCCGACGCTATTGGGGTCGACCTTGCTCATGTCCAGCTCACCGCGCGAGTAGGACACCACCGAGCTCAGGCCCGGGATCCCGGCACCGGCGAAGTCATAGGCGTACTTGAGCTTCCACGAGCGCTCGTTGGGGCCGTTGAAGTCCGAGTAGATCTGCGAGTTGTCCAGGAAGATGCTGTCACCCTGGTTGATGTAGTCGAACGGCGTGTTGCCGTTGACCCGCTGGTACACCGCGGTAAGGCTGTTGTAGCCGACGTTGACGGTGAAATGCAGGCTGTAGGTGTTGTTGTCGATGTGCCCGAGCAGTGCCTGACCGGTGTCCTGGGTGTGATAGAAGTGCAGGCCGGGGTTGAGGCTGACCAGCTCGTTGACCTGCCAGGTGTAGTCAACGTCGAAGTAGTACTGGTTCCAGATGTCCTCGAGCTCGGCGGCATACAGGCTCGAGGTCAGGTTCGGCACGCCGCTCCAGGCCACGCCGGCCCAGTTCAGGTGGCGGCTGTCGCGCTCGTCCTGCAACTTGCTGTAGAAGGTGTTGATGCGCCGATGGCCGCTCTGGTTGTAAGGCTTGGTGAAGCTGGCCTGGCCGGCTTCGAGCATCACCCCGTCAAAGCTGTTGTTGGTGACGCTGACGCCGCGGAAGGTCTGCGGCAGCATGCGCGACTCGCCCCCGGCGATCACCGGGTTGGTGAGGAACAGGTCGCCGGCCTTGAGCACGGTGTCAAACGCCTTGAGCTTGAGCGCAGCACCGGCGGTGGAGAACGAATCATGGGCCTTGCCCGGTTCGCCATCACCCTTGGTGTTGATCGGCAAAATGCTCGAGCCCGAGGTACCGCCACCGCCGTCGAGTTTCAGCCCGAGCATGGCGTAGGCATCGAGGCCGAACCCGACCGTGCCCGGGGTGTAGCCCGATTCGAACTTGCCGAGAAAACCCTGACCCCATTCGCGGTTGTCACGCACACCTGGCAGCAGCTGGTTGCGGTTCAGGTAGTAGTTGCGTGCGTGCACGTTGAGGCTCGACCCTTCGATAAAACCTTCGGCCTTTTCCTCGTCGGCCTGGGCGGTGAAGGGCATCGTTGCAGCCAATGCAACGAACAGCGGGGTGAAGCGTAAAGCAGTGTTCACCGGTGTGGACTCCTTGGGGTGAATGTACGGCAGTTTTTATTGTGCGAAAGACGGTCTTGTCATGAACAAACGAGCCAGCGCGCTGGCACTTTTCGACACACGAAAAAAAAGCCGCTGATCGGCAGCGGCTTTGAAAGACAACCGCACAGGCGCTCAAGTCACCTGTGCGGCCATCGAGGGAGTCGAAGGGGTGGAACGTGGGCCGATCAGCTTTCGGAGGCGTCACTCGCATCAGCCTTGGAAGCGGTCTGTTCCAGGCTTTGCGCCTGCTCGGACTTCTGTGCGGCGATGGCTTCCTGGAGGACGGCGGCACGCTCGGCATTTCGGGCAACAAAGGCCTGGGATTCTTCAGCCATGGCCAGTGGCGACAGCAACAGGGACGACAGGACGAATACGCTGGCAACACCCATACTGTTGGACATTTGCAACAACCTTCTTGCTTGGCAAGAGTGAATTAGGTCTGAGTAAATTAGTCGGAAATGGGTGGGAGAAACAGTGACTTTTGGGATAAGCACTGTTGCGTCAAAGGTAATAGTTGACCGGGGGCTGCTTTCGCAGCCCATCGCTGGCAAGGCCAGCTCCCACAGGAGTGGCGTGCACCGATCTATTGTGGGAGCCGGCTTTGCCGGCGATGAGGCCCTCAAGCCGGCAACAAGATCCCGAAGGTATTGGCCCCCGCCTGGCTGCGCACAAACACACTGCCGCCGTGCATCAGCGCAATCGCCTTGACGATCGCCAGGCCCAGCCCGTGGTTGCCACTGCCACTGTTGCTGCGCGCCGCATCCACCCGGTAGAAGCGCTCGAACAGCATCGCCAGGTGCTCCTCGCCAATCGCCGGCCCCGGGTTGCTCACGGCGATACTCACCTGGCCATCCTGCTCCTCGATGCGCACCTGGATCACCTGCTCGGGCAGGGTGTGCTGCACCGCGTTGTTCAGCAGGTTGATCAGCGCCCGGCGCAACTGGGCCTTTTCGATCCGCGCCTGGGCATCGCCACTGACCTGCACGCGGATGTGCGCGTCTTCGAGGATGTAATCCAGGTAGTCGAGAGTGGTCGCCACTTCTTCGGCAAGCGAGGTGGAGGTCAGCGCCGTGGCCTTGCTGCCCTGGTCGGCGCTGGCGAGGAACAGCATGTCGTTGATGATGCTGCGCAGGCGCTCCAGTTCCTCGAGGTTCGATTGCAGCACCTCGAAGTAGTGCTCGGCACTGCGCCCACGGGTCAGGGCCACCTGGGTCTGGCCGATCAGGTTGGTTAATGGCGAGCGCAGTTCATGGGCGACGTCGGCGTTGAAGGCTTCCAGGCGGCTGTAGGCCAGGTCGACGCGCTCCAGGGTCGAGTTGAAGGCGCTGGCGAACTGCGCCAGCTCCGGCGCCAGGTCGGCCAGTTGCAGGCGCCCGCTCAGGCGCGGTGGCGCCAGCTTCTGGGCTTCGGCCGAGAGCGCCAGCAGCGGCCGCAGGCCAACCCGCGCGACCCAGTAACCGAGCAACGAGGCCAACACCACGCCGAACACCGACAGGCTGATGATTGCCACCAGCAAGGTGTGCTGGGTGTGCCAGAAGGTCTCGGTGTCGATGCCAATCAAAAAGCGCAGGGCCGGCCGCGTGCCCATGGCCGGCAGTTCGCTGACCAGCACCTTGTACGGATAGGGGCTGCCGGCCAGGTGCAGGTCGCGCATGCCCAGCGGGCCCTGGGCGAAGTTGCGGAGGCTGGCGTCGGGTTGGCCGTATTCGAACGGGCTGGCGCCGCTCACCACCCAGAAACGGATGCGCCGGTCTTCTTCGCTGAGCAGGTTGAGCTTGTTGGTGATCTTCAGCCAGTGCTCGCGGGTGTCGTAGCGGGTCAGCGATGACTCCAGCACGCTGAAGCGCGCTTCAAGCTCTGCGGTGGGCAGCAGGTCGAGGCTGCGGTCGACCTGCTTGTACAGCGCCGTGCCGATCAGCAGGAACACGCCCAGCGCGACCAGGGTGAACAGCGCGCTCAGGCGCAGGGCGATGGAGTTAGTCGGCACGGTTTTCCAGAACATAGCCCATGCCCCTTATGGTGTGCAGCAGTTTGGTTTCGAAAGGGCCGTCGAGCTTGGCGCGCAGGCGCTTGATCGCTACCTCGACGACGTTGGCGTCGCTGTCGAAATTGATATCCCAGACCAGCTCGGCGATGGCCGTCTTGGACAGGATTTCACCGTGCCGCCGGGCCAGCACGCTGAGCAACGAGAACTCCTTGGCGGTCAGCTCCAGGCGTTGCCCGGCGCGGCTGGCCTTGCGGCTGATCAGGTCGACCCAGAGGTCGGCGACCTGGATCTGCACCGGCTCATGGGCGCCGCCGCGACGGGTCAGGGCCTGCAGGCGGGCGACCAGTTCAAGGAAGGAAAACGGCTTGCCCAGGTAGTCGTCGGCGCCTTCGCGCAGGCCATGAATGCGGTCTTCGACCCGCTCGCGGGCGGTGAGCATGATCACCGGCGTCTGCTTGCGCGCGCGCAGGGCGCGCAGCACGCCGTAACCGTCGAGGCCCGGGAGCATCACATCGAGGACGATCACCGCGTAGTCACCTTCCAACGCCATGTGCAGGCCATCGATACCGTCGCGCGCCAGGTCTACGGTAAAGCCTTGCTCGCTCAGGCCGCGGTGCAGGTAGTCGGCGGTTTTTGCTTCATCTTCGATAATCAGCACACGCATGATCGGCTCTCAACGGGCATCGGTTTGCGCCAGGGTCACGGCCATCTGGCGCCGGTGGAACAGGCGCTCCAGGGCCAAGTATATGACCGGTGTGGTGAACAGTGTCAGGGCCTGGCTGACCAGCAGCCCGCCGACCACGGCAATGCCCAGCGGCTGGCGCAGTTCGGCGCCGGCGCCGATGCCGAACATCAGCGGCACGGCGCCGAGCAGGGCGGCGAGGGTGGTCATCATGATCGGCCGAAAACGCGTCAGGCAGGCCTTGTGGATCGCCTCTTCGGGGCTCAGGCCCTGATGGCGCTGGGCGTCGAGGGCGAAGTCGATCAGCAGGATGCCGTTCTTCTTGACGATGCCGATCAACAGCACGATGCCGATCAGGCCCATGATCGAGAAGTCCTGGCCCGACAGCCACAGCAGCGCCAGGGCGCCGAGCCCGGCCGAGGGCAGGGTGGAGATGATGGTCAGCGGATGGACGAAACTCTCGTAGAGCACGCCGAGGATGATGTACACCGCCACCAGCGCCGCGAGGATCAGCCACGGCTGGCTCGACAGCGAACTCTGGAAGGCCTGGGCCGCGCCCTGGAAGGTGCCGATGATCGAGTCGGGCATGCCCAGTTCGCGCTGGGTGCGTTCGAGGATCTGCACCGCATCGCCGAGGGCGACGCCGGGGGCCAGGTTGAACGACAGGTTGGCGGCCGGGAACAGGCCGTCATGGGCAATCGACAGCGGCCCGGTGCTCGGTGGCGCGACCTTGGCCAGCACCGACAGTGGCACCATCTCACCGCTCAGCGGTGAGCGCAGGTAGAAGTAGTTGAGGCTTTCGGCCTTGCCACGCTGGCGGGCGTCGAGTTCGAGGATCACCTTGTACTGGTTGGTCTCGGTCTGGAATTCGCTGATCTGCCGCTGGCCGAAGGCATCGTACAGCGCCTGGTCGACGTCGGTGGTGGTCAGGCCGAAACGCGCTGCGGCCTTGCGGTCGATGTCGATGCGGGTGACGCTGGCGCCCAGTTGTAGGTCGTTGGACAGGTCGCGAAAGGCCGGGTTGGCCTTCAGGCGTTCGGTCAGGCGCTGGGTCCAGAGGTTCAGCGCCGGGCCGTCGTTGCTCTTGAGCACGTACTGGTACTGGCTGCGGCTCGGCCCGGAGCTCAAGTTGATGTCCTGGCCGGCGCGCAGGTACAGGACCACGCCCGGCACCTTGGCCAGTTTCGGCCGCAGGCGGTCGATGAACTCGCTGGCCGACACGTCGCGATCACCGCGGTCCTTAAGGGCAATCCAGAAGCGGCCGTTGGCAATGGTCTGGTTGCTGCCGGTGACCCCGACGGCGTGGGAGAAGGCCCGTACTGCAGGGTCGGCTTCGACGATCCTGGCCAGCGCTTTGTGTTTCTCGAGCATGTCCGGGTAGGACACATCGGCCGCCGCCTCGCTGGTGCCGAGCACGAAGCCGGTGTCCTGCACCGGGAAAAAGCCTTTGGGAATGGCCACGTAACCGATCACCGCCAGCGCCAGGGTCAGGCCGAAGATCCCCAGCATCAGCCGCTGGTGGGCCAGGGCCTTGACCAGCCCGCGCTCGTACCAGCCGAGCAGGCGGCTGGGGGTGTCATGCGCGTTGTGCTGCGGGCGGCGCATGAACAGGGCGCAGAGGGTCGGCGCCAACGTCAGCGATACCACCACGGAAATCAGGATGGTCGAAGTGGCGGTGAGGGCGAACTCCTTGAACAGCCGACCGACCACCCCGCCCATGAACAGCAGCGGAATGAACGCGGCAATCAGCGAGAAACTGATCGACACCACGGTAAAGCCGATCTCGCCCGAGCCCTTGATCGCCGCCTCGCGCATGCTGTCGCCGGCTTCCAGGTGGCGGTGGATGTTTTCCACCACCACGATTGCATCATCGACCACGAAGCCCACGGAGATGACGATGGCCACCAGGGTCAGGTTGTTCAGGCTGAAGCCGAACAGGTACATCAGGGCGAAGCTTGCGACCAGCGACACGCCGAGCACGCTGGAAACGATCAGGGTCGCCGACCATTGACGCAGGAACAGCGCCATCACCCCGATCACCAGCAGCACGGCGATCATCAGGGTGATCTCCACCTCGCGCAGCGACGCGCGGATGGTCTGGGTGCGGTCGTTGAGCACCGACACCTGCACCGCCGCCGGCAGCATCTGCTCAAGGCCGGGCAAGGCCTCCATGACCCGGTCGACGGTATCGACGATGTTCGCCCCGGGCTGGCGGAACACCACCAGGTTCAGGCCCTGCTGCTCGCCGGACCAGGCTTTGACGTAAGCGTTTTCGGCACCGTTGATGACCTTGGCGACATCCTGCAGGTGCACCGGCGCGCCGTCGCGGTACGAGACGATCAGCTGGGCGTATTCCTCGGGATGGAACAACTGGTCGTTGGTGGCGATGGTCGACACGCTGTTCTGCCCGTACAGCGCGCCCTTGGCCAGGTTCAGGCTGGTTTGCTGGATGGCCTGGCGCAGGTCGGCCAGGGTCAGGCCCAATGCTGCGAGTTTCTCTGGTTGGGCCTGCACGCGAATCGCCGGGCGCAGTTGCCCGGTGATGTTGATCAGGCCGACCCCGTCGATCTGGCTCAACTGGCGGGCCAGCAGGGTTTCGGCGTAGTCGCTGAGTTCGTTGGCCGGCATCTGCGCCGAGCTCACGGTGAGGATCAGCACCGGGCTGTCGGCCGGGTTGACCTTGCGCCAGGTCGGCGGGCTGGGCATGTCCTGGGGCAGGCGTGCGGTGGCGGTGTTGATCGCTGCCTGGACTTCCTGGGCGGCGGTGTCGATGCTCTTGTCGAGGGTGAATTGCAGGATCAGGTTGGTCGAGCCCAGGGCGCTGCTGGAGGTCATCTGGGTCATGCCGGGGATGGCGCTGAACTGCACTTCCAGCGGCGTTGCTACCGACGAAGCCATGGTTTCCGGGCTGGCGCCGGGCAGTTGCGCGGTGACCTGGATGGTCGGGAAATCGGCTTCCGGCAGTGGTGCCACCGGCAGGCGCGGAAAGGCAATGACCCCGAGCAGCAGCAGGGCGAAGGTCAGCAGCAGGGTGGCGACCGGGCGGTCGATGCACCAGGCGGAAATCGAGCCGCGCGGGTTCATGGCCGCTCCTTGCCGCTGGCCACGTCTTCCACCGGCGGCGCATCAGGCGCCACTTCAACGTGCGCGCCGGGCTTGAGCCGCGACTGGCCGTCGGACACCAACGGGTCGCCGACCTCGACCCCGGCAATGATGTTCAGCACGCTGTCCTGGTACAGCACCTTGACCGGTATGCTGTCGACCTTGTTGCCATTGAGGCGGTACACGTAATGGCCGTCGATGCCGCGTTGCACCACCTGCGGCGGTACTACCAGGGCTTTTTGATCCAGCGCGGTTTGCAGCTTCAGGGTCACCAGTTGCCCGGGCCACAGCCGCGCGTCGGGGTTGGCGAACTCGGCCTTGACCCGGATGGTGCCGGTGTTGGCCGCCACCTGATTGTCGATCAGGGTCAGCTTGCCTTCGCCCAGCAGCGTGCCGCCGCTGTCGCCGTCGCCTTCCAGATAGGCTTGCACCACGGCTGGGGTTTGCGCGGCGAGCAGGCCTTGCAGGGTCGGCAGCAACTGCTGAGGCAGCGAGAACTCGACGCCGATCGGGTCGATCTGGGTAACGCTGAACAGCCCCTGGGCATCGGCGACGCGCAGGAAGTTGCCTTCATCCACATTGCGAATACCTACCCGGCCGCTGACCGGGGAGCGAATCTGGGTATAGGAGAGTTGCACCTGGGCGGCGTCAATCGCCGCCTGGTTGCCCAGCGCCGTGGCCTTGAGCTGGTTGAACAGCGCCTGCTGCTGGTCGAGGGTCTGCTTTGAGACGCTGTTGTCGGTACTCAGCAGGCGGTAGCGCTTGAGGTCGACTTCGGCCACCTGCAACTGCGCCTGGCTCTGGCCCAGTTGCGCCTTGGCCTGTTCGAGGCTGGCGCGGATCGAGCGGTCGTCGATGGTTGCCAGCAGGTCGCCCTGCTTGACCGCCTGGCCTTCCTTGACCAGCACGCGGGTCAGCACCCCCTCGACCTGCGGGCGAATCACTACGCTGTGCAGCGATAGCACCGAACCGACGCCGCTGACAAAGCGCGGTACGTCCTGCTGCTTGACGCTGACGATGCGCACCGGGATAGCGGCGGCGGTGGTGGAGTTTTCCTTGCCAGGCCGGTTCACCAGCCACAGGGCGGTGCCTGCCAGGGCGATGAGCAGGGCGCAGATAACGAGGGAACGAGGCTTGATTCGCATGCTTGCAGGGCACCGCGGGCGCAGGGGTGGGTATTTAGCGTTATAGCTGCTCAATCAGGTCAGCAGAGTGACCGCTAACTGACAGCGCGGACAGGTTCGGCGTACACATCCCCCGTAGGAGCGGGCTTGACCCGCGATAAGGCCAGTCCTGCCTGGAATCAGCGGTAATGGCCAAGTGCCAATATCCTGCGCTGGATCAAGATTGCGCAATAAATTGCCACTAGAGTCGTACGCCCTGCCGATTCTCCCGACAATAACGAGTGCCTCCGATGAAGAGCAATTTGCCTGTGACCGGTCGCAATGTGGATTATCCCGGTGACGCCAATATCCTTTCCACCACTGGCCTGACCAGCCAGATCACCTATGCCAATGACGACTTCGTCAAGGTCAGTGGCTTTACCCGCGAAGAGTTGATAGGCAGCGCCCACCATATCGTCCGCCACCCGGACATGCCGCCCCAGGCCTTCGCGCAGATGTGGCAGACGCTAAAGAGCGGCCGCTCGTGGATGGGCCTGGTGAAGAACCGTTGCAAGAACGGCGATCACTATTGGGTCAGCGCCTTCGTCACGCCGATTTCCAGTAACGGCCAGGCCGTGGAATATCAGTCGGTGCGGACCAAGCCCAGTGCCGAGCAAGTCGAGGCAGCCGAGCGCTGCTACGCCCAGCTGCGCAGTGGCCGAAGTCGCTGGTGGCAGCGTTTGCCGGTGGTTGGATTGGCCTGGCAACTGTGGGGCGGGGTGACTCTGGCGCTTGCGGCGGTGTTCGCATTCAGCCGGCTGCTATTGCCGGCCCTGCCATGGCAAGGTGCGCTGGAGCTGATCCTGGCCAGTGGCCTGGCGGCCTTGATGATCTTCATCGCCTTGCGCCCGCTCGAGCGCTTGCGCGTCCAGGCCCAGGCCATCGCCGACAACCCCCTGAGCCAGCAGTTGTACACCGGCCGGCGCGACGGCATCGGCCAGATCGACTTCGCCCTGCGCATGCTCAAGGGCCAGTTGGGCGCGGTGGTCGGGCGTATCGGCGACACCTCGCGGCGCCTGGCCGGGCATACCGGCACGCTTGCCCAGTCGCTGCAAAGCAGCCACAGCAACAGCCTGGAACAACAGAGCGAAGCCGATCAGGTGGCCACCGCGATCAATCAGATGGCCGCCAGCGTTGCCCAGGTTGCCAGCAGCGCCCAGCAGGCCTCCCAGGCCGCCGACCAGGCCGAGGGTGAAACCCAGGCCGGGCATCAGTTGGTTGACCTCAACCGCAGCGCCATCCAGAACCTGGCCAACTCGTTGAACTCGGCCACTGAAGTTATCCACAATCTGGAAAGCCACAGCAGCGAGATTACCGGGGTGCTGGAGGTGATTCGCGGCATTGCCGAGCAGACCAACCTGCTGGCCCTCAATGCCGCCATCGAAGCGGCCCGGGCCGGTGATCAGGGCCGCGGTTTTGCCGTGGTCGCCGACGAGGTACGCGGCCTGGCCCAGCGCACCGCGCAGTCGACCCACGAAATCCAGCGGATGATCAGCGCCTTGCAAAATGGCGCGCGTGAAGCAGTGCAGGTCATGCAGCAGAGCAGCGAACATGCCGGGCACAGTGTCGAGCAGGCCCAGCGCGCCGCCAGTGCCCTGGACGGCATCAGCCTGCGGGTCAACCAGATCAGTGAAATGAGCCTGCAGATTGCTGCGGCAGTGGAGCAGCAAAGCCAGGTCAGCGAGAGCATCAACCGCAACATCATCAGCATCCGCCAGGCCAGCGAAGCCACCGTGCAGGTCGGCCAGCAGAGCCATCTGAGCGCCACTGATGTGGCCGGGCTGGCGCAGGACCTGCGCCGGCTGGCGGATGAATTCTGGCGGCGCTGCCAGTAGGGCAGTTCAGAAACCGATGAAGCTGTAGTAGGTGCCCGGTTCGCTGCGCACCTGCGCACCGCAGGCCTCAAGTTCGGCACTCAAGGCCGGATCGACGACGTGCAACGTCCACGGCGCCACAGGCTGGTCCAGCTGTGGTTGCTGCAGGGCTTGCTCCAGCGCCGCGATGTCGGGCAGGTAAGCGGTAAAGCCATTGCCTTTCAGCGCGCTGACGTCGATGCCCAGCGCCTGGCAGATGGCGAGCTTGGCGCGGATATCGTCGCGGTCGGCCTGGCGCGAGCGCTCGATCAGTTCGGCCAGGCGCTTATCCACCAACTGATTGCCGTGAATCAGCGCCGGGCCGCTTTGCCAGGCTTCGCTCGGGCAGTCCTTGGCTTCGGGGCGCAGCGGGATGTGCGGATTGATTTCCATCGGGTAGATACGGCACACCAGCGGGCGGATCTCGTAGATGCCGCAACGGTTGTCGTCATCCAGGTTGCGGCAGCGGCCGGGATTGAAGGCGGCGAAGGTGATGGTCACCCAGGCCTGGCTGCTGCCGCAGGGCACCAGCCAGGAGCGGCGCATGGCGTGCTCGCGCTGTTCTGCCGGCAGGCCCAGGCCGTTGGCGAGAAAGGCTTCGACCAGGACCATGACCTGGCCGCCAGCGCCAGCCCACTGCCGGGCTTCGCCCAGGGTCAGGGGTACATGATGGCCGGTGCAGCATTTGCCACAGCCGGTGCAGTCGAAACGGATATCGGATGCAGGTGCGCTGTTCACGGTTGGCCAGGTGTCCATTCGGTGACGAAAGCAGCCTTGCGCTTTTTATCGAACAGGCACAGTTCGGTGCCCTTGCGGTTGTTCATGTGTTTTTGCGGGTAGCGGCCTTCGAGCAGCAGGGCGCTGTAACCGACGCGATCGTCGAATTCGGCAGCCTTGCCCAGGGCCTTGACCTCTTTGAGCTGGCTGGCGGCGATGCAGCTTTGCAGCACGCGTTGTTCATGATCGCTCCAGGCCTGGCTGCTGGATGCCTGGGCGCCGCTGCTGAACACAGCGCAGCCTAGCAGGGTGAAGAGGAGGGCTTTCATGGCGGGTACTCGCAAAGACGTACGCACAATTGTGCCTGAGCTTCAGGCACATTCAAGCGCAAGGCTTCCCGGGTATGTATCAGCGCTCTTCGAAGGCCACGGTGCGGGCGGCGACGATCAGGCAGTCGGTCAGGTCCGGCGAGGAGAACTTGGTCAACACCGCATTGGCCCCGGCGTCCTTGGCTTTATCGCTGTTCATGGCACTGTCCAGCGAGGTATGCAGCAGCACGTAGAGGTGCTGGAAATCCGGGGTTTCGCGCAGGGTGCGGGTGAAGGCGTAGCCGTCCATCTCCGACATCTCGATGTCCGACACCACCACGTTGATCTCGCGCTCGGTGCCTTGCAGCTCCAGCAGGGTATTGATCGCATCCTTGGCACTGCGCGCGGTGTGGCATTCGATGCCGAGGCTGCGCAGGGTATGCACCGATTGCTGCAGCGCCACCTGGCTGTCGTCGACCACCAGGATGTTGGTGGCGGCCAGCACCGCGGCGTCTTCGGCACTGAGCTCGGAGGTGACCACCTCGTGGGGCGGCGGGGCGATGCCGTGGATGACCTTTTCGATATCCAGCACCTGCACCAGGGTGTTGTCGACCCGGGTCACGCCGGTGATGAACGACTTGCTGCCCGAGCCATAGGGTGGAGGCTTGATGTCGGTGCTCAGGCAGTGGACGATCTTGCTCACCGCCTGCACATGCAGGCCCTGCTTGGAGCGGCTGATGTCGGTGACGATCAGGCAGCCGCCGTCCGGGTCTTCCAGCGGCCGTTCACCGATGGCCCGGGACAGGTCGATGACCGACAGCGAGTTGCCCCGCAGGGTAGCCACGCCTTTGACGTGGGGGTGCGACTCCGGCAGCTTGGTCAGCGGCGGGCAGGGGATGATTTCACTGACCTTGAGCAGGTTGATCGCCATCAGCTTGCCGCTGCGCAGGGTGAACAGCAGCAGCGACAGCGAATCCGCGCGGGCATTTTGCGACGCCATAGGCACCTTCAGGGCAGAGTAATAGGGGGAGATGCCAGGTTATCGACCCGGCAGCCCGTGGCTTTAATCAGTCGGTGAAATCAGCGTAGACCCAAGCGCCGCGCCAGGCGACTGAGATTGGCCCGGTCCAGGCCCAGCTCGCGGGCGGTGCTGGCCCAGTTGTGCTGGTGACGCTCCAGGCAAGCCTGGATCAGCTGGCGCTGGTAGTCATCCAGGGCCTGGCGCAGGTCGCCGCCGGGCAGTGGGGCATCGCTCAACTGAGTTGTTTCGGTTTGTGTGGGGAGCGACTCGACCGGGCGCAGGTCCAGATCGGCGGCATCCAGGGTGAGGATTTTCGGCCGCTGCGCATGCTGCCCCAGGGCCTTGAGCGCTGAGCGGCCAATCAGGTGTTCGAGCTCGCGTACGTTACCCGGCCAGCTGTAGGCAATCAGCTCGGCCTGGGCTTCGGGGCTCAGGCGCAGGCTGCCCAGGCCCATGCGCGAACGGTTCTGCTCGAGAAAGTAGCCGCTAAGCAGCAGCACATCGCGCCCGCGCTCACGCAGCGGCGGCACCAGCAGCGGGTACACGCTCAGGCGATGGTAGAAGTCGGCGCGGTAGCGCCCGGCGCGCACTTCTTCGGCCAGGTCGCGATTGGTGGCGGCGATCAGGCGCACATCGACGCGGTGCTCCTGGTCCGAGCCCAGGCGCTGCAGCTGGCCACTCTGCAGCACGCGCAACAGCTTGGCCTGTACGGTCAGCGACAACTCGCCGACTTCATCGAGAAACAACGTGCCGCCATTGGCCAGCTCGAACTTGCCGCGGCGCTCGCCCACTGCACCGGTAAAGGCGCCGCGCACATGGCCGAACAGCTCGCTCTCGACCAGGGTGTCGGGCAGTGCGGCGCAGTTGAGGCTGATCATCGGCTGGTTGGCGCGGCTCGAGGCCTGGTGGATGGCCTGGGCTACCAACTCCTTGCCAACCCCGGTTTCGCCGGTAATCAACACCGTCAGGTCGCTGCTGCCGACCAGGCGGATTTCCTCCAGCAGGCGTTTGTGCGTCTTGCTCTGGCCGATCAGTTCCTTGTGTTGCTGACCGCTGGCCTGGCGATAGACCTCGGCACGCGCGTGTTCATCTTCGGCGCGCAAGGCCAGGTGCTCGATGCGCTCGGCGACGTTGACCGTGGCTGCCGCCAGGCTGGCAAAGGCTTGCAGGGCATCCAGCTCGACCTGCTGGAACTGCTCCGGGTCCAGCGCATCGAGGGTGATCAGGCCCCAGGGCTGTTCATCGACGAACAACGGGCAGCCCATGCAGTCGTGCACCTCCAGGTGCTGGTGCAGACCTTCGACCAGGCCGTCGTAGGGGTCGGGCAGCTCGCTGTCGCTGGCAAAGCGGGTCGGCTCGTTGCGGCTGAGAATCGCTGCAAAGCGTGGATGCTCATCGACCTTGAAGCGCCGCCCGAGGGTGTCGGTGCTCAAGCCGTCCACCGCCAGCGGCACCAGCCATTCGCCGTCCAGGCGCAGCAGCGCGGCGGCATCGCACGGCAGCAGGCTGCGCATGGCTTCGAGCAGGCGCCGGTAGCGTTCGCGCTCGGGCAGTTCGCGGGACAGGTCGCTGACCAGCGGCAGCAAGGCGGTGAGCAGGGATTTTGCGGTCATAAAGACTCCTGTGGGTCAAAATGACTATATCGCAAGTGTTGTCCTTATGACTCTTTAATTTTTAAGTCATTGATTTATAAGGATTAAAAAGTTGGCACGAAAGCTGTAATAACCAAGGCATCCATCAAGAAGCCACAGGCTCAGGAGTCATCCATGCTCAATGCCCAGGATCGTGCAATCGTCAAAGCCACCGTACCTCTGCTGGAAAGCGGCGGTGAAGCGCTGACCACCCATTTCTACAAACTGATGCTCAGCGAGTACCCCGAAGTGCGTCCGCTGTTCAACCAGGCGCACCAGGCCAGCGGCGACCAGCCACGGGCCCTGGCCAACGGCGTGCTGATGTACGCCCGGCACATCGACCAGCTCGAACAGCTGGGCGGCCTGGTCGGCCAGATCATCAACAAGCATGTGGCCTTGCAGATCCTTCCGGAACATTACCCGATCGTCGGTAGCTGCCTGCTGCGCGCCATCGAAGAAGTACTCGGCAAAGAGATTGCCACCCCCGAAGTGATCGCAGCCTGGGGCGCGGCCTATCAGCAACTGGCCGATATCCTCATCGGCGCTGAAGGCGATGTTTACGCGCAAAAAGCCGCGGCCCCTGGCGGCTGGCGCGGTGCGCGAGCGTTCAAGCTGGTCGAGCGGGTCGAGGAGAGCAGCGAGATCGTCTCCTTCTACTTCGCCCCGGTTGATGGTGGTGCGATCCTGCAGGCCGAGCCCGGCCAGTACATCGGCCTGCAACTGTTCATCGACGGCCAGGAACAGCGCCGCAACTACTCGCTGTCGGCCCTGAGCAATGCCGGCCAGTACCGCATCAGCGTCAAGCGCGAAGCGGGCGGCAAGGTTTCCAACTACCTGCACGAGCAGTTGGCGGTAGGCGACACTATCAACCTGTTCCCGCCATCGGGCGAGTTCACCCTGAGTGCCAGCGCCAAGCCTCTGGTGCTGATCAGTGGCGGCGTCGGCATCACCCCGACCCTGCCGATGCTCGAAGCAGCGCTGGAAAGCGGTCGTTTGGTGCACTTCATCCACTGCGCGCGCAACGGCGCGGTGCATGCCTTCCGTGGTTGGGTCGATGAACTGGCGGCGCGCCACCCGCAGGTCAAGCGCTTCTACTGCTATGCCGAAGACGATGGCGTTAGCCAGCCGGCGGATGCAGTGGGTCTGCTCAGCGCCGATCAACTCGGCCAGTGGTTGCCGCAAGAGCGTGATGTGGACGCCTACTTCCTTGGCCCGAAAGCCTTTATGGCCAGCATCAAGCGCCACCTCAAGGGGCTGGGCGTGCCAGAGCAGCAAAGCCGCTACGAGTTCTTCGGCCCGGCGTCTGCGCTGGAGTAAACACGTTTCGGTAACCGCGAACTGAAAGGATAGGGGCACAGCCAGCGATGGCTGTGCCTTGCGGCAATCGGTCGCCTTCTCAAGCAGGGGGCCTGGCCTTTTTACTGCATGCAGACAAAGCGTCATGCGCTTGCCGCATCATCCTTCCAGCCGTATCAAGGAAACCGTATCGTGAGCATCATTTGGGCTGACAAACTGCGCAAGAGCCTGCATGGCTCGGCCGATTCGCTGGGCAACCTGTGCGTCGAAGCGTTCCACTACCTGGCCCTGTTCGGCATCGGTGGCATCACCGCCTACGCGGCCGTGGTCACCTTTATCGAGATGCTCGGCAAGGGCGTCAGCGTCGACGACATCCTGCTGCTGTTCATCTACCTCGAACTCGGCGCCATGGTGGGGATCTACTTCAAGACCAACCACATGCCGATCCGCTTCCTGCTGTATGTGGCGATCACCGCTCTGACCCGCCTGCTGATTGGCGACGTGTCGCACCACAAGGCGCCGGACGCCGGTTTGCTGTACGTGTGCGGCGGCATCCTGCTGCTGGCGTTCTCGATCCTGGTGGTGCGCTACGCCTCGTACCGCTACCCGTCGACCAAGGCTATCGATGCTAGTGGCAAGGAGATCGAGGAAGCGAAGTAACAGGCACTGGACCCTGTGGGAGCGGGCCTTGCCCCGCGATCGAGCGCGTAGCGGTCGCAGTCCAGGCAACGCCTGATCAGCTGACTGTACTGGCCTCATCGCGGGGCAAGCCCGCTCCTACTTCGGAAAAAAAAGCGAGCCCCCTGGGCTCGCCTTTTTACCGTCTGCGTTGCTGCTTGTTCAGTTGATGCGAGCTTGCTCGTTCTCCAGAAACTCTTCCTGCAACAGCCCGTCATTCTGGGCGCCGTCGATGCTTTGCTGGGCCACCGCGCGTTTGCTGCGCAGTTTGCCGTAGAAGTGCTCCAAGGCGTGGTTCAGTTTGATTGCGGCGCCTTCGACAGCCTGGTCGAGGGATGCGGATTTATGGCTTACGGAAATCGGTTGATGGCCTTTTGGGCGTGCCTCCATCTGGCAGCGTTTGTCGTGCGGACCAGGCTTGTCGCCGTTCTCGTCGCGCAGGTGGACCTCGATGCGGGTGAGGTCTTCGTCAAATCGTTCGAGCGTGCTTTCTACCGTGCTGCGGACCCACTCTTCCAGCCGGATGTTGCCTTGAATATGGTTGTCGCTATTGACTTGGATTTGCATAGTTCAATCCCTTATTCAGCTAGCTCGCAAGAGAATCGATGGGGCCTTTGCGGCCTGTGAGAACCATCGCCTCTTGACTACAAGGTCAGGCACTTGGCCGAACAATTCAAGCCCTTTTGAAATAAAAATATCTTGTAGCAAAAAGCCCGGCACAGGCCGGGCTTTTGCATGCGCTGGATCAGAACGCGACGGAGGTCTGCAGGTATACCGTACGGGGTTCACCCACGTACTTGCCCTTGTTGTTGTCGTCGAACGAGCGGGTGTAGTACTGGTGATTGAAGATGTTCTTCACCCCCACGGCGACGTTGAGGTTCGCCAGTTGCGGGCCGAAATCGTAGGCCGCGCGGCTGCTGAACAGCATGTAGCCGGGGATGCGTCCGGTGCTGCCGTCGGCGCTTTCGGCCGAGGTGTTGGCGTTGTCGGCGAACTGGTCGCTCTGGTAGGTGCTGTCGAGGTTGAGCTTCCATTGGCCTTCGCTGTAGCCGACGCCCAGGGTGCCTTTGTGGCGTGACGAGAAGGGCACACGATTACCCTTGTTAGACCCGTCTTCGCGGATTTTAGCGTCAACAAAGGCATAGGTGGCGTACACGTCAAAACCTGCCAGCGCCGGGTTGAGGCCTTCGAGGGCGTACTTGACGCTGGTCTCGATGCCCTGGTGGCGGGTTTCGCCGCGGGCGATCACCGAATCGTTGGTCTGGTTGCTTTCGTACTGGTTGTCGAAGTTGATCAGAAACGCGCCGATTTCGGCCTGCAGGTTGCCGTTGTCGTAGCGGGTACCCAGTTCCCAGGTGCGGGCTTTTTCCGGTTTTACTTCACCGCTGCTGACCCGGTTGGGCATCTGGCTGTACTGCACGCTGCCGAACGAGCCTTCGGTGTTGGCGTACAGGTTCCAGCTGTCAGTCAGGTGGTACATGACGTTGAGCGCCGGCAGGGCGGTGTTGTAGTCGCCCTGGTAGCGCTGGCCGTTGAGCTTGTTGGACTGCTCGGAGTCGATCATTTCGTAGCGGATACCCGGGGTGATGGTCCACTGGCCGATGTCGATGCGGTCATCGAGGAAAATCGCGTGGGCTTCGGTGCTGCCACGGGTGTCGCGGTCGTTGCGGCTGGCGGTGGTCGGCAGCTGGTTGGCGGCGATCGGTTCGCGGTAGCGCAGTTCATGGCCGGCTTCGTTGATGTAGCGGTAGCCGACGCCGACTTCGTGCCAGCTCTCACCGAGGGCAAAGCCCTGGGAGAAGCGCGTTTCGATGCCGCGTACCCAGTACTCGCGTGGCGACAGCGAGACGAAGCTGCCCTGGTCCAGGTAGCCGCTGCGCAGGGTCTTGGTGAAGAAGCTGTTGACGCTGAACTGGCGGGCGTCTTCCTTGTAGTCGTAGCCGAAGTTGAACATCGTCCGCCGCCCCCAGAATTTGTCTTGCAGGCGGGTCGACTGGTACGGGTCGGCATCGTAGTCGGCAACGTTCAGGCCGCCGGGCATCTGTGCTTCGCCTTCGTAGTACTGGGCCATGGCGTGCAGGCTGTTGGCCTCGTCGAGCTGGTATTTGCCCTTGAGGATCAGGTCGTCGATCTGCGTGTCGCTGTGCTCGCGCCAGTCGCCGCCACGGCTGCCGGAGTAGAGCAGGGCGCCGCCCAGGCCGTTGGCGTTGGTGCCACCGGCGAGCAGGTTGGCGCTGGTCTTGAAACCGTCATGGCTGGATGACGGGCTGGTCTGGGTCTGGAAACCGGCCTTGACCGTCGGCTCGTCGGGGATCGCCCGGGTCACGAAGTTGACGATGCCGCCGACGTTCTGCGGGCCATAGCGTACCGCTCCGCCGCCGCGCACCACGTCCACCGCGTCCATGTTGCCCATGCTGATCGGGGCGAACGACAGCTGCGGCTGGCCGTAGGGGGCGAAAGGCACCGGGATGCCGTCCATCAGCACCGTCGAGCGCGAAGCCAGGCGCGGGTTGAGCCCGCGAATGCCGAAGTTCAGCGCCATGTCGTGGCTGCCGGTGCCGTTGTTCTCCGGGGCGTTGACGCCGGGGATGCGGTTGAGCACTTCGCGCGCAGTAGTGGCGCCGCTGCGTTCGAATTCTTCGCGGCGGATCACGTCGCGGGCACCGGCATGTTCGAAGACGTTGTCCTGCTGCGCCGCACCCAGCCAGTCACCGATCACGGTGGAGGCACCGAGCTCGACCGGCGCACTGACAGCGGCAAGCGGTTGCAGGCTGAAGGCGTTGTCACCTTCGGCGCGGGCTTGCAGGCCGCTGCCTTGCAGCAGTGCATCCAGACCCTGCTGCGGGCTGTACTGGCCTTGCAGGCCGGGGCTCTGCACACCGCGGGTGACCTGCGAGCCGAACGAGATCAGCACACCGCTTTCGCGGCCGAACTGGTTCAGGGCGTTTTCCAGGCTGGTCGGCGCGATCTGGTAAGTGCGCGCAGGGGCTTGGGCGGCGTGTGCGCCAACAGCGGCAACGCTCAGGCTGGCGCCCAGCAGCAGGGCGCGCAGGGCCTGGGCAAGTGGACTCGGTCGAAGGGGCATGCAGGAGGTCCTTGAGAAGGTCAAAGCAAAGGGTTCTGCCTTCTCTGTCACGCGAGAATTGAAAACGGCTCAGGTCAGTTGAAAAAAGTTTCAGGCCTGCGCTTCGACTGTCACCCAGTAGCGGGTAAAGCGCCTGACGCGCACCGGCAGCGCCACCTCGAGCATGTCCAGAATGCGCTCGCTGTCAGCCAGTGGATAACTGCCGGAAATCAGCAAATTGGCCACTTCTGGCGCGCAGTTGAGCTGCCCGCGACGGTAGCGGCCCAGCTCGTCGAGAAACGCGCCCAGGGGCATGTGCGCGGCCACCAGCATGCCGTCGACCCAGGCCCCGACGTTGCTGTCCAGCGCCTGGCTGGCCTGCCATTGCGGGCCGTTGAAACGCGCTTGCTGGCCGCTGGGCAAGAGATTGCCAGCCAGGCTGGCGCTGCCTTCAAACACCGTCAACTGGCTGTACTGGGCGAACTGACGCAGGTTGTAGCGACCGCTGCTCAGGTTCAGCAGGCCATGTTCGCCGAGCAATTGCAGTGGTCGCGTATCACGGGCCACAGTCAGTTGCAGTTCACCTTCAAGCAGGCGCACCAGGCGCTGGCGGGAATCAAAACGGACATCGGCGGCGCTGCGGGTGTTGAGCTGCAGCTGGCTGCCGTCGTCCAGGGCCAGGCGGCGCCGCTCGCCGACCGGGCTGCGGTAATCGGCGAGTAGCGTCGGCAGTGGGTTGTGCTGCTGCAAAGCCAGGCCACTGGCGCTGCCGACGCCGAGGATCAGCAGGGTTTTCAGCGCCCGTCGGCGGCTGGTCGAACGCGGCGCCTGCAAGGCGGCGTGGGCCAGCGGCGACGACAAACCACGCAAGCGCTGGTTGACCCGCTGAATGTGTTCCCAGGCGCGCTGGTGATTGTCGTCGGCCTGCAACCACTGCTGCATGGCCTGCTGCTGACGCGCATCGAAAGCACCGCCCTGCATCTCGATCAGCCAGTGCACGGCCTGTTCGGCCACCTGCGGGGAAAATTCCTGATGGCCGTTCACAGGGCAAAGTAACAGCGCATGGCCGCCTTGTTCAGGTAGCGCTTGACCGTGGCCAGGGAGATGCCCAGTTGCACACCGATCGCGCTGTAGCTCAGGCCATCGACCTGAGCCATCAGGAAGGCGCGCTTGACCGGCAAGGGCAGGCCGTCGAGCAGGCGGTCGAGCTCAAGCAGGGTCTCGAAAATAATTGCCCGGTGTTCTTCCGATGGCGCCAGTTCTTCCGGCAGCTGCGCCAGTGCCTGGAGGTAGGCGCGTTCCAGGTCCGGGCGGCGGTAGTGGTTGCACAGCACACGTTTGGCCACGGTGGTGAGGAACGCCCGCGGCTCGTTGAGCAGCGGCGTTTGGCGGGCCTGGAGCAGGCGCATGAAGGTGTCCTGGGCCAGGTCCGCGGCGCTGTCGGGGCAGCCGAGACGCCGGCGCAACCAGCCGGTCAGCCAGTTGTGATGGTCGAGGTAGAGGCCTTCGAGCGAGGAAGAGGGAGCGCTGGGCACCGTGAACACTCCGGCGCCGGGATGCGCAACAGAATAAGAATTGTTCGCATTGTAGTGAAAAGTGCCACTACTCGGCAATCGGCGGCTGACTGACGGGCATAGCAGAGGATCGGGAAAATGTAAAAAACGTAAATACGCTTTACTCTCATTTGAGAATAACTAGCATTCGCTCCCTTGATGAATTTACGCAACCTTTACATTTCTCAGGGAGAGGTCCTCGTGTCCCCGACTTTCAGCAAATCCTGCCTCGCGCTCACCCTCTGCTCGCTGTACACCGCGAACGCCACTGCCCAGACCCAACCGCTGGAGCTGGACAACATGGTGGTGACCGCGTCGGGTTTCTCCCAGCAGATCAAGGATGCGCCGGCGTCGATTTCGGTCATTACCCGCGAGCAGATCGAGAACAAATCCTACCGTGACGTCACCGATGCCCTGCGCGATGTGCCGGGCGTGGTGGTCACCGGTGGCGCCAGCTCCAGCGACATCAGCATTCGCGGCATGGCCTCCAAGTACACCCTGATGCTGGTCGACGGCAAACGCCAGGACTCGCGTGCCACTCGCCCGAACAGTGACGGCGCCGGTATCGAGCAGGGCTGGATGCCACCGCTGGAAGCTATCGAACGTATCGAAGTGGTGCGCGGGCCGATGTCGTCGCTGTACGGCTCCGACGCCATGGGCGGGGTGATCAACATCATCACCCGCAAGGTTACCCCGCAGTGGTACGGCGGCATCCGCACCGAAGCGACCTTCCAGGACCGCTCCGACTCGGGCAACTACAACAGCACCAATGCCTTCATCTCCGGGCCGCTGGTCGACAACCTGGTCGGCCTGCAGCTGTACGGCCAGCGTTCGCGCCGCGACGAAGACCATATCGTCAACGGCTTCAACGAGCAGAGCACCGACAGCGCCACGGCCAAGCTGTCGTTCACCCCGGATGAACACAACGACATCACCCTGGAAGCGGGCAAGTCCGAGCAGGAGCGCAACTCGCACAAAGGCCGTTCGGCGAGCCGATCCGACAGTCGCAACGACTACGACCGCACCAATTTCTCCATCACCCATTCCGGGCGCTGGGACAGCCTCACCAGCGAAAGCTACCTGCAGCGCGAGAAGATCGAGAACCCCGGCCGGCGCATGGAACTGGAAAACACCGTGCTCAATTCGCAGGTGTCGTTCTTCAGCGATTCGCACATCACCACTTTCGGTGGCCAGTACAAATACGAAGACCTCAGCGACGAGGGCAACCAACTGGCTTCGGCGGCCAGCGTCAACCAGCTGACCCGCTGGTCGTGGGCACTGTTTGCCGAAGACGAATGGCGCCTGACCGAAGCCTTCGCCCTGACCGGCGGCCTGCGCATGGACCGCGACGAGAACTACGGCACCCACTGGTCGCCACGCCTGTACGGGGTCTATCACCCGACCGAGCAGTGGACCATCAAGGGTGGCGTATCCAGTGGTTATCGCTCGCCGGACATCCGCGCCGCCGTGGATGACTGGGGCCAGATCACCGGTGGCGGTGGCGACCCGGCAATCATCGTCGGCAACTCCAGCCTCAAGCCGGAGAAGAGCCTGAGCCAGGAAATCGGCTTCATCTGGGACAACCTCGAAGGTTTCTCCACCGGCCTGACCCTGTTCAACACCGACTTCAAGGACAAGATCACCGAGACCCGCCGCTGCACCGACAGCACCGGCAATGCCTCGGGCCAGTGCCAGATCGGCGGTACCTCGTACAAGTTCATCAGTGACCGGGTCAACGTCGATGAAGCGCAGATGCGTGGCATTGAAGCGACCCTGGACTGGGACATCACCCAGACCGTCTCGCTGGCCACCAACTACACCTTCACCGCCTCCGAGCAGAAGAGCGGCCCGCAGAAAGGCAAGGCCCTGAACCAGATGCCGCGGCACATGTTCAACGCCACCCTCGACTGGCAGGCCACCGATCAGCTGGGTACCTGGGCGCGCCTGAACTACCGCGGCAAAACCTCGGACTACCTGGGCCGGAGCACCATGTCCGACGGCACGCCGTCGTACACCTTCGTCGACTTCGGCGGCACCTACCGGGTGACCAAGAACGTCAAGCTGCTGGCGGGTGTGTACAACGTCTTCAACAAGGAAGTGGACTACGACAGCTACCAGACCGTACTGGACGGCCGCCGCTACACCATGGGCGTCGACCTGTCGTTCTGATCCGTCTGGCCCGCGGCTTTGCTTATGAGAATATAAATCATTATTATTGTGCGCTTCTCGTAATGGACGGATGCCATGAAAAGCAAAGCCGCCGGGCTACCCATCAGCTATCGCCTGGCCGTGACCTCCCGCAGCCTGGCTGCCGTGTTCGGTGGCTACCTGCTGGCGGCCATGGCCAGCGTCTGCATCACCCTGCTGTTGCCGGTGCCGCGCGCCGAGGCGGTGATCAGCGGCATGATGCTGTCGTTCCTGTTCTACCTGGTGGCCTTTCTCTGGTGCTTCGCCTGTCGTAGCGCCTGGCAGGCCTGGCTGGGGGTACTGGTGCCGAGCCTGTTGCTGGCGATGATCAGCGGCCTGGCCTACTGGATGAAAAACCCATGAAAGAGGGCTTTCGCCAGGCCATGGCCTGGCTGCATACCTGGACCGGGCTGATTTTCGGCTGGTTGCTGTTTGCGATTTTCCTGACCGGGACCATGTCCTATTTCAAGGAAGAAATCAGCCACTGGACCCAGCCGGAAGTGCCCAACCGGGCGCTGGACCCGGCGGCCAGCCTGGACCTCGCCCAACGCTACCTGCAAGAGCATGCGCCGACCGCAGGCAGCTGGTTCATCGAGTTGCCCAATGCCCGCGAACCGGCGCTGAGCGTGAGCTGGCCGAAGGCCGGTGGCGGGCGCCGCGACTTCACCTCCAAGACCCTCGACCCTGCCACCGGCGCCGAATTGCAGGCGCGCGAGACCCGTGGCGGCAATTTTTTCTACCGCTTCCACTTCCAGCTGGAGATGCCTCACCCCTGGGGCCGCTGGCTGTCGACCTTTGCCGCGTTCATCATGCTCCTGGGCCTGGTGACCGGGATCATCACCCACAAGAAGATCTTCAAGGAGTTCTTCACTTTCCGTCCGGGCAAGGGCCAGCGTTCCTGGCTCGACGGGCATAACGCCATTGGCGTGCTGGTGCTGCCGTTCCACCTGATGATCAGCTACAGCAGCCTGGTGATCTTCATGGCCATGGTCATGCCGGCCAGCATCATCGCCAGCTATGGCGACAACACCCGTGGCTTTTTCAACGACCTGTTCGGCGGCCAGAGCCAGGTACAGGCTGCCGGTACTGCGGCGCCGTTGCTGCCGTTGCCGCAGTTGTACGCCAAGGTCCAGGAGCAGGCGCCCGGGGCCAACCTGGCCTGGGTCGAGGTACAGAACCCCGGTGACCAGAACGCCCGGGTCCGGTTCGCCCGCCATGCCGGTGACCGCATCGCTCACCAGCGCGGCGGTGGCTGGCTGTTCGACGGGGTCAATGGCACGCTTGAGGGCGGCAGCCAGATCGAGGCCACGCCGGTGCTGATTTCCGGCGGCATGTACGGCCTGCACATGGGCATTTTCGCCGGCCCCTGGCTGCGCTGGCTGTACTTCTTCTTCGGCCTGGCCGGCACGGCGGTGATCGGCACTGGCCTGGTCATGTGGCTGGGCAAGCGCCAGCTCAAGCATGCCAAGAGCGGCACCCAGCCCTTCGAGCTGCGCCTCGTCGAGGTGCTCAACATTGCCAGCATGAGCGGCCTGCTGCTGGGCGTGGCGGCGTTCTTCTGGGCCAACCGCTTGTTGCCGATCGGCCTTGAAGGCCGAGCCGACTGGGAGACCAACTGCTTCTTCCTGCTCTGGGCCTTGTCGCTGGTACACGCCATGCTGCGCCGCGGCCGCCGTGCCTGGGCCGAGCAACTGGGATTCGGTGCGCTGATGTGGGCGGGCTTGCCACTACTCAACGGCCTGACCACCGGCCAGGGCCTGAACCACTCGCTCGCCGTCGGCGACTGGGCCATGGCCGGTTTCGACCTGACCGCCTTGGCCAGCGGCCTGTTCCTGGCATGGGCTGCCAGCAAGATGTGGCGGGCGCCGGTAGTGGCGGCCAAGCGTGCGCCAAAGGCCGCGCCCGGCAAGCTGATCGAAAGCGAGGTGAACTGATGCTGGCCATTGCCCTGTTTGGTTTTGCCGGCTTCGCCGCCCTGTGCCTGGCGATGGAGAAGCACTACAAGGACCTGCTTGGGCACAAGCCCAGCAGTACCCGGCTCAAGGCGTTGCGGGTGGCGGGCTGGGTGCTGCTGGCCCTGGCGTTGCTGCTGGCCGTGCGTCACAGCGGCTGGGCCATGGGCCTGGTCGAGCTGTTCGCGGTGCTGATGGCCGGCGTTACCCTCTGGGTGTTCCTCTTGCCCTACCAGCCGCGGCTGCTGCTGTGCCTGGCGGCGGCCAGCGTGGTGCTGGCGCCGTTGACGGCCGTGGCTTCGCTGTAAGTTGGTCAACGAGCCGCTCGATCTGCCCACCGACGGTGCCAACGACACCGACGCGGCGAGCGGGCGCGCGCGTTTTGTGCAGGTGTTCCTCGCCCAGCGGGCGCAGATGGAAGCCCTGGTCAACCGGCGCATCGGCTGCCGGGCCACGGCCTCGGACCTGGTCCAGGAGCTGTTCCTGCGCTTCTGGCGGCGCCCGCAGGTCAAGGTCGAGGCGCTCGATACCTACTTGCTGCGTTGCGCCGGCAACATCGCCATCGATCACCTGCGCAGCGAAGGTGCCCGCGAGCGGGTCAACGACAGCTTGCAGCGGGAAGTGGCCGACGATCATGTCAGCGAACCGCAATTGGCACTGGAGGCGAACAGCGACCTGCAGCGCATCGAAGCGGCATTGCGCCAACTACCCGAGCGTACCCGGCAGATCTTTCTGCTCAACCGTATCCATGGGCGCAAGTACGCCGAGATCGCCAAGGCCATGGACCTGTCTCAGAGCGCGGTGGAAAAACATATGATGCGTGCCCTGGAGGCGTGCAAGGCGAGTGTTGCGCTGCCGCCAGCCAGTACGCGCATGCCAGGGAAAGCACCATGAGTGAAATCACCGCCGAGCACGAACAAGCCGCCCTGAACTGGCTGAGCCGGATCAACGAGCAACCGCAACTGGCCGAGCGCGCCGAGTTCAAGCGCTGGTTGCTGGCCAACCCGGCCCATGGCCGCGCCTATGCCCAGGCCCAGGCGGTGTGGCGCCTGAGTGAGGGGCCGGCGAGCCTTTTGGCGAGCGAGGATGACCAGGCCCTGCAAGGTTATTTGCGCGCCATGCAGCAACCTGCGCCGGGACGCACCTGGCGCCGCATTGCCACCTTCGCTGCAGCCGCTTGCCTGGTGCTGGCGCTGGGGACTGCTGCGGGCTGGCATCCAGGGTACTGGCTGGATGATCTGCAGGCGGATTACGTCACGGCGGCGGGGCAGGTCGAAGAGGTGGTGCTGGCGGACAACTCGCACATGACGTTGGATGCCGGCAGTGCGGTGTCAGTGGATTTTCGCGACGGTGAGCGCCAAGTGACGATCCGCCGCGGCGCGGCGTTCTTTCATGTCACCCACACCGGCGCGCCGTTCGTGGTCGAGGCGGCAAAAGGCCAAACCCGTGTGCTCGGCACGCGCTTCGAGGTGCGCAAGCACAATGGCGGCGCGCGGGTCACCGTGCTCGATGGCCGGGTGGCGGTGACGGCCGCGCCGGGGCGCGTGCAGCAACAACTGAGCGGCGGCCAGCAGGTGGGCTATCGCGACGGCACCGCCAGCGCGGTCGAAGCGGTGGACAGCGAGTCGCGCCTGGCCTGGCGCCAAGGCTGGCTCAATTATTATCAGGTGCCGCTGAGCACGGTGATCGACGACCTGGCTCGCTACTACCCAGGGCGCATCATGCTGCTCGACAGCGAACTGGGCAAACGCAAGGTCAGCGGCAGCTTCCCGGCCAGCCAGCCGCTGGCGGCGCTGGATTCGCTCGGCGCGGTGCTGGGCTTCAAGCGCAGTACCCTGCTGGAACGGGTCACCCTGATCCGCTGAAAAATATTTTCAGAAAAGTGATGAGGTAAGTTCGCGCGACAACCGTGTAGTGAGTGAAAGTGCGATTCATTCGCATAAACGTCACTCCTTCACAGGTCACCGGTCATGAAGTTCACACCCTTGGCAGCGCGTAGCTTTTCAATCTGGCTCAGTGTTTCGGCTCTGGCTGCGGGTAGCGCGTTACCCCTGGGGGCCGTTGCCGCGCAGCAGGTCTACGTGTTTGCCCAGGCGAGCAAGCCACTGGTGCAGGCGCTCAACGACTTCAGCCGGCTGACCGGGCAAAGCGTGATCTACACCACCGACCTGCCGATGCTCAACGCCCCGGCCCTGAATGGCAGCCTGACTGCCGAGCAGGCTTTGCAGCAACTGCTGGGCAGTTCCGGTTTGGTCTTTCGCCGCGTCGACGCTCGCACCCTGACCCTCGAACCGCAGGATACCAGCGCTGCGCTCAAGCTCGACGCGACCACGGTGAACTCGCAAGCCGATGCCGACTACAGCTACCAGCCGCCGCCAAACAGCTCGGTGATGCGCAGCCAGGCATCGATCATGGAGACGCCCCAGGCCATCAACGTGGTGCCGGCCCAGGTGCTCAAGGACCAGGCCCCGCGCAACCTCGACGACGCCCTGGCCAATGTCAGCGGCGTGACCCAGGGCAACAACTTCGGCGGCACCCAGGACACGGTGATGAAACGCGGCTTCGGCGACAACCGCGACGGTTCGATCATGCGCGACGGCATGCCGATCGTGCAGGGGCGCAGCCTTAACGCCACCACCGAACGGGTCGAAGTACTCAAGGGCCCGGCCTCGTTGCTGTATGGCATCCAGGACCCGGGCGGGGTGATCAATGTGGTCAGCAAGCGGCCACAGCTGCAGCGCTACAACGCCCTGAACCTGCGTGGCTCCACCTATGGCAGCGGCAAGAACGGCAGCGGCGGCGGCCTGGACAGCACCGGCGCGCTGGGCGAGAGCAACTTCGCCTACCGCCTGGTACTCGACCATGAAGACGAAGACTACTGGCGCAACTTCGGTACCCACCGCGAATCGCTGGTGGCGCCGTCGCTGGCCTGGTTCGGCGAAGACACCCAGGTGCTGCTGGCCTACGAGCACCGCGAGTTTCTCTATCCGTTCGACCGTGGCACGGCCATCGATCCGCGCACCAACCACCCGCTGGATATCCCCAGCACGCGGCGCCTGGACGAGCCGTTCAATAACATGGAGGGGCGCTCGGACCTCTACCGCCTGGAAGTCGACCATCAGCTTGCGGACGACTGGAAAGCTCACTTCGGTTTCAGCTACAACCGCGAAACCTACGACGCCAGCCAGGTGCGGGTGACCGCCGTCAACGCTGCCCGCGGCACCCTGACCCGGAGCATGGACGGTACCCACGGCGCGCTCAGCAGCGACCGTTTCGCCACCGTTAGTCTTGAGGGCAAGGTGCAATTGGCGGGGATGCAGCATGACCTGCTGTTCGGCCTGGATAACGAGTACCGCAAAGTCTACCGCGCCGACCTGATCCGCCAGAGCAGCCTGAGTACCTTCAGTTACCTGAACCCGGTGTATGGCCGCGAAGTCGAGGGCACCAGCGTGCGTGACAGCGACAGCGCGCAGACCGACAAGCTGCGCAGCGACTCGCTGTTCTTCCAGGATTCGATCCACCTCGACGAGCACTGGATTCTGGTCGCCGGTGCGCGCTACCAGATGTACGACCAAATCGCCGGGCGCGGGCGGCCGTTCAAGGCCAACACCAACAACAACGGCCAGGCCTGGGTGCCGCGGGTGGGCCTGGTGTACAAGGTTGACGAGCAGCTGTCGTTCTATGGCAGCTACACCGAATCGTTCAAGCCCAACTCCAGTATCGCTCCCTTGACCGGCGGCCTGGTGCTGGACTCGGGTATCGAACCGGAAGAAGGTAAATCCTGGGAACTGGGGGCCAAGCTCGACATGCCGGGGGCGCTGACCGGCACCCTGGCGCTGTTCGACATTCGTAAGCGCAACGTGCTGGTGGCCAACTTCGACTCGGCAACCGGCGACACCCTCTACAGCAACGCCGGCGAGGTACGCTCGCGGGGCGTCGAACTGGACCTGACCGGCCAGTTGAGCGAGCGCTGGAGCCTGATCGGCAACTATGCCTTTACCGACGCTGAAGTTACCCAGGACCCCACGCTCGAAGGCAATCGCCTGCAGAACGTGGCGCGCCACAGCGGCTCGCTGTCGGCGGTGTATGACGCTGGCAGCCTGTTCGGTGGCGACCGCCTGCGCCTGGGCGCCGGTGCGCGCTATGTCGGTGAGCGGGCGGGTAACGCCGAGAATGATTTCGAGCTGCCGGGCTACACCGTCGCCGATGCTTTCGCCAGTTACGAAACCCGCCTGGACGAGCACAAGGTGCGCTTGCAGTTGAACGTGAAGAACCTGTTCGACCGCACCTATTACAGCTCGGCGGTGAACCGCAACTTTGTCTCGGTGGGTGATGCGCGCCAGGTCAGCCTGTCCAGCACCCTGGAGTTCTAGCCGCTGCGCCACACCTCGAACTTCGTTCACGGCTGTGGCGCTGGCCAGGGGGGTAACCCGGTTACCCGTGCTTGAGTTGCTCGGCGCATTGCGCGGGCAGCCAGAAAACATCCTGAGTCTTCATGTTCCGGTCGAACAGGATCTTGTATTGGCAGGTTCTATATTCAGTGCCGTTACCGCTAGGCAGCTTGAGGACATAGTCCCATTCGCGTACGGCCACTTGCCCCTCGGCGAAATGCGGGCGCCCCAACAGCTCGTAGACCTGAGGTTTGCTCAGTCCCGGCATCATGCGGCCAAGGTTATCAAGGTCAGGGAGGCTGCCTTCCGGCTGCCAGTGGTTGTCCTCGACGGAGGGCCAGACCGGCTCGGTATGGGCTTGCAGATGCCCGTCCTCGGTAATCTGGCTTAGTCGGGATGTACCGCAAGCCGCCAGCACGGCGCCGATTGCTAGTAAGGCAGCCCATTGGGCAGCAGGCAAAATCGAACGTTTGTTCATGTCGAAATCCGTTGGAATCAGAGTGATTGATTGACCCGTGGCAGTTGCCCTGTAGCGGGCAACTGCCTTGCCGTTTACCAGTGGAAGCCCGCACCGACACCAACGCCCATCTGCCCGCGGGTGTCGGCCGAACCATTGGCCTTGAACACCCACTTGCCGTTGTCGGACAGCGTCGACAGGCCCACGGCCATCGAGGCCTCGCCACCGGTCGTGGCCATGCCGCTAGCCAGCATGCTTCGGCCGGGCAGATAGGCCTGGGGCATGCTGGCCATGGCCATGGCACCGGCAGCCGCGCCCATCGCATCCTTGCGCAGGTTGTTGACGTCCGAACGGATCTGGTCGAACTGGCCTTGCGTGCCGCCCCTGATTGCCGAGTGCAGTTGATTCACGTTGACCGCATCGGTGCCCTGGATGCCTGGCGCGACGTTGTGCACAGCGACAGGGCCACTGTTTCTGCCGGACAAGGTGACGTCATTGGAGGGCACATCAGGTGTCGCTACGCCGTGCGCATCCGAGTACTGAACCGGCGCGCCGGTCTGCAGCTTGTCGATAGCTTCGCCGACATTGCTGGTGTTGTTGCCATACACGGTGTAGGTCGGGTTGCTGACCTTGCCGGTGTTTGCGTCATAGCGCGAGCCTGCACCCAGGGTGTTGGCGACGCTATTGCCCTGATTGTGGAGGTGCTGTCGGGTCTGGTGCAGTTGGCCGCCATTGACCGCGTCCTTGCTGTCGCGCGCCACCACGCCATCCTGCACGTTGTGCAGGCTCACGGGTTGGCCCGGGGCGTTGCCGACCAGGGTGACGTCCTGAGTGGGGGTAATGCCGTTGACCGAACCGGCGCTTGAGCTTCCACCCGCGCCTCCCGAGCCGGGCGCATAGGGGTTTGCCTGGGTAGGCGTTTGCGGGTTGCTGTACTGCACGGGGCTCTTATCGCGCAGATCGGTGATCCGGGTGTCCAGGCTGGTCAGTGTGGTGTTCACTGCCTTGAACGCGTCGCCGACATTGTTGTAGTTGGAGCCCTGGATGAGGTAGCTCGGTGCAGACATGTTGCCGGTGAACGGGTTGTACACGGCACCGGCGCCGAAGTAATTGGCGATGTCACCGCCGAGACTGTTCAAGCGGCTGCCCACCAGGTTGACCGCCTGATGGGTAGCGAACAGCTGACTGCCGTTAATCGCATCGGTGCTGGTGCCGGTGACGCGTCCGGCCGCGACGTTGCTGATTTGGCGTTCGGCATCTTGGGCGCCGACACTGACCACGCTGGCAGGCTTGCTGCCTGCATAGATGTAGGCGTTACCGTCGATCACCGCGCCGGCTGTCGGCTGTGCGGCGGCAGTCTGGCTGCTGGCACCCAGTGCCACGTCATTGTGATTGATCGCGCTTGCGCGGTTACCCAGGGCAACAGCGTCGGAGGCCGTGGCGCTGGCGTCGGTGCCGATGGCCACCGTGTCGTTGGCGCTGATCTTCGAGCCTGAGGTTCTGCCGATGGCAATGTTGTTGTCGCCACTTACGTTGTTGCCGGCGGAGAAACCTGCGGCGAAGTTGGAGCTGCCGTTAACCTGTTTTCCGGCGTGTGCGCCTGTCGCGGTATTGGTGTCGCCGGTCACATTCCAGCCGGAAAATGCCCCGTTGGCGCTGTTGAAGCTGCCGTTGACCCGATTGCTTGCGTTGTTGCCGGCGCCGGAGTTGAAGTTGCCGGTAATGTTCTGCCCGGCGTTTGCACCTAGACCGCTGTTACCCGTTCCGTTGACGGTGCGACCGGCATTGATGCCGAATCCGGTATTGCCCCGACCCTTGACGCCATTACCGGAATCGTTACCGGCGTAGGTGTTGTTGTCACCAACCACGTTACTGCCCGCGTTGCGCCCGACAGCGCTGTTGAATGAGCCTTCGACATTGACCCCGGCGTTCGATCCGACCGTCGTGTTGTGCTTGCCCGTAACCTTGGCACCGGCATTGAAACCGTAGGCCGAGTTTCCCGAGTTGCTGGTGATTTCGGGGTCTACGGCGCCGGCGCCGTAGGTGTTGTCGGTGCCAAACCCTGAGACTGAGTCCGCTTGAGCCAGTGGCGAAAGCACTGCCAGCAATGAAAGATAAAGGCTCGATCGCTGCAGGGAGTGCCGCTGTCGCAAGTGGCTGGGAGTCTGTACGTCGCTCATGGTGCTGTCCTGGTTTTAGGGGCCGCGTAAGCAGGCCGCTGGAATTGTCCTGATGAATAAATGGTTTTTGTTAGGCACGAATTTCTCTGAATTCTTGTTAATTCCCCAATAACCAAACAGCGAAGCTCCGCTGTTCTTTCACCCCGTTCAGCGCACGTTTTCGGCTTAGGAAGATGAAGGCGGCGAAGCTTAAGGTGCGCAGACGTATTCACTAATTCGATTGTTTTGATCGAGATTATGAATAAATTCAATGAGCAGACGGCGGCCCGGCGTGCCGGGGAGCGGGCGTCCTGGTGAGGGCTTGTGAGGCGGGGGGTATCAGCTTTTGAGCGCGGTTCGGTAGGCACCGGGCGTCGCGCCCAGGGCCTGGCGGAAGCGGTTGCTGAAATGGCTGGCGCTGGCAAAGCCGCACAGCAGGGCTACTTCGCCCAGCGGCAGTTGGCTATAGCGCAGCAGTTGACGCGCCTTGGCCAGGCGCCGGGCCAGCAGGTACTGGTGCGGCGGCAGGCCGAAGCTTTCGCGAAACATCCGTGCGAAGTGGTACTCGGAGAGGTTGCACAGCGCCGCCAGCTCGCCAAGGCTCAGGGGTTGATCCAGATGGCCTTCGACATATTCGCTCAGTTGCCGGCGCTGGTGCGCGGCCAGCCCGCCCTTCAGGCGCAGGCCCTGGCGCAGGCCGACCTGGCTGAGCAGGGCGTGGTCGAGAATCTCGTGGGCCAGGCTGCTGGTCAGCAGGCGCTCGGCGGGCTCGTCCCAGTCCAGGGCGATCAGCTGACGAAAGCGTCGGGCCTGCTCAGGGTCGTCGAGAAAGGTCGCTTCCTGCAGTTGCAGCTCACGGGGTTCGCGGTCCAGCAGGCTGACGCAGCCGAGGGCGAACTGTTCCTGGCTGATGTACAGGTGCGCCAGGCGGATCGAGCCGTTGACCACCCAGTGCGACGCCGACCCTGCAGGCATGATGCACAGCTTGTCGGGCGCGCCGGTGTGGCCGGGACGGTCGCGGCGGAAGGTGCCGGTGCCGTCGGCGATGTAACACGACAGGGTGTGATGGCTGGGGGCTTCGTAGTCGCGGGCGTCGTGGCGGTTGTTCCATAGGGCTGCAGCCAGGCCGTCACCCAGGTGCGCGCTGTGTTCCAGGCGGGCATGGGGTGAGTCGTGCATGGCTTTGAAGACTTGCAGCTGGTCCAACGGCGTCATGGTCCTTACCTCTGTGGGCCATCGTACTCCGCCAGGCCGGGGCTGACAGCTGCTGCCTGCGCAAAAGCGCAAGAATGTGCAAGTGCCGGCTGAGGGTGCAGTTGCACACTGGTGGCCTGGAATCGAGGAGTGCCGCCATGAACCTGTCGTTATATCTGCTCACTGTGCTGATCTGGGGGACTACCTGGATTGCCCTGAAGCTGCAATTGGGGGTGGTTGCCATTCCGGTGTCGATCGTCTACCGCTTTGCCCTGGCGGCGCTGGTGCTGTTTGTCATCCTGCTGCTCAGCCGCCGCCTGCAACCGATGAACCGCCGCGGCCACCTGATCTGCCTGGCCCAGGGGCTGTGCCTGTTCTGCGTCAACTTCATGTGCTTTCTCACCGCCAGCCAGTGGATCCCCAGTGGCCTGATCGCCGTGGTGTTCTCCACCGCCACCTTGTGGAACGCGCTGAATGCGCGGGTGTTCTTTGGGCAGAGGGTTGCTGCCAATGTGCTGGCCGGCGGCGCACTGGGCCTGGCCGGGCTGGGCCTGCTGTTCTGGCCGGAACTGTCCGGGCATGCCGCCAGCCGCGAAACCATCATCGGTCTGGGCCTGGCCCTGCTGGGCACCCTATGCTTCTCAGCCGGCAACATGCTCTCCAGCCTGCAACAAAAGGCTGGCCTGCGGCCGCTGACCACCAATGCCTGGGGCATGCTCTATGGCGCGACCATGCTCGGGCTGTATTGCCTGGTCAATGGCATTCCGTTTGCGATGGAGTGGAACACGCGCTACATCGGCTCGCTGTTGTACCTGGTGATCCCGGGCTCGGTGATCGGCTTTACTGCCTACCTGACCCTGGTCGGACGCATGGGGCCGGAGCGGGCCGCTTACTGCACGGTGCTGTTCCCGCTGGTGGCGTTGAACGTCTCGGCGTTCTACGAAGGTTATCAATGGACGGCGCCGGCGTTGGCAGGCCTGGTGCTGGTGATGCTGGGCAACGTCCTGGTGTTTCGCAAGCCCCGGCCCAAGGTGGTCGAGCCGGTCGTGGCCTTGAGGTAGCGGTGGGAGCGGGCTTGCCCCGCGATGAGGCCGGTACAGCCAGCCCACAGGGGCCGGCTCAAGCAGGAGCATTGTTGGCAACCGGCCTCAATCATCTATTTTGAGGCTGATGAAAATCAGCGTGGCAAACAGAAAATCGACGATCCTCCCCGCAGTGGCCAGGGCGTTCCACTGGGTAGATTGCCACATGGCAAACCATTCACCGCCCACTACCTGGAAGAGCAGGTACCAGATCAGCAGCCCCAGCAGGCACCCCATAATGGCGAAGCGTTTGGCCTGGTGAAAGCCTCGGGCGTCGGCACATCGGTGCTTGAACAACTGACAGGCACCGATCACAAAGCACATCGTACAGAGGGCCTGGGCGGCAATGATCAGCCAGTAGGACAGATGGTGCAGGGGTGGCCAGGTGATCGATCGGTAGAGCAGGGCATTGCCCGGGAAGGTCGTGTCCATGCTCAAGGTGTGCTGGACGAAGAGAAAGTTGCTGGCGTAGTCGGTGAGGTTGCCGAATACCACCAAGGCACTGAAGATCCCGATGAACGCTGTGACCAGGATCTTGCCGAGGCGTATCAATCCGTGAGTCGATAAGGTTTCCATGCTGTTGTTGTCCTGAGGCTCAAACAGACTGATGGAGTCTGCAGGCTCAGGTTTCGTTACAACGATGTAGCCGGTGCAGCTGATTAGCGGTACCTGGTAAAAATGCCAGGTTTCAATGGCGTTCCAACGGCGTAGCTTGCAGAACACATTCGCAGTGTTCGGAGCAACGGTTATGGAAGTGATGATTGGCAAGTCCGATAAACCGGTGGTCGCGCCGCCCACTCCCAAAGACGCGGTCTGGACCATCAGCCTTTCCCAGGTCGGGGACGAGGGACTGACGCTTAGTGGTTATTCCTTGCCAGGCCTGCAGGGCTCTCAAGGGGCAACCTTGGTGTTTGGCTGGGTTGGCTTTCCACCGGAAGGGGCGCCGGAACACTACGGGAAAACCTATGTAATCGAACGCTGGGAAGACTACCGTGGGCACGACTTCCTACTGCCCAGGCGCTATCTGCAAAGCGCGCTGGGCGGTACCGGTGTGCTGTTTTTCGATCTGGCGGTGCTCAGCCTGCCGTCGCAGATCTCACCACTGGTAACGGTAAGGGTTGTTGATTAGCTATACGTAACGCCTTACTTCCACACCTGCGGATTGACCAGATCCCGCGGCCGTTCACCCAGCAACGCGCTGCGCAGGTTATCAATCGCGCGATTGGCCATGGCCTCACGGGTTTCAGCGGTGGCTGAACCTACGTGCGGCAAGGTCAGGGCGTTCTTCAGCTGGAACAGCGGCGATTCGCTCAGCGGCTCTTTCTCGTACACATCCAGCCCGGCGCCGCGAAGGGTGCCGGCCTGCAAGGCTTGCACCAGCGCCGCCTCATCGACCACCGGGCCACGGGACACGTTGATCAGAAACGCACTCGGCTTCATCAGTTGCAGTTCACGGGTGCTGATCAGGTGTTTGGTCTGCGCCCCCAATGGCACCACCAGGCAGACGAAATCAGCCTCAGCCAGCAGCTCATCGAGGCTGCGGTATTGCGCGCCCAGTTCCTGTTCCAGGGCCGGCTTGCGGCTGTTGCCGCTGTAGAGGACCGGCATGTTGAAGCCGAAGCGCCCACGCCGGGCGATGGCCGCGCCGATATTACCGAGGCCGACGATGCCCAGGGTCTTGCCGTGCACGTCGCTGCCAAACTGCGCCGGGCCCACGGTGGCCTGCCATTGCCCGGCCTTGGTCCAGGCATCCAGCTCGGCCACCCGCCGTGCCGCACCCATGAGCAGGGCAAAGCCCAGGTCCGCGGTACTTTCGGTGAGCACATCCGGGGTGTTGGTCAGGGCGATGCCGCGCTGGTTGAAGTAGGCCAGGTCATAGTTGTCATAACCCACCGAGACGCTGGCGACCACTTCCAGGTTGCTCGCGTTTTCCAGCTGTGCCTGGCCGAGTTTGCGGCCGACGCCGATCAGGCCATGCGCCTCGGGCAAGGCTTCGTTGAACTGGGCGCTGATGTCGCCGAGCTTGGGGTTCGGCACGATCACGTTGAAGTCTTGCTGCAGGCGTTCGACCATCGCCGGGGTGATGCGGCTGAAGGCAAGGACGGTCTTTTTCATCGGCGAAATCTCTGCGGGCGGTGGAGAATGGGTAGCACGCTATCATTCTCCACCGCCGCTGTGCAGCAAGATTTCAGGTGGCAATGCGCAGTTCGTGGGTTTTCAGGTCCGCTTCATGGGCGGCGAGAATCTCCGGCAGCGAGTTGCGCAGGTACTCGACCCAGGTCTTGATCTTGGCATCCAGGTACTGGCGCGACGGGTAGATCGCGTACAGGTTGAGCTCCTGCAGGCGGTACTCGGGCATCACCCGCACCAGCGAGCCATCGCGCAGGCCCTCTATGGCCGAGTAGATCGGCAACACGCCGACGCCCATGCCACTGCGGATCGCGGTTTTCATCGCGTCGGCGGAGTTCACCTGGAACGGCGCCTGGGTGATGTTGACCACTTCCTGGCCTTCGGGGCCGTCGAACAGCCATTTCTCCAGCGGGATCACCGGGCTGACCATGCGCAGGCAGGCGTGGTTGAGCAGGTCGCTGGGCTTGTGGGCAATGCCGTGGCGCTTCACGTACTCGGGCGAGGCGCAGACGATGCTGTAGGTGATGCCCAGGCGCTGAGAGACAAACCCCGAGTCCGGCAGCTCGCTGGCCAGCACGATGGACACGTCATAGCCTTCGTCGAGCAGGTCCGGCACGCGGTTGGCCATGGTCAGGTCGAAGGTTACGTCCGGGTGGGTTTCGCGGTAGCGGGCGATGGCGTCGATGACGAAATGCTGGCCTACCCCGGTCATCGAATGCACCTTCAGCTGCCCGGCGGGGCGGGCGTGGGCATCGCTGGCCTCGGCTTCGGCTTCCTCGACATAGGTGAGGATCTGTTCGCAGCGCATCAGGTAGCGCTTGCCGGCTTCGGTCAGGGCAATGCGCCGGGTGGTGCGGTTGAGCAAGCGGGTTTGCAGATGGGCTTCAAGATTGGAGACCGCCCGCGACACGTTGGCGGTGGTCGTATCCAGTTGCACGGCCGCGGCAGTGAAGCTGCCGACTTGCGCGACGCAACTAAAAGCACGCATGTTTTGCAGGGTGTCCATGGGTCGCTCTCAAAGTAGACGACAAATTGTGACATGAAGTAACCGAGGCGGTCTTCAGACTAAAGCCGGATTATCGCTGTTTTCGTAACAAAGATTCGCAGTAATGCACGCTTATCGCCAGTGCGGCAGCCCCCTAGAATTGCGTCTCCAAGCGTCATCCACCTTCTACGTCGGGAATTTGCAGCTGTGCCGCGTCGCATCATCAGAGCGCTCAATGCGCTCAGTGCCTGTGCCTTTAGCTTGACCTTGAGCGGCTGTATCGGAACCTGGGGCATTGCCCCGCAAAGCAAGACGCTGCAAGCCAATACCCTGACCACCGACGCGGCGATCCGTGAAGCCGCCCGCGACGCCCATTGGCCCGACCAGCAATGGTGGCGGGCCTACGGCGACCCGCAACTCGATCGCTGGATCGCCCTGGCCGTGCAAGACAGCCCGAGCATGGCCATGGCCGCCGCCCGTGTGCGCGAAGCCAAGGCCATGGCCGGGGTGGTCGAGTCGGCGGAAAAACTGCAGGTCAATGGCCAGTCGACGCTCAAGCGCCACAACTGGCCGGAAGACCAGTTCTATGGCCCCGGCGCGTTGTCCGGTTCCAACACCTGGGACAACAATGCCGCGCTCGGCTTCAGCTACGCCCTCGACCTCTGGGGCCGTGAGCGCAATGCCAGCGAGCAGGCCGTGGACATGGCCCACATGAGCGTGGCCCAGGCCCGCCAGGCCCAGCTCGAGCTGCAGAACAATATCGTCAAGGTCTACATCCAGCTGTCGCTGCACTTTGCCCAGCGCGATATCGTCAAGGCCGAGCTTGAGCAGCAGGAGCAGATCCTGGCCCTGGCCGAACGGCGTCTGGCCGGCGGCATCGGCACCCATTTCGAAGTCAGCCAGGCGCAGACGCCGCTGCCGGAAACCCACCGTCAGCTCGATGCAATGAATGAAGAAATCGCCCTGGCCCGTAACCAGCTGGCAGCCCTGGCCGGTAAAGGTCCAGGCGAGGGTGCGCAACTGCAGCGTCCACAGCTGGCGCTGGGTACCGCGCTGAATTTGCCCTCGGCCTTGCCCGCCGAGCTGGTCGGCCAACGCCCGGACGTGGTCGCCAGCCGCTGGCAGGTCGCGGCCCAGGCCCGCGGTATCGATGTCGCCCATGCTGGTTTCTTCCCCAACGTCGACCTGGTCGGTGGCCTCGGTTTCATGGCCACCGGTGGCGGGGCGCTGGAGTTTCTGACCGGGCGCAAGTTCAACTACAACGTCGGCCCGGCGATCAGCCTGCCGGTGTTCGATGGCGGTCGCCTGCGTTCGCAACTGGGGGTTGCCTCGGCCGGTTATGACATCGCCGTGGCGCGCTACAACCAGACCGTGGTCGAGGCGCTCAAGGGGATTTCCGATCAGTTGATCCGCCGTGAGTCGATGCACGAGCAGCAGCACTTTGCCGCCGAATCGGTGGCCTCGGCGCAGAAGACCTACGACATCGCCATGATCGCCTTTCAGCGCGGCCTGACCGATTACCTCAATGTGCTCAACGCGCAGACGATGCTGTTCCGCCAGCAGCAGATCCAGCAGCAGGTCCAGGCCGCACGCCTGAGTGCCCACGCCGAACTGGTCACGGCCCTGGGCGGCGGCCTGGGCGCGGGCCATGATGTGCCGGAAGCAGACCGGCAACAGGCGCCGAAAACCCCGGCGACCCTGGCGATTTTCGACAAGCCGGGCCATGCCGAATGAGCGCACTGACCCTGCCGTTTCGCTGGCTGGCCACCCTGGAGTGGCGTCGCGGGTTCTTTGAATGGGTGCGCACCGACGGGGTGACCTGGGTGTACATCTTCAAGGTTCTCAGCGCCGCCTTCCTGACCCTGTGGCTGGCCATGCGCCTGGAGTTGCCGCAGCCGCGCACGGCGATGATCACCGTGTTCATCGTCATGCAACCGCAGAGCGGCCATGTGTTCGCCAAGAGCTTCTACCGGCTGCTGGGCACCCTGGCCGGCTCGTCGATGATGGTCGCGCTGATCGCCTTGTTTCCGCAGAACACCGAGCTGTTCCTGCCGAGCCTGGCGATCTGGGTCGGCCTGTGTTCGGCCGGCGCCATGCGCTACCGCACCTTCCGCGCCTATGGCTTCGTGCTCGCCGGTTACACCGCGGCGATGGTCGGCTTGCCGGCCCTGCAGCATCCCGACGGCGCGTTCATGGCCGCGGTGTGGCGGGTGCTGGAAATCTCCCTGGGGATTCTGGTTTCGACCCTGGTCAGCGCCGCGATTTTGCCGCAGTCGGCCAGCGCCTCGATGCGCAACGCCCTGTACCAACGCTTCGGCGTGTTTGCCGGCTTCGTTGCCGAGGGCCTGCGCGGCGACAGCCAGCGCGACCGTTTCGAAAGCAGCAACGTGCGCTTTATCGCCGAGGCCGTGGGCCTGGAAAGCCTGCGCAGTGTCACCGCCTTCGAAGACCCGCACATGCGCCGGCGCAACGGGCGCCTGGGGCGGATGAACAGCGAATTCATGGCCATCACCACGCGCTTCAACGCCTTGCACCAGTTGCTGGAGCGCTTGCGTTTGCGTGGGCCGCTGCAGATCGTCACCGCCATCGAGCCGGGGCTCACCGCCCTGGCCGAGCTGCTCGACGGCTATGCCGGTCGCGGACTTACCGAGGGTGATGCGGCGCGCCTGGCCGAGCAGCTGGCCGCCTACAAGGAAGGCTTGCCGGAGCGCGTGCGCACCCTGCGTGCGGCGTATGTCGAGAGCGGCCCGAGCGATGCCGACCTGCTGGATTTCCACACCGCCTACGAACTGCTGTACCGCTTCGTCGACGACATGCACAGCTACGCCCAGACCCACGCTTCGCTGACCGAGCACAACCATGCCCGCGAGCAGTGGGATGAGCCCTATGTGGCGCAGACCAACTGGATGGCCTCACTGGCCGCCGGTGTGCGCGCCTCGTTCATCCTGCTGGTGCTGGGCAGCTTCTGGATACTCACCGCCTGGCCGAGCGGGGCGATGATGACGCTGATCGCCGCGGCCACCGTCGGCCTCTCGGCGGCCACGCCAAACCCCAAGCGCATGTCGTTCCAGCTGGCCTGCGGGACCTTGTTCGGCGCCTTTGTCGGCTTCTTCGAAACCTTCTTCGTGTTCCCCTGGATCGACGGTTTCCCGCTGCTGTGCCTGGTGCTGGCGCCGGTGTTCGTGTTCGGCGCGTTCCTCGCTTCGCGACCGGCCTATGCCGGTTACGGGCTGGGCCTGCTGATCTTTTTTGCCACCGGTTCCGTGCCCGACAACCTGACCATCTACAACCCCTACAACTTCATCAACGACTACATCGCCATGGTCATCGGCATGCTGGTCTGCGCCGCTGCCGGGGCAATCATCCTGCCGCCCAACAGCTGCTGGTTGTGGAGCCGCCTGGAGCAGGATTTGCGTGCCCAGGTGCTGTATGCGATCACCGGGCGCCTACGCGGCTTGGGTTCGAGCTTCGAAAGCCGCACCCGCGACCTGCTGCACCAGGCCTATGGCCTGGCGGTCGGCCAGCCGCGGGTGCAGAGCAAGTTGCTGCGCTGGATGTTCGTGGTGCTTGAGGTCGGTCACGCGATCATCGAGCTGCGCAAGGAGCAGGCGATTTTGCCGGTGCACCCGTGCTATGCCGAATCGCAGCCCTGGCGCCAGGCCATCCGGGTCATGGGCCGGGCGCTGGCGCGGCTGTTCATGCAGCCGAGCGCGAGCAACCACGAGCGTGCGTTGGTGGCGGTGGATCACGCCATCAGCCGGGTGCAGGCCACCGACGAGCCGTTCGCCCGCCACTTCGACACCTCGGCCCTGCGCCGGGTGCAGAGCTACCTGCATTTCATCCGTACTTCGTTGCTCGACCCTCAGTCGCCGCTGGCCGAACTGGCCCCGGCCAAAGGACTGCCCCATGCCTCGTGAAATCGCCTTCCATGGCGTCTACATGCCGACCATGACCCTGATGTTCCTGTTCGCCGCCGGGCTTGCCTGGGGTTTGGACCGGTTTATCGCCAGCCATGACGGCTACCGCTTCTTCTGGCACCCGGCGTTGCTGCGCCTGTGCCTGTTTATCTGCCTGTTCGGTTCCATGGCCCTGACTCTCTACCGTTGAGACCCCTGTTGATGAAAAAGTTTTTCAGCCTGATCGCCACCTTGCTCGTGCTGGCCGCTGCCGTGGTGATCGGTCGCCAGCTCTGGGTGCATTACATGAACACGCCCTGGACCCGCGACGGGCGCGTGCGCGCCGACATCATCAACGTCGCTGCCGACGTGCCGGGTTATGTGGTCGATGTGCCGGTGCGCGACAACCAGTTGGTGAAGAAGGGCGATGTGCTGCTGCAGATCGACCCCGAGCACTACGAAGTGGCGGTCCGCCAGGCCCAGGCGCTGGTCGCCTCGCGCAAGGCCACCTGGGAAATGCGCAAGGTCAACGCCCATCGCCGCGCCGACATGGACAACCTGGTGATCTCGCGGGAGAACCGTGACGATGCCAGCAACATCGCCAACTCGGCGCTGGCCGATTACCAGCAGGCCCAGGCGCAACTGGCGGCGGCCGAGCTCGACCTCAAGCGCACCAGGATCCTTGCCACGGTCGATGGCTACGTCACCAACCTCAACGTCCATCGCGGTGACTACGCGCGCACCGGCGAACCGAAGATGGCGGTGGTCGACAAGGACTCGTTCTGGGTCTACGGCTTCTTCGAGGAAACCAAACTGCCGCATGTTCGGGTGGGTGACCAGGCCGAGCTGCAGATGATGAGCGGCGAAAGGCTCAAGGGGCATGTCGAGAGCATCTCGCGCGGCATCTATGACCGCGACAACCCGGAAAGCCGCGAGCTGATCGCCGACGTCAACCCGACCTTCAACTGGGTACGGCTGGCCCAGCGCGTGCCGGTGCGGATTCATATCGATGAAGTGCCGGAGGGCTTTTTGCTGGCGGCGGGGACCACCTGTACGGTGGTGGTCAAGCCGGGTCAGAAAGAGGGTTAAAAGCGGCTCAGTCCTGGCGCGAATCCACCAGCACCGGGCAACTGACCTGATCGATCACCTTGTTGCTGATCGACGGATCCAGCAAGCGCCCCAGGCGGTTCAAGTGCCGGTGGCCGACGATGATCAGCTCGCACTCAAGCTCGCGGGCGGCAGCAACGATTGCCGCCACCGGCTCGCCTTGCACCAGCTTGCCTTCACTCTCGAACCCCAGCGCGCGCAGGTTCTCCAGGGCCTGGCGCACGGCCTGGGTGGCATGGCGCTGCTCATCGGTGGCCGCCGGGTACTCCTGCTGCTCGTACAGGCTGATCGCCCCCGGCCCGTCACTCAGGGCAAAGGCGCTGTCGATGGCCAGCACCACCAGCAGGCGATGGCAGTTGGGCAGGCAGTACTGCTGCGCCAGTTCGACCAGGCGCTGGGAAGCGGGCGATCCATCGATGGCAATCAATACGGGGCTGAGCATGGGCGGCTCCTGTGGGCGGCAGTCGAGCCGGCTATTGTTGGGGATTCCCGGCCTGCGGATAAATGGCCTGGCCTGCACTGTGTAGTTGCGTGCGGCGCAAACCGAAGGCCGCTGTCGAGCTGTTAAGATCGCCCCTTGTTTACACGTCATGGATGCCTGGCAATGCAGATCCCGGATATGAACCTGTTGGTCGCCCTCGATGCCCTGCTCGATGAAGGCAGCGTGGTCGGCGCGGCGCGGCGCATGAACCTCAGCCCGGCGGCAATGAGCCGGACCCTGGGGCGGATCCGCGAGGCCATCGGCGATCCGATCCTGGTTCGCGCCGGCCGCGGCCTGGTGCCGACACCGCGGGCGCTGGCCCTGCACGAGCAGGTGCGGGCCCTGGTCGAGCAGGCCGGGCTGGTGTTTCGCAGCCGTGAAGAAGTCGACCTGGCGACCCTCGACCGGGCCTTCAACATCCGCACCAATGACCTGTTCATCGCCCTGTATGGCGCGCAGCTGCTGCAGATGATGCACGAGCAGGCGCCGCATACCGTGCTGCGCTTCGTCCCCGAAAGCGGTGGCGACGATGATGCGGTACTGCGCGACGGTGGTACCGACCTGATCGTCAGCTCGACCATCGACCTGGGTCCCGAGATCAAGATGCAGAGCCTGTTCAACACCATCTACGTCGGCCTGGCGCGCCACGATCACCCGATCTTCGAGGCCGAGATCACCCCCGAACGCTTTGCCGCCTACCCGCAGATCAGCGTGTCGCGCCGTGGTCGGGCCAACGGCCCGATCGATGTCGAGCTGGCCAATTACAAGGTGCAGCGGCGGGTGGCGCTGATCACCCCGAGCTTTCATTCGGCGATGTTCTCCCTGCCGGACTCTGACCTGCTGCTGCCGATGCCGGCCAACATCCTCAGCAGCGTGACCAAGCTCGGCCTGCCGCTACGCTCGTTCCACATCCCCTTGCCGATGGAGCGGGTGACGGTGATGCAGGCCTGGCACCCACGCTTTGACAACGATCCGGCGCACCGCTGGCTGCGCCAGATCCTCAAGGCCTGCTGCAGCGAGCAGCGCTGAACCGGCCGATTGCGTTTGCTGCACTAGTAAACTGCCAATATGTCAGTTTTCGTTAGCATTGACCCTTCATAGACTTCTGCCGGTTCCTTGTCTGTCCGGAGATGTCTGTCATGAGTTCGCTGATCGCGACTCCCTTACCTGTGCTGCCCCCACCTGCTGCCGCCGCTGCGGCGCCGGCGGCTTTCGGCACGCGCATTCTGGTCGGCCTGCTCGGGGTGCTGCTGGCGGTGCTGTGCGCCGGCCTGAACGAGATGGTCACCAAGGCCTCGCTGGCCGATATCCGTGGCGGCATGTTCATTGGCGCCGATGAAGGCGCCTGGCTGATTGCGGTGTATTCGGCGGCGTCGGTCTCGGCCATGGCCTTTTCGCCGTGGCTGGCGGCAACCTTTTCCCTGCGCCGCTTCACCCTTTGTGCCATCGGCGTGTTTGCCCTGCTCGGCCTGCTGCAGCCCTATGCGCCGAACCTGTCCAGCCTGCTCCTGTTGCGCACGTTGCAGGGGCTGGCGTCGGGGGCGCTGCCACCGATGCTGATGAGCGTCGCCCTGCGCTTTCTGCCACCGGGGATCAAGGTCTACGGCCTGGCCGGTTACGCCCTGACCGCCACCTTCGGGCCCAACCTGGGCACGCCGCTGGCCGGGCTGTGGACCGAGTATGTCGGCTGGCAGTGGGCGTTCTGGCAGATCATCCTGCCGTCGTTGCTGGCCATGGCCTGTGTGTCCTGGGGCTTGCCTCAGGACCCGCTGCGCCTTGAGCGCTTCAAGCAGTTCGACTGGCGCGGCTTGCTGCTCGGCCTGCCGGCCATTTGCACGCTGGTGATCGGCCTGACCCTGGGTGACCGCATGGGCTGGTTCGACTCGACGCTGATCTGCTGGCTGCTCGGTGGCGGCCTGGTACTGCTGGTGCTGTTCCTGTGCAACGAGTGGTCCGAGCCGCTGCCGTTCTTCAAGCTGCAGATGCTCAAGGTGCGCAACCTGACCCACGCCCTGGTGACCCTGTTCGGTGTGCTGATCGTGCTGACTGCGGTGATCATCATCCCCTCCAGCTACCTCGCGCAGATCCAGGGTTACCGCCCGGCGCAGACCGGCCCGCTGATGCTGCTGGTGGCCTTGCCGCAATTGCTGGCGCTGCCGCTGGTAGCGGCGCTGTGCAACATCCGCGCGGTGGATTGCCGCTGGGTGTTGGCGACGGGGCTGGGCATGCTGTCGTTGTCGTGCGCGCTGGGCACCCAGCTCACCAGCGTGTGGATTCGCGACAACTTCTACCTGCTGCAACTGCTGCACATCTTTGGCCAGCCGATGTCGGTGATCCCTTTGCTGATGCTGGCCACCGGCGGCATGACCCCGCAGGACGGGCCGTTCGCCTCGGCCTGGTTCAACACGGTCAAGGGCCTGGCCTCGGTGGTCGCCGCCGGGCTGATCGAGGCACTGACTACTGTGCGCCGGCATTTTCATTCCAACGCGCTGGTTGACAGCCTGGGCAATTCGCCGCTGGCCGACAGCAGCGCGCCGGGCCTGGCCAGGCGCATCCACGAACAAGCCCTGGTGCTGACCTCGGCCGACCTCTACCTGTGCATGGCGCTGCTGGCCGCGGCGCTGATTGTGCTGATTCCTTTTGTGCCTACCCGGATCTACCCACCGCGTGCGGTGGCCTAGGTTTGCGGACTTGAGAGAAAGACATGACCACTACAACAAACCATAAAAAAACCGCCTTGCTCGTCGCCGCCCTGGTCGTTGCCGGGCTGGCGGGCGTGCTCGGCCCGATGCTGCTGGGCCACGACAGCGAGCAGAGCACCAACGACGCTTATGTGTCTGCCGACTACACGGTGATCGCGCCCAAGGTGGCCGGATTCATCAAACAGGTACTGGTGGAAGACAACCAGCAGGTCAAGGCCGGCCAGTTGCTGGCGCTGATCGATGACCGTGACTACCAGGCCGCGCTGGCGGCGGCCCAGGCGCAACTGCTGGTGTCCACCGCGCAAAGCCACAATGCCCGGGCGACCCTCGAACGTCAGGTTTCACTGATTGATCAGGCTCAGGCCGCAGTCAGCGCCGATCAGGCCGAGCTGGCCTTTGCCAACCACGAACTGACCCGTCACAGCCGCCTGGCCGAGCAGGGTGCCGGTACCGTGCAGAACGCCCAGCAGGCGCGCAGCCGGGTCGATCAGGCACGGGCGCGGCTGGCCAACTCACAGGCCGCGCTGGCCGCGGCGCGCAAGCAGGTGGACATTCTCAGCGCTCAGGTCGACAGTGCCGCAGGTGGCCTCAAGCATGCCCAGGCAAGCCTGGATCGGGCGCAATTGGACCTGTCCTACACCCGCATCGTCGCGCCCATCGACGGCATGGTCGGCGAGCGTGCGCTGCGCGTCGGAGCCTACGTCAATCCGGGTGCACGCTTGTTGTCGGTGGTACCGCTGGAGCACGCCTATGTGGTCGGCAACTTTCAGGAAACCCAGCTGACCCACGTGCAGCCCGGGCAGCCGGTGCAAATCCGTGTGGATACCTTCGCCGATGAATACCTGCACGGGCGGGTCGAAAGTATCGCCCCGGCGACCGGCGTCACCTTCGCTGCGGTCAAACCGGACAACGCCACCGGCAACTTCACCAAGGTGGTGCAGCGCATTCCGGTCAAGATTGTCTTCGACGCCAACCAGCCATTGCTGGAGCGCCTGCGGGTTGGCATGTCGGTCGTGGCGAAGATCGACACTGGCGCGACCCTGGCTACCGGTGAAGAGGTCAGCGCCCGATGAAACCTGCGTTCGCCTTTTGCCCGTTGTTGCTGAGCCTGTTGGCCGGCTGCACCCTGGGCCCGGATTTCAACAAGCCTGACAGCCATGCCCCCGCCAGTTGGGCAGCGCTGCAGGAAACGCCCGCCGCCAGCCAGGCCCAGGCCGACCCGTTGGAGCAACGCTGGTGGGAAAGCTTTCACGACCCCAAGCTCAGCGCCCTGATCGAGCGCGCCAGCCAGCGCAACCTCGACCTGCAGATCGCCAGTGCGCGCTTGCTGCAAAGCCGTGCGCTACGCATGAGCATCGCTGCCGAGCAGACCCCATCGGTTGACCTGAGCGGCGGTTACAGCCGTGCGCGCAACAGTGCCGAAGGCCTCAATGACCCGTCCGGCAACAGCGGCAAGTCGGCCTTCAACCTCTGGCAGGGCGACTTTACCGCCAGTTGGGAACTCGACCTCTGGGGCCGCGTGCGCCGCCAGGTCGAAGCCGCCGATGCGGTGGTCGAAGTGGCCGAGAATGACCGTCGTGGTGTGCTGTTGTCGCTGCTGGCCGAGACCGCTGGCAACTACATCCAGTTGCGCGCCGTGCAGAGCAACCTGGTTGTTACCCGGGAAAACCTCGAGGTCTCCCGGCACAGCCTGCGCCTGTCGCAGATGCGCTTGCGCGACGGTGTCGCCACCGCCCTCGATGTGGCTCAGGCCAGTGCCCAGGTCGCCTCGATCGAGGCACGCCTGCCAACCCTGGAAGAGCGCCAGGCGCAACTGATCAACGCCTTGGGCCTGCTGCTGGCTGAGCCGCCGCGCAGCTTGCAGGCCGAGCTGCTGGAACCTGCGGCGATGCCGACGCCACAGCAACGCTTTGCCATCGGCGTGCCGTCGGAGCTGGCCGAGCGCCGCCCGGATATTCTCCAGGCCGCGGCACAATTGCATGCCGCCACCGCCAGCATCGGTGTGGCCAAGGCCGACTTTTATCCAAGCATCCGTCTGTCGGGCAATGTTGGTTTTCAGTCGATGCAGTTGTCTGATTTCGGAAGCTGGGATTCACGCCGGTTTGCAATCGGCCCGCAGTTGAACCTGCCGATTTTCGAAGGCGGGCGCTTGCGCGGAGTGCTCAAGTTGCGCGAAGCCCAGCAGCAGGAAGCCGCCTTGCGCTACCAGCAGGTGGTGCTGCGCGCCTGGCACGAAATCGACGATGTGCTACGCCTGTACAACGCCAGCCAGTTGCGCCGCGACCTGCTTGAAGAGGCCGTGCGGCAGAACCGCATCGCCCTGCAGACCGCCCAGCAGCAATACGTCGAGGGCGCCGTGGACTTTCTCAATGTGCTCAGCGTGCAGGGCGCCTTGCTGGCCAGCCAGGAGCAGTGGGTCGAAAGCTCGGCGGCGGTGTCCCAGGCTCTGGTCGGTTTGTACAAGTCGCTGGGGGGCGGATGGCAGCCGTTCAGTGCGCCGTTGCAGACCGCCGCACAGGGCTGATCTGTCAGTTTTTTCATCCAGCGTAAGGACACAGGTATGAACATTTCATTGCATGGCAAGCGCGCGATTGTCAGTGGCTCCACCGCCGGTATCGGTTTGGCGATTGCCATAGGCCTGGCCGAGTCGGGTGCCGACGTGGTGATCAATGGCCGTAGCCAGGAACGGGTCGATCAGGCCCTGGAGCACATTCGCCTGAAGCTGCCCGGCGCTCGCGTCTCGGGGCTTGCCGCGGACCTGGGCTGTGCCGAAGGCGCCGCCCGGCTGTTTGCCGAAGTGCCGCAGACCGACATCCTGGTCAACAACCTCGGCATCTTCGAGCCCAAGGGCTTTTTCGAGCTGACCGATGAAGACTGGCAGCTGTTTTTCGAGGTCAACGTCATGAGCGCGGTGCGCCTGGCGCGGCATTACGCACCGGGCATGGCCGAGCGTGGCTGGGGCCGGGTGCTGTTCCTGTCCAGTGAATCGGCCTTGCAGATTCCGGTGGAGATGGTCCATTACGGCACCACCAAGACCGCACTGCTGGCAGTGTCCCGCGGCCTGGCGGAAACCCTCGCCGGCACCGGCGTCACGGTCAATGCCGTGCTGCCCGGGCCGACCCGCTCCGAAGGAGTCGGCGGCTTCTTCGCCAAGATGGCCGAGGAGCAGGGTGTGCCGGTGGAGCAACTGGAGGCCGGCTTCATTGCCGAACACCGTCCCAGTTCGATCATCCAGCGCCTGGCTTCGGTAGAAGAAGTGGCCAACCTGGTGATCTACCTGGCCTCGCGCCAGGCCAGCGCCACCACTGGCGCGGCCATGCGCGTCGATGGTGGCGTGGTGCGTTCAATCGCCTAGAGCGCGCGGTCCAGGCCGAAGCGTTTTTTCAGCACCCGTTGCAGCAAGCCCTGGGGCAGCCAGGCTTGCAGCAGCGGCAAGGCGCGGCTGCCGTTGCCCAGGCGCACCAGTGCCGCGGGCTCTGGCTGCTGCACGGCCTTGAGTACGCCCCGGGCGAAGTCGGCGGCCGGGGTCGGCTTGTCCTGGGAGGCGCGGGCGCGGGCACGGATGCCTTCGCGCAGCGGCCACCAGGGCGAGTGTTCTTCGATCAATTGCTCAGCTTCGCGCCCGGCGTTGCTGGCGAACTGCGAGGCAATCGCCCCGGGTTGCACTTCCATCACGCGCACACCAAACGGCGCCACTTCCAGGCGCAACGCTTCGCTCAGGGCGTGCACCGCAGCCTTGGAGGCGCAGTAGGCACCGGCGAACGGCGTGACCAGGACCCCGGAGACACTGCCGATATTCACCACCAGGCCTTTGTTCTGACGCAAGGCCGGGAACAGTGCGCGGGTGACACCGACCACGGCAAACACATTGGTCTCGAACTGCCGTCGCATGGCCTCGACGCCGCCATCGAGCAGGGGGCCCATGGCGCCGTAGCCGGCGTTGTTGATCAGCACATCGAGGCCCTGGCCGCGTTGTTCCAGTTCGCTTGCCAATTGGCTCAATGCCGCTGGGTCATTGACGTCCAGCTGGCGGGCATTGAAGCCGTTGGCGGCCAGGCGCTGGACGTCCTCGGCCTTGCGCGCCGTGGCCCAGACCTCGAAGCCGGCGTTCTTGAAGGCCTCGGCCAAAGCCAGACCGATACCGCTGGAGCAACCGGTGATCAACACGCTGGGCATGAGCTGCTGTCCTTAAGCAGGGGGAGTCGCCACGAATACTACGTCAGGAAACCGCTGCACCAGTGTTTTTTTCAGCGGCTCGGCACTGGGGCCGAGAAACCGGCGGGGTGTGCCAGGAAGGTCATACAGCAGGTAGGTCGGTACGTGTTTGACTTCCCTGTCCAGTCGCAGCGCACTGAAGGCGCTGAAGGGAATCTGGTAGAAGTCGACCTTGTCTCGATAACCTTCATCGGCCAGCGCGCTGAACTGCGCCTTGGCGCCTGCGCAGGCCGGGCAGGTATCGGAAAAAACCAGAATGGCCACTGGCCGATCCAGCTGCGTGTTGCCCTGGATACGTTCGACAAGCGCCTTGAACTCGGCCTGAACCGCTGTTGAGGTGTCCGCCATGGTCCCGCTCCCGACGCTGGAAATGTGAGTGTCTATTCAACACGGCTTCGGGGTGTAGGTAACCTGGCAAAAATATCAGGTGCTCAGTCGGCGAAACTGCCTTGCAGGTGCTCGGCGCGGTAGTCGACGCTCTGTGGCCGGTAGCCGGAACGCAGCGGCGGCAATGGCAGGCATTCCTGCCAGCTGGCGCCGGGTTGCAGCTCGCCCGGGCCGCGGTAGCGCGGGGCGGCATAGGTGTTTTCGGCAAGGTTGACGGTATCGCCGGGGGCATAGGCTGCTACTCGCCAGCGCAGCTCCACTAATGGCACCGAGTTGCCGTTGTTGATGTGGACTTGCAGCGGGCGATCGGCCGGGCATTGCTCCGGGGCGTAGGTCAGGCGCAGTTCCAGGCGGGCCAGCTGGTTGGCTTCGCGATTGTCCAGCCACACCACCCACAACGCCACCAGCCCCAGGCCGAACAGCGCTGCCAGGGAAATCGGCAGGGCCTTGGCCGGGTAGCGCAGCAGCAGGACCAGCCAGGTAAGGATGAGCAGGGCGCCGATGAACATGGAGCGAACCTTGTGTGCGGGTATTCTTTCATCCTAACCAAAAAGCATCGCGGGGCAAGCCCGCTCCCACAATGTGTAGGAGCGGGCTTGCCCCGCGATTGGGGTTTTACTGCGCGATGGTCTTGATCGAAATCCCGCGCTCGATCGGTGTCGAGCGCCCGTAGACATCTTCAAAGCGCTCGATATCGTCTTCGCCCAGGTAGCTGCCCGACTGCACCTCGATGATCTCCAGCGGGATCTTGCCCGGGTTGCGCAGGCGGTGCACCGAGGCGATCGGGATGTAGGTGGACTGGTTCTCGGTGAGCAGGAACACGTTCTCGTCGCAGGTCACCTCGGCGGTGCCGGACACCACGATCCAGTGCTCGGCGCGGTGGTGGTGCATCTGCAGCGACAGGCTGGCGCCGGGCTTGACGGTGATGTGCTTGACCTGGAAACGCCCGCCCATGTCCACCGAGTCGTACGAGCCCCACGGCCGGTAGACCTCGCAGTGGGTCTGGGTTTCGCTGCGGCCCTGTTCGTTGAGGGTGTTGACCAGTTGCTTGACGCCCTGAACCTTGTCCTTGTGGGCAATCATCATGGCGTCCTTGGTCTCGACCACGACGATGTTCTCCAGGCCGATCACCGACACCAGCTTGCCGTTGCCGTGGATCATGCAGTTGTGGCTGTCCTGGACCACCACATCACCCTTGGTCACGTTGCCGTTGTGGTCTTTTTCATGCACGTCCCACAGCGACGACCAGCAACCGACATCGCTCCAGCCCGCCGACAGCGGTACCACGCAGGCGCGCTGGGTCTTTTCCATTACGGCGTAGTCGATGGAATTGTCCGGGCAGCAGGCGAAGGTGGCTTCGTCGATGCTCAGGTTGTCGCCGTCTTCCTCGCTGCGCTCCAGGGTCAGCAGGCAGGTGTCGTAGATGTCGGCATCGTGCTTTTTCAGCTCTTCGAGGAAGCGGCTGGCGCGGAACAGGAACATGCCGCTGTTCCAGAAGTAGCCACCCGCCCGCACGAACTCGGTCGCGCGTTTTTCGTCCGGCTTCTCGACAAACTGCGCCACCCGGCTGACGCCTTCGGGCAGCAGTACGTCCTGGCTCGACTTGATGTAGCCGTAGCCGGTTTCCGGCTTGGTCGCCGGGACTCCGAACAGCACCATCTCGCCACGCTCGGCGGCCACGGTGGCCAGGGCCAGGGCCCGTTGCAGGGCTTTCTGGTCGTTGATCACATGGTCGGCCGGGAGCACCAGCATCAGCTCGTCACGGCCTTCGTTGACCAGTTTCATCGCGGTCAGCGCCACTGCTGGCGCGGTGTTGCGGCCGAAGGGCTCCATGAGGATGCCCTGGGTTTCGAGTTTCAGGCTTTGCAGCTGCTCGCTGACGATGAACTTGTGGTCCTTGTTGCAGACCACGATGGGGGCGTCCATGCCGTCGAACACCAGGCGCGAGAGGGTCTGCTGGAACAGGGTGTGTTCGCCGGTCAGGGCCAGGAACTGCTTGGGGAATTGCTTGCGCGACAGGGGCCACAGACGCGAGCCGCTACCACCGGACAGAATGACTGGAATCATGGGTGTTCTCCAAAAATAGAAATAGGCAGGTGGTTAACGGGTGGATACCGGGCGCTTGACCCAGACCGGCGACAGGTTGCTGCCGGAGCCGGTGACATACAGCACCGCCGCTTCGCCGCGCTCCAGAGCCACAGGCTTCAGATCGCTGACTTTCTTATCGCCTTCATACAGCGCCAGGCTGACCTTGACCGGGTTGATCTCACGCTCGCCACGGGCCTTGGCGGCCACCGGCTTGACCACTTCGGTCTTGCCGTCGGCGGTCTTCAGGGTCAAAGCCTGGTTACTGAGGTTCTGTACCCGCACCAGGGATTTCTGCTTGTTCTTGAACGGCGGCTCCTCGACCAGCTGCGGCTGGCCCGAGGTGTTGTTGACCAGGGTGTAGTAGTGATCGGCGGCGAGCTTGACCGGCAGGCTCTGGCTGCCGACCTTGGCGCTGTAATCGCCCTGGGGCATGAAGCTGAAATCACTGCTGCCCTGGGCGGCCACTTCGTTGATCTGGGTATTGCCGACGCTGGCGCTGACCGGCTGGGCACCGGCGTTGTAGATGCGCACGAAGGTCGAGCCTTTCGGCGCGGTCGGGCCATACAGCGCGGCGTCGGCGCCGGCCAGGGCTTGCAGCGAGAGCAGGCTCAGACCGGCGGCCAGGGCGCAGGCTTTGGCGATGCGGAGCTTTTGGGTATGCAAGGTCATGTGCGTTTCCTCTTCAGTTTTCCGTCCGATGGGACGACAGGGCCAGGTCTTGATTGGCATTGCGGGTTTTTTTCAGCTGCGCGATCCACTGCGGATCGAATGCGCTGAGGTCGTTTTTCATTGGCAGATAACGTTCCGGGAACTCCCAGATCAGCACTTGCGGCGCGCTGTTCTTGAAGGCGTCGGTTTGCAGGTACTTGAGCATCGGCAGCAGCGGGCCATGACCGTCTTCGGCGTAATTGACCACGTCGCTGCGCAGCGCTTGCTGCAGGGCACCGAGGAAGTTCCAGCTGGGGTTGGCGCTGTAGCTGGTGCCGATCAGTGCCACCGGGATTTCGTTGTCGGCGAACAGTGCGTCGCCGTTTTCACCTTCAGCCTGGGCCGGGCGGGTGCTGCGTTGTTGCAGGGTGTCCGGCGGCGGCAGCAGGTTGCTGAACAGTGGGTCGAGCGGCAGGAAGTTGGTCAGGTCGCCTTTGTACGGCGCGCTCTGGCGCTGTTCGGTGACGAACTGCTGCGGCTCGCCGTTGAGCAGGGTCTGGCGCGCGACGGCGGCGGCCAGGTGCTGGGCGACCACTTCGGCGCCCATGGGCGTCCAGTGGGTGTCGGTACGCAGGAACACCTGGCCACGGGCCTTGGCCTCCTGCAGCGGCGCCAGCAGGTCGGGGGCGAACACGCCGGCCTGGCGGGCCTGGGCGTGGAACTCGTTGTACAGGTCGGTGTGCAGGCTGGCCGGGGTCTGTTCGCCGACGTACTCCGGATACAGCCGCGCCTTGGCCGGCACGATTGCCAGTACCAGCTGTACGCCACGTTGCTGCAGGGTGTCGCGCACACCGCGGATCAGCGCGAGGTTTTCCTGTTCGAACTGGTCGCTGTTGGCCACCGGCTTGAACTCCTCGTCACTGAACAGCCAGTGCTCGCGGCCCAGCACCACGCCCGGGCGGCCTTCGTTGAACAGCTTGAAATCCAGCGCCGCCCACAGGTTGGTGCCGATGCGCTTGAGCGGGAACTGCTCGTCGTAGTGGGTCTCGGCGGCCTTGGCCAGCTTGCCGTCGAGGGCGGTCATCTGCGCGCTGCGCTGGAAGCTGCCCAGGCCGCCCAGCGACCACAGGCCCAGGCCCAGCAACAGGGCGAGGAACAGCAGGGCGTAGAGTTTGCGTAATGATCGGGTCATGGTCGGCTCGCTCAGAACTGGAAGTAGAGGAACGGCGAGTAGCTTTGCGCCGAGAGCTTGAGGATCGAGGCCACGAACAGCAGCAGCACCAGCGCACGGGTGGCGTACAGGCCCCAGTCCAGGCTCAGGCTGCCGTCGGCATGGACGGCCACCGGGCTGGCCTTGGGCTCGGGCCTGGCGTTGCGATAGAAGTCGCGCAGGCCGAAGTACGCCAGGGTCACGTAGGCCAGTACCAGGGTCGCCACTTGCAGGCCGGTGAGGTTGGCGCGGTTGAGTTCCGACAGCTGCCAGTCACCGAAGCTGAACATGGCGCCGTACATGCGTGCGGCGACGTGCAGGTTCTCGGCGCGGAAGATTACCCAGCCCATCACCACCAGCAGGAAGGTGAAGGCCCAGCGCACCAGGTTGAAGCGTTGCGGCGCGGCGTTGATGCCCAGGGCCCGTTCGATCGCCAGCCACATGCCGTGCCAGGCGCCCCAGACGATGTAGGTGAAGTTGGCGCCGTGCCACAGGCCGCCCAGGAGCATGGTCAGGAACAGGTTGCGGTAGGTGGCGAAGGTACCGCCGCGGTTACCGCCCAGGGTGATGTACAGGTAGTCGCGCAGCCAGGTCGACAGGCTGATATGCCAGCGCCGCCAGAACTCGGTGATCGACTGGCTGATGTACGGTTGCTTGAAGTTTTCCATGAAGCGGAAACCCATCATCAGGCCCAGGCCGATGGCCATGTCGCTGTAGCCGGAAAAGTCGAAGTACAGCTGCGCGGTGTAGGCCAGGGCGCCGAGCCAGGCGTCGCCGGTGCTCGGGTTCTGCAGGGCGAAGCAATGGTCGGCGACCACCGCCAGGGTGTCGGCGATGAACACCTTCTTGATGAAGCCCTGCATGAAGCGCGTGCAGCCTTCCGAGAACTTGTCGAGGGTGTGGGTGCGGTGGTTGAACTGGTCGGCCAGGTCCTTGAAGCGCAGCACGGGGCCGGCGATCAAGTGCGGGAAGATCGCCACGAAGGCGGCGAAGTCGATCAGGTTGCGGGTCGCCGGGGTGTCGCCGCGGTACACGTCGATGATGTAGCTGATCGACTCGAAGATATAGAACGAGATACCGATCGGCAGCAGCACATGGGTGAGGATGAACGGCTCAAGGCCGAACGAGGTCATGATCGCGTTGATGCTGTCGACGCCGAAGTTGGCGTACTTGAAGTAGCCGAGGATGCACAGGTCGACCCCCACGCCCAGCAGCAGCCAGCGCTGGGCCGGTTTGGTGCGCACGCCGGCGGCGCCGACTTTCAGGCCGATCCAGTAGTTCCACAGGGTGACCCCGGCGAACAGCGCCAGGAAGTCCACCCGCCACCAGGCATAGAACACATAACTGGCCAGCAGCAACAGGGCGTTGCGATAGCGTTGCCCGCTCAGGTAGTACAAGCCGAGAAAGATCGGCAGGAACAGGAACAGGAACACGTTGGATGAAAACACCATCCCGATCTCTCCTTGTCGTTATCAACCGGGGCAACAGCCCCCCAAACCCCCCGTGAAACCTCCCGGGAGAAACCAGATCAAATCTCTGCCTTGCACCAACCCTGTGGGAGCTGGCTTGCCAGCGAGGCGTCGTATCTGACACACCGCGGTGTTCCGATCGCTGGCAAGCCAGCTCCCACAGGGACAATGCAGATCCTTACTTTTTCTGTTCGGCCTGCGGGTCGTAGACCCGGGTCAGGTCGCCGCCCAGGCGGAAGCTCTTGAACGGCTGCATGTCGTGCTTGCGCCCGAGCACGTCGCTGTTGCAGCGGTAGAGGCTGCACCAGGGTTCGAGCCAGGCGTATTTGCTGTCGATCTTCAGGTCGTCCATGTCCTGTTTCTCGCCGTTTTTGGCTTTGAACGGGCTCGGGTCTTTGGCGCCGGCCAGCACCCGATCACCCAGGCGCTTGAGCGCGCCGTTGTTCTCGGGACGCACATCGACGCCGTTGGCCTGGGCGAAGCTGGCGATCATCGCCAGCGGCGGCAGGGCATAGTTGTGGTAGGCCAGGGCGCGCTGCTTGCGCTTGAGCTCGTTGGGCAGGAAGCCCTGGGCGTCGACCTGGTTGGCGGCTACCCGGTATTCCTTCAGCGACCAGTCGAACAGGTCGCGGCGGTCAGTGGCGACGGCGGTAGCCATCACCGACCAGGCCGCCCAGTACGAGTGGTTGTTGATCTTCTCCAGCGGCAGGTCGCTCCAGTCCTTGACCACCTGATCGGCCAGGCGCCCGAACCATTTCTCGATCAGCTCGGCCTGCTGCTGGTGCGCCGCCAGGGGCTGCGAGTTGGAGAACTTCAGGCGCAGCCAGGCCGAGCTCAGGCTGCCCAGCGCCCATTTGCGCATCGACTTGCCGGTGTGGTTGTAGTCGGTGGACATCAGCGCATCGGCGCTGGCCCAGCTGCTCAGCCACTCGAGGGTGCAGTCGAGCTGCTGTGGGCGGCCGTCGCGCATGTACTGCATGACCTGCTTGCTGACCCCGCGCTCAAGGGTGGTGATGTTCGCGGTGGAGTCGCGGAAGGCTTTTTCCGAGGCTTTGTTCAGGGTCGCGCGGGACTTGTCCGAGCCTTCGTACTTGCTGCGAAACTGCAGCTTGCCGGTGTAGGGCCGGGGGATGGCTTCGCACTTGAAGTCGCTGTCGCCGGTCTTGAGTTTCTCGATCCCGGCGTAATAGCCCTGGGGGGGGACCAGCCCGGCGGCCTGCGCGGCCGAGCCGAACAGGGCCAGAGCCAGTGCGAGCACCTTGAAGCAGCCCGCTCCTGCAGGGGATGTGCTGAATGTGTTCATAAGCACCTCAGTTTCGTTTGCACAGCGTGGCTGCGACTTTCTGGCTGCCGCTTTCCGGCCCCTGGACTTCGACAGCGAGCAGGGTCTGGGCAGCCCAGTCCTCATCCTCGCGCAACTCGAAGGCGAAGCGGCCATCGGTGTCGGCGGTTTCCGGCTTCTCGATCTTCAGGTCTTCGTGACGACCGTTCAGGTACCAGAGGGTGGCTTGCAGGGTCTTGACCGACTTGTCTTCGAACTGGATATCCAGTTGATGACGGCCATTGGTCAGGTCCTTGATCACGCCATTGCGGCCGTTGACCATCAGTTCGTTCTTGCCCGGCTTGAGTGCGGTGTTGGCGCTCAACTGCGCAGGCTTGCCTTCACAACCGTTGTCGATCAGGGCGAGCATCTGCCGCCAGATGGTTTCCTGGTCCAGGCGGTACAGCGGCGAGAACTCCCAGATGAGGATCTTCGGCGGGTTTTTCTGGAAGTCTTCGCTGCCCAGGTACTGGATCATCGAGCCTTCCAGGCCGCCGCCAGGGAAGGCGACGTTGAGCACGTCGGCGCCGATGTATTGCTCGAGGAAGCCCGAGAAGTTGTAGTTCTTGCCGCTGTGGCTGGTGCCGACCAGGGTGATCTGCGGGTTACCGGAGTCGCCGAACAGATCGCCGCTGCCACTCTCGCCCTTGGGCTCGGTGACGAACTGGTCCATGTACTGCACCGCGTAGCTGGTGCCGCACAGTTGCCCGGCGACGTTGTGCAGGGTGCCGGTCTTGCCCATGCGCCCGGACTTGTGGCTTTCGAACTCGCGCTTGGGCACGTCGGCGAAGGCCGCCATCTTGTGCACGCTGTCGGCGACGATCTTTGCCGCGCGCTCGGCGCCGTACGGCGTCCAGTGCTGGTCGCCGCGGAAGTAGAAATCCTTGCCCTGGTCGGCGGCGGCCAACTGTTCGTTGGTCAGCGGCGACAGGTCGGGCACGGTGTAGCCCATCTTGCTGAAGCGCCCGAGCATGGCCTGGTAGTTCTGCAGCGCCTTGGCGTAGTTGAACGCGGCCTTGTCGGCGGGCTTGAGCATGTTGCGGTTCACCAGGCCGCGGGTTGGCTGGTAGACCACCACCAGTTCCACGCCCTTGGCCTTGAACGCATCGTGCAACTGCTGCAGGCGGCGGTAGCCGGCTGGCGTGGTGTCGAACTCGGTGCGCAGGTCTTCGCGGGTACGGAACAGCCAGTCGCCCTGGGCTTGCACCAGGGTGGTGAAGTTCTGCTGGTAGCGGGTGGTGTAGCGGCTGGCGTCGTGGGCCTCCGGGCACAGCTGGCAGCACGGCTCGGCGCTGAAGCTTGGCGCCTGGACCTGCTCGGCCGACGCCTGGGCACTGATGGCGAGCAGGGCGGCGGCAAGTCCGGAAAGGCTCAGCAGCTTGGTCAGTTGTGGTTGCATAGAATTGGCTTCCTCAGTCCAGCATTTCGGTCTGGCGCTCGACCGGATCGATCAGCACGGCTTTGCCCTGGCGCACCATCAGGTCGAGAATCTCGTCCTGACGCTCGCCCAGTACCCCGGAGAAACTGATGCCGCTGGCCTTGCTCGGGGCCAGCATCGAGACCCGGTACAGCTCCACGCTCAGCGGCGAGTCGATCGACAGCGGGCCGCTGCCGTTGGCGGCCAGCTCACCGCCGACGACGATCAGCGAGACCTTGGTGTCGAACGGGTCGAGGGCGATGTCGCGGTCGGTTTCGGACAGGTCCTTGATGTGCCCGTAGACCCCGACCAGGCCGTTGGCCATGGCGATGTTCTCGTACAGGCGGATGTTCACGCTGTTGCGCACACGGATGCCGTGGCGGCGGTTGCTGATCAGCTTGTTGCCCCAGATCAGGTTGTCGCCGCTCTCGTACAGGGTGATGCCGTCGGTGTGGTTGCGGTAGATCTCGTTGTAGGCGATCAGGTTGTTGACGCTGTTACGGTCGATCACCACGCCCGAAAGCTTGTTGTCATAGCTCTTGTTGTTGATGATCCAGCTGTCGTTGACTTCGCGCGAGACGATGATGCCGTGCTTCTTCTTGGTCCCGTACACGGTGTTGCCGGCGATGATCAGCCGGTGCGAACGGTCGTGGGGGTCGATGCCATAGACGATGTTGTCGCGGTAGGTACTGTCCTTGACCACGAAGTCGCTGGTCTCGTAGCAGTAGAAGCCGTACCACATGTCGCTGAACTCGGAGCCGATGATCCAGCCGGTGGGTTCCGGGCGGCCCATCTGCTTGGCCATGTTCGGCGTGTACTGCGAGATGCTCACGCCATAGGACTTGCTCTTGGCGTAGCCGAAGCTGGCCATCTTGCTGTTGACGATGTAGGTCTCGGTGCCACCCCACGACAGCAGGAACGGGCGAAACTCCTTGGGCGAGCGGAAGGTCGCCGGGCCGTTGTCCTTCTCGCGCCAGCCGGTCACTCGGGTGTCGCTGACGAACAGCTTGCCGTCATTGACCAGGAACGCGCCGCCTTCCTGGGACAGGCGCAGTTCCTTGACCTTGGCGTCGATCTCCAGCACGCCTTTTTGCCCGACCACGATCGGCAGGCGCGCCAGGTACACGCCCGGTGCGGTTTCGCGCAGGTACTGGCTGGGCACCTGCTTGCTCAGCTCGGTGAAGTCGACATGGCCGTCGTCGATGAAGATCGCCTGGGGAATGCCATGCTGGCGCGCCACCCATTCGGCCATCTTGTTGTCACCGCCGATGAACTCCTTGAGGCTGTTTTCCTGGAGCATGCGCCGGACCGAGACCTTGCCCTTGCGCTTACGGTCGATCTTGTTCTGCACGGCATCGTAGGTGTAGCCAGACAGGTCCGGCAGGGTCGGCGCCGGGATCTGCAGCGGCTCGATCGGCGCGCTGCTGACCGTGTAGGTCTTGGCCTGCTGCAGCTCCTTGGCCACCGGCGTCGGCGCCTGGCCGTTGGCCAGGGCGATGCTGCTGGCCAGCAGCAGGGTGCCGGCCAATAGGGCGTGGAGCTTGTTCGGTTGATGGCTCATTTCATTGCACCCCAGGCGTCAGAAGCGCCAGATCACGTCGACGAAAGCGCGGTGCATGTAGGAGTCCGCTTCCTTGCCATAGGCATCACCGGGCTTGAACACGCCGCCACGGAAACGCACCAGCGCCGACGGCTCGTCGATCGACTGGCTCAGTGCCGCCGGCAACAGGCCCTGCTTGAAGTACTTGGTGACCACCAGGTCCATCTCCTGGCCGAGGTCTTTCTCGCCCTGGATCAGCGGCCGGTTGATGCCGTTGTCCTCGACCACGGCGTTGATGCCGCTGCTGCCGATGTTCTGGTCGCCATCGACGCGCCAGAACTTGTGGTAGATCAGGCTGGCGTCATAGTCGTCGCGCAGTTGCCAGGAGGTGAACAGGGTCGCCGCCTGCAAATTGCCCAGTTCGCCACGGAAGGCCTCGCCGAAGCGGTGCACGCGCGAGCGGGTGCCGGTGAAGTTGGAGCGGTTGCTCTCAAGGCCGGTCTGCTCGTAGTTGCCCGAGCCGTCGCTGCCACCGCCGCCACTGCCACGGGCATAGGCGGCGCCGACCTGCCAGTTGGGGTCGAGGCGCAGGCGGATGCCGAGGTCGGTGGCCCAGGCATTGACGTCGCCGCTGTGCTTGCCGCTGGCCACTTGCTCGCCATTGACCGTGGTGCTGCTGAGGCTGTCGCGATCGCCGGTCAGCCAGGTCATGCTGCCCCAGTAATTGACGCGGTTCTGGTTGCGCCAGTTATAGGCGTCGCTGTTGGCTTCCAGGCCCAGCCAGGTGAGGTCGCCGGTGCGGGTCTTGTCCAGGGCGTCGACGGTTTCGCCAGGGTTTTTCAGGTTGCCGTCGTCGTGGGTGTGGTGGGCGCGCAGGCCGACCCAGTGGCCGGGGGTCCACTGCGTGGCGACGTCGCCGTAGAGGTGCAGGCGGTCCTTGTCTTCCGGGGCCAGCTCGGTAAGGTCGGTGCGGTACTCGCTGAAGCGCTCGGCCACGCCCAGGTTGGCGCGCAGCAGGGTGGTGTCGAAGGTCCAGTTCAGCGCTTCGATGTTGGTGTCGCGCCACATGCCATCGTCGTTGCGCAGGCGTTGGCGGCCGAAGCGCAGCTGCTCGCCGGGGTAAGCGGTCAGGCCGCTGTAGCCGACCCAGAATTCGCGCATGGCCAGGTAGCTTTTGTCCGCTTCGCGGCCATTGGCACGACCGCTGTCGGACTCGGCTTCGTCGCCGGACTGGCGCAGGGTGTCGGTCTCGATGATGTCGGTGGCCGCCACCGCCTGGCCCATGGCGAAGGCGCTCCAGTTGCCGCGCTCGCCGTACACCCAGGGGCGCAGGTCCAGGCCCAGGCCGTTGACGTCACCGCCGGAGCGGGTGCCCAGGTCACGGTCGTCTTCGGATTGGCCGGTGATTTTCACGTCCAGGCCGAAGTTCTTTTCAGCAGTCATCGCCGCCAGGGTCGGGCACGACCAGAGCAGGGCAAAGCCCAGACCTACGCCTGCTTTCATCCACGGATTGAGTGTCATAGGGAGTCCTCGCCTTGTTCGGGTTGCGCTACGGCCTGCAGGGGCAGGGCACCAGGGCCTGGGCCCATGGCACCACGGGCCTGGCGTTCTTGTTGCAACAGGCGTTCAGCCTGGGCCTTCTGCGCCGGGGGGAGTTGCTGGTCGAGCTGGGCAGCCAGCTGGCGTGACTGCTCGCTGGGGTTGGCTTGCGCCAGCTGGCTGAACACCCAGGCGTTGACCAGGTCCTGGCGAATGCCGTGGCCTTCGCTGAACAGCTGGGCCAGGGCATAGTCGGCGCTGAGCTGGCCGCCGCGGGCGGCGCGGAGCAGATGATCGACGGCCTTTTGCGGGTCGACGCTGCCCAGGTAGCCACGACGGTACAGTTGGCCCAGGTAGTAATGGGCGCTGACTTCGCCGGCGTTGGCGGCGCTGAGCAGGTGGCTCTCGGCCTTCTGCGCGTCGGCCGGTACGGTCTTGCCTTCGTAGTACAGGCGGCCCAGCAGCAGTTCGGCACGCGGCTGTTCGGCGGCGCGGCCCTTGTCGATGTACTCCATCAGCTTGTCGGTGTCGCCAAGCTCGGGGAAGTCATAGAGCAATTGCGCCAGGCTGACCCAGGAGCCGGGGTTGACCGGTGCCACCTGTTCGAGCAGGGCCTGGGCGGTTTTCTCGTCGGTCTGGCCGAGGCTGCGGTCGGCCAGTACCCGGGCAACGCTGTCGACCCGGGTGGCCGGGATCGCGCCGCGCTGGTAGGCGCTTTTCACCTGTTCGAGCAGCGCTGCCTGTTGCTCGGGCTGGGCGCGTTTCTGGTAGACGGTGGCCAGCTCCACGTAGCAGATGTCGGTGCTGTTCAGGACTGCCTTGCAGATGCGCTCGACTTCGTCCAGGTGCTGGTCGTAGGTGCCCTGAGTGCGGTACAGCAGAATCTGGGCCAGGCCGGCTTCCGGGTAGCCGGCGGTACGCCATTGGTCGATCTGCTGCTGGGCGTTGGTGCCGGGGAAGCTCTGCGGGTATTGCAGGTAGAGCATCGCCAGTGGGATCAGGGTGTTGCCCTCGCCATTGGCGAAGGCTTTTTTCAGCAGGGTTTCGGCTTCCTGGCGCTCGGCCTCGGTGGCGTCCGGCTTGGCTGCCAGCAGGCGGCCGAGGCGGGCCTGGGCGCGTAGCGAGATATCGGCGGCGGCGCGGTAGGTGGCTTCGGCTTCCTTGAGCTTGGCCGGGTCGCGGGTTTCCATCTGGATATCGGCCAGGCCGACCTGGGCTTCGCTGTAACCGAGGTCGGCGAGCTGGCGGTAATTCTGTTCGGCGAGGGCGGTGTCACCGCGCTTGAGTGCTTCGTTGGCCAGGCGCTGGTCGGGCAGGCCGGCGCAACCGGCGAGGCTGATGGCCAGGGCCAGGCTGCACAGACTGAGGATATAGTTCGACCCCTGTGGGAGCCGGCCTTGCCGGCGAAGCAAGGCGCAGCCTTGCCCATTGGGGCTGCTGCGCAGCCCATCGCCGGCAAGGCCGGCTCCCACGGAGAGGGTGGCAATCTTGGTGTTCACCGGCATGTCTCCCTTAGAGCCCACGGGCCATGGCTTTATCGATCAGCCAATCCAGCGACGGGCCACGGTTGCTGTCCACCGCTACCGGGCGGCCGGCCAGTTCGCTGGGCAGCGACTCATCCGGCTTGATCTGCACGCGGATGTCCGACGACAGGTCTTCGCTGTTCAGGCTGGTGCTGTTGACGATCTGCCCGGTGCGGGTCTGGTCTTCGCCGGCGACGGTGAAGTGCACGCGCGACCCCGGTTGGACGTCATCGAACTGGCGATAGCTGAAGCGTGCTTCGACGGTGGGGATGGTGGTGCGCGGGACCAGCTGGAAGATCACCTGGCCCTTGCTGGCGTACTGGCCGTTATCCACCAGCTGGCGGGCGACCACGCAATCGCAGGGGCTGGTCAGGGTGCCGCTCATCTGTTTGCCGAACAGCTCCTCGACCTTGGCCGGCTCCAGCTGCTGGTCATCCAGGTGGCCCTTGAGCATGTCCAGCATGCTGGTGCTGAACGAGGCCAATGGCGCGCCCTTGACCACCTGGCCGCCGTTTTCCACCAGGCCCTGCACGGTGCCGTCGCGCGGCATGGTGACGTTGCTGGTCGGCACGCTGACCACCCCGGCCTGGGCATGGCTGACGAAGTACAGGCCATACACCGACTTGGCGATGAAACCGAACGCCGCCACGCCGACCACGAACACGCCGAGGCTGAAGGTCACTGCCCGCAGGCGGCCAAAAGCGCTCATGCCGCCGTTGGCGTCTTTTTGTTTGCGCGCCTTGGTGAAGTTGTCGCGCTGCAGGGTGCTGAGTACATCGCCCATGGTGATCAGCTCACCCGACAGGTGCGAGGTGATGATGTGGCGCAGAGTGGCGATGTCGCGTGGTTCAAGGTTCTGGAACTGCACGCCGGTGCGGCCGCTGGAGGGGTCGAAAGAGCGCACCTGGAACTCGATGTCCATGGCCAGGCCGAGTTTGTCGACGGTGAACTGCAGGCGCCCGCGCAGCACTTCGCCGACTTTCAACGGGTGCTTGGCATGGAAGCTCAGGCCGCCGGCCGAGAGGTCATCGACCTTCACTTCCAGGGTTTCGCGGTTCTGACCCAGGTAGCGCAGCTTGGCCGGGATGCGCACCCGGGCGTGCTGGCGCTGTGCTTCGGACTCATGCACGACATTGACGTTCACGGCGGTATTCATGGCGATTTGTTCCTGTTTAATCCAATCGGGTTCCGGCTCACACGACCATGAACAGCACAGCAATGAAGATGCTGGCCGCCGAGAAGGTCATGGTCCGGGAGGACCAGGTGTTGAACCATTGTTGAAAGCTGGCGAGGTCGCGTTTGAGGGCAGTGGGCTGGCGGGTCCAGGACTGCTTGTCGAGGCGGAAGAACACGTAGATCTTCATGATCGCGCCGACGATCTGGTTGTAATAAAGAATCAGCGGGTAGGCCGGGCCGATGTTGTGGCCCGAGCACAGCAGCATGATCGTCAGGATCAACCGGGTGATGCCGATCCACAGCAGGTACACCAGCAGGAACGCCGGGCCGAACTTGAGGCTGGCGATCACCGCGACGGTCAGGCCCAGCAGGCTGGTCCACATCGACACGCGCTGGTCGAACAGCACCACGCTGGTGAACAGGCCCAGGCGGCGGATACCCAGGCCCAGGGCCCGGGAGTTCTGCCGCAGGTTGTTGCCGTACCAGCGGTACATCAGTTTGCGGCTGGCCTTGATGAAGCTCTTTTCCGGCGGGTGCTCGACCGTGTTGATCGCCGCGTCCGGCACGTAGAAGGTGTCGTAGCCCAGGCGCATGAGGCTGAACCAGCTCGACTTGTCGTCGCCGGTGAGGAACTTGAAGCGGCCCAGGCGCCAGTGCTGCAGCGAGTCGTTCTCGACGTCGGCGATGAACTCCGGGTTGGTCACCACCGCGGCGCGGAACACCGACATGCGCCCGGTCATGGTCAGCACGCGCTTGGACAGGGCCATCGAGCACATGTTGATGTGGCGCTGGGCGAAGCGCAGCTTGTGCCACTCGCTCATGATGTAGCCGCCACGCACTTCACAGAATTCATTGGTGGTCAGGCCGCCGACATTGCCGAACAGCTTGAACCAGGGCACGGTCTTGCGTACCACGCCTTCGCCGAGCACGGTGTCACCGTCGATCACCGCGACCACGGCATTTTCATCCGGCAGGTGGCGGGAGATGGCACGAAAGCCATAGGCCAGGCCGTCGCGCTTGCCGGTACCGGCAATGCGCACGAAGTCGAGGGTCACGCGCTCCGGCGGGTTGTATTTTTCCCACAGGCTTTTCACCAGCAGTTCGTCGGACATTTCCACCAGCGAACAGACCACAGTGGTCGGGTAGCCGCAGTCGATTGCCTCGCGGATCACCGAGCTGTAGACCTGGGCGGTAGTCAGGGCATCGATGCGAAAACTGGTGACCATCAGGTACACGTGGGACGGGTCGGCCGCGCTACCGAGCTTGCGCACCTTGCGCCGCAGGTAGGGGTAGACCACGTAGAGGAACAGCATGCCGCGCACAAAGTGCGTGGCACCCATGGAATAGCGCCAGATGCCGACGGCGCCGACCAGGAAAATGAAGTCCTTCGAGTCGGGGTCGAAAATGGAGTTGGGCAAGGCCAGGGCGATCAACATGAGCAAGCTCACGTAGAACAGCCAACCGGCGACCTGTAGCAGGCCGTGCTTGAGCCTTTGCATGTTCTGCATCCGTATCGAATGGAAAGGGCGTTGATGCTGGGCGGGGCCGGAAGGCCCCGCCCAGCCTGCGGGTTACCAGCAGATACCTTCGGTACGGCTGGCCGGGCAGGATGGTTTGTTCATGAAACCGACCAGGTCGATGACCTGTTTGCCTTCCGGAGCCTGTTGGGCCAGGGCACGGAATTTCTCGTCGCGGTTGCCTAGGACGATCACGTCGGCGTGCTTGATCACCTGGTCGAAGTCGGCATTGAGCAGCGACGACACGTGGGGGATCTTCGACTCGATGTAGTCCTTGTTGGCGCCGTTGACCCGCGCATACTCGACGTTGCTGTCGTAGATGTTCAGGTCGTAGCCCTTGCCGATCAGGCGTTCGGCCAGTTCCACCAGCGGGCTTTCACGCAGGTCGTCGGTGCCGGCCTTGAAGCTCAGGCCGAGCAGGGCGATCTTGCGCTTGTCGTGGCTCTCGATGATGTCGAAGGCGTTCTGCACCTGCGATTCGTTGCTGGTCATCAGCGAGTTGAGCAGCGGTGCTTTGACGTCCAGGCTGCCGGCGCGGTAGGTCAGGGCGCGCACGTCCTTGGGCAGGCACGAGCCGCCGAAGGCAAAGCCCGGGCGCATGTAGTACTGCGACAGGTTCAGGGCCTTGTCCTGGCAGACCACGTCCATCACCTCGCGGCCATCGACGCCGACTGCCTTGGCGATGTTGCCGATCTCGTTGGCGAAGGTGACCTTGGTGGCGTGCCAGACGTTGCAGGTGTACTTGATCATCTCGGCCACTTCGATGTCCTTGCGGATGATCGGTGCGTCGAGTTCTTCGTACAGCGATTGCAGAAGGTCGCCACTGGTCTTGTCCAGCTCGCCGATGACGGTCATGGGCGGTTGGTCGTAGTCCTTGATCGCGGTGCTTTCGCGCAGGAATTCCGGGTTGACCGCCACGCCGAAGTCGACGCCGGCCTTTTTCCCCGAGCAGTCTTCGAGGATCGGGATGACCACGTTCTTCACCGTGCCCGGCAGCACGGTGCTGCGCACCACGATGGTGTGGCGGCTGGATTTTTCCCGCAGTACGAAACCGATTTCGCGGCACACCGACTCGATGTATTCCAGGCCCAGGTCGCCGTTCTTCTTGCTCGGCGTGCCGACACAGATCATCGACAGGTCGCTGTCGCGGATGGCGGCGGCAAAATCGGTGGTGCCACGCAGGCGGCCGTTGTCGATACCCTGTTGCAGCAGGGCCTCGAGGCCCGGTTCGACAATTGGCGATTTGCCTTGGTTGATCAGGTCGATCTTGGTGGTGGATACATCGACGCCAATCACTTCATGGCCACGTGCCGACAGGCAGCCAGCACAGACTGCACCCACATAACCCAAACCAAAGATGCTGATACGCATCGCATTCACCTCATGTGTTTATCACGCCGGCTCAATTAGAAGAGCCAGACCGGGTTGATTAACCAGCAGTTATCGGGCACACGGCGGCGTGGCAAAAAGATGTCACTTCACCGTGTGCAGGCATATAAGTATCAAGTGCAAAAGTGTCTGCACTTAAAGTTGGCAGCCAAAGGCCAATAATTATGGACGTGCCCTGTTATGCAGCCGTCTTTATTGCAGATCGGTTACCCGGAACTGCAGTGCTTGTTCTTTCAAGTGAATAAAATCCTTTGAAATCAACCACAAGGACGATTTGTAGGGGCGCGTTTCTCCTGGGTTCAACTGTAGGTCGGGCGACCGACACTCAAGTCAAAGTTGTCTGGATGCACAATGGCTGTGCGCTCCAGTCAATGATGTAGGTCATCTCTCACATAACGCTCGAGAATCGTTACGGGTGGTATGAGCGACGGCTGAAGGGATAAGTTCCGGGGTGAGTTCAGCGGTGGTGAAAGATTTTTTAATATTTTAGCTGATGGCCATACTTTCACTTTGATAGCACTTGGCAGTTTCGTCCCTGTTTATAAAGGACGAACTCGAGGGGGGATGTTTTTGTGCCAGTACCGGAAATTATTTTTCGAAATTCGTCAAAAAATTACGAACGGTCTTATGGCGTTTTGCGATAAAGCTAGAAGGGTGGTTTTTTGACGTCAGGATTACGTCGATTATTCGGGCGTCATCGCTGGCAAGCCAGCTCCCACAAAAAACCTGTGTCCACTGGACCTGTGGGAGCGGGCTTGCCCCGCGTTTGGTATTTACTCGTCCGCGTGATCGCGCAGGAACACCAGGTTATCCGCCTTCGACAGCTCGGCACTGTAGTAGTAGCCCTGCACAGCGAACTGCTTGAGCTGCTCGGGGTCGTTGATGCGCTCCTGGATCACGAAGCGGCTCATCATGCCGCGGGCCTTTTTGGCGTAGAAGCTGATGATCTTGTACTGGCCGTTCTTGATATCGCGGAGCTCGGTGTTGCTGCTAGCATGCTCGATGAGCTTTGGCGTTTTGCTCGCTTGCTTGTGGACCTGCTCTCAGCCTCGACCTTTAACGTGCCTGCGATGAAAGCCGCCGGCTGGAGGCGGAGCCGAGCTGTCAACTACCGACGAGGCCACGATAGTTTTTTAGCCTTGCCTTGATATGGAAAACCCTCAAACCGCCGGAAAAGCTGGAGTCGGCCAGCACAAACTCGCTGAGCTTACTTGTGATTTCTTTGACTTCGAAATCATCGGTGAGTCTGCTATTTATAAGCGCTGGCGCGATCTGAAGGAATGAATCAAGAATGATTTGTTTTTTTATTGATGTATCAAGGATAGGCTGGGAGATCTCAATAGCGTCTATGTAGTAAAATTTAGAGATATCTTCAAGTAATGATACCGCTGAGTCGTATGATAGACGACTTGCCTTTCCGAGCTGAATGGTTAGCTCATTGGCTCTGTAAAACTCCGGAAAGTACGGGTGGCAAAATTGGCTGGATAAACAGGGTTCTTCAAATATTGAAATGCCATCCTCGTCAAGTAAATTCGCAGTGTTGGAGATGGCCTCTAGCTTATTGCTTAGATGCATTAGAAGAAATCGACTGTAGGTACAGGAGAATTTTACAACGCTAGACGAAGGCTTCGAAATATCCCCGATCTCGAATGCTGTATTTCTCAAGTTTTGTACTTTAGCCCTGTTGATCGCAATTAATATTTGGCTTTCAGAGTTGTCTTGTCCTGTAACTCTGCCTACGTCAACTAATTGCTTTGCGAAGTAACAAGTCATGTGTCCATGTCCGCATCCTATATCCAGTAGCGACGTTGGGAGATGGTAATTGAATAGATGCTTTTCTATGAAGCGCTGGCTGTAAGGGTTGTATATTGAATTCAGAGTATCAAGACGAATTTCGTCAACGTTCCCTGTGGAGAGCTTGTAGTTTTCCATGGGCCTGCCTCTGCGTAGTGTTTATCGATTTACAGGTGAAATAAGACCTCTAGATCTATTGAGGCGACGGTAAGCAGATAGCCTCTTTTTAAACTGATTTCGGTACTCTGTAAGTGGCCGTGTTAGCGCTCCTCCCAGTGAGAGGATTTCATCGGCTGTTTCGCAGATTTTGTAGTTTGGCCAAGGTTTATTAACTAGTGTCATTAGGTCTGAAAATGATTGCGCGCCGGTGTTGGAGCTATGGTGTTGGTGAATAAAAATGTATGCACACGCTGTGCTTCTACTGACACCGGCGTGGCAGTGGAATAGGATCCTTGTGGTTTGGTCTATTTGCAGGTTTTTTATGTCTTGGAAGTAACTCTCTATAATGGCTCTGATCGCTTCAGGGTTTGCGCTCATTTCCTGATCGTAAAATTCATATGTGAAATGATGGGTTGGCCTGTAATGCATAAAGTTTTTTAGGGACGTGCCAGGGTCCATGAAAGAAAAAACCACAGTAGGACGCCAGCTAGAACAAACAGAGTCCAGATTTTTTAAGCAGGTTATTTTCAACCAGTCACCAATGGCCATTGTTAGGTTCTCCTGAAATAATTTCCTCTATGCGTCGGCGTGTGTTTATTGTTATGTCTTCTGGAAGTTGGTTGGTGTTAAACCATTCAATGTCAAGTATTTCGCTCGGGTCATTAATGCACGGTGAACCAGTGAACTGTATGACTTTGAACAGGATTACATAGTCATGTTGCGATCTCCATTTGTTAAGCAAGACCGAGACAACCGCTGCTGACTCTATGTGTAGGTTTGTCTCCTCTTTTACTTCTCGAGAGATTCCTTGTATAGGCGTTTCGCCGGGGGCGAGTCCTCCGCCGGGCATATGCCAGCCCTCTCTATAGGTGTGTTTAATTAATAGTATTTGGTGCTGTTTGTTTATGATGGCAGCGCGTACGCCAACGCTAGGGGTGTTTATTATGGGTTTAAGTTTGCTTGATAGGCGCTCTTTAAGATAGAAGGTCATATTATTATTTGCTCTAGCTCTAAGTGGGTATTAAGTTTCTCTCGTGCAGCTTTTTTCATGAGTTCTGCTAAATTGATAATGTCGCATCCGTTTGCCTGAGAAATGTTAACTATGAATCCTCCGTGCAAATCGGAAATCATAGCCCCTCCAATTCTGAATCGCTTCATGCCAAGGGCTTCCATGATCTCGCCAACGCGCAAACCGGACGCTGGTCGTTTAAAAACACTGCCGGCGTTTGGGAATATGTGTGGGAGGGTTCTATTCCGTCTGGATAAAATTTCACGTGCGGTTTCAGCCTCGCACTCAGGCGTGTTCGAAGGTGTAAGTTTGAATGAGATCTCAATTATTATCTCTTTGTTGACTTGAAATATGCTTGAGCGGTAATTGCTTTTTAGTTGCTCTTTGCTGAAGATGTTGTATTTCTTGTTGGTCGGGTCGTAGGTTTTGACGTCTAAAACATGTTGATGAATATCGATGCCGTATGCACCTGCGTTCATAAATATAGCTCCACCAACGGTGCCGGGTATGCCAGCCAATTTTTCCAAGCCTTTAAGTTTTTTGTCCAGGCTTTCTTGAATCAAAGCTTGAAGGGGCACTGAACTACTGGCGGTACATATGCATCCATTCCAATGAATGTATCTGTCCATCGATGTCGTTATTATGAAGCAGGTTCTTTTGTCGTAATAAGGTTTGGACAAAATTATATTTGTTCCTCCACCTATTACAATGACCTTTGATGCACCGGAGCTAGTGCTGGCTAGGGCGTCTTCTAGTTCAGATGTGTTTGTTGGAATATATGCCTGTTCGGCAATGGCACAGAGGCTATATGAGTTGTAAGGGAGGAGGTTAGTGGGTTTAGGGGTGTTCATGACTTATTGCTCCACCGAGAATGTGGGCATTGCTAATGATGCGTGAGTAACCTCTCAGGATTTGGTTGAATGATTCAATTCTTATATCACATCCGTTTGAAATCGCTAGGATGATTATTGCCATCCCTCCCCGCAGATCAGGGGCGGAGACGTTTACAGTGACTGCATTTGATAGGGATTCGAAACCCATTATAGTTATTTTGTTGCCGTCAGAAGAAATGAGTGCACCGATTTTCTCAAGTTCTTTAACATAGCCTGTTCGATGAGGCATTACTTCATCTCTTATATGGCTAACGGCTTTTAATGTGCAGCATAGGGCCGCGAGAATGGGTTGCAAGTCAGTGGGGAAACCTGGGTAAGGTTGAGTGACGACACTAATGGGATCACTTTCTTCTATAGACCTTCCATCCACCAGTATGTCGTGCTCGGATTGTATATAGAATATGCATTTTAGCTGCTCAAGAATTGTAAGGGCTTGGGTCATTAATTTGACCGGGCAATTTTTTAGTAGCACTACTTTTCTCGTGGCCACTGCAGCGAAGGCATAAGAGCTTGCCTCTATTCGGTCATGTATTGGCTCGTGACTCACGGCGGAAAGACTTCCGCGACCCACGGGGATCACAGTTATATTGGAGTCGTCCCGAAAAACCTTCGCGCCTGCTTTGTTGAGAAATGCAATAACATCATCTATTTCCGGTTCAAGTGCTGTGTTTCTGATAATGATAGCTAATCTGCTATCGCCAATTACGGTAGAAAATATTGCTTGTAGTGTTGTGCCTACAGATGGGTATGGAAGGGAGAATTCGGTCTTGGGTGAATGTTTTTGTATACAGGTGATGGATCTGTTATCAACGGTGATTTCGTTGCCAAAAGCCTCAAGGCAGGTAATGTGGAAATCGAAAGGTCTATTTAGATCGCAGCCCCCAGGTAAAGCTACCTTAGATTTTCCTAGGCGTGCGCTTAGTGCGCCTAGGAGCAGCAGACTGTACCGGGTGCTAGAACATTCAGGTATGTTGGCATCAAAGTTTTGCAAGTCACGTGCGTCAACAATGAGTCGATTTTTTTCCTGTATGCAATGAGCTCCAAGGTGTTGGATTATGTCTATCATGGTTCGAACGTCATCAATATGATCCCCGTCAATTGCTATAATTGAGATGTCATTTACCATTAATGAAGCGACGAGCAACGGGAGAACAGAGTTTTTAGAGTGCGAGATATAGATGGTGGATATTAGTTCAAGGTCATAACCTAAAGGTCTAACAGTCGCATTGCTCATCTCAAACCTCCGGTACTTGAAAGTCTATCGCTTTCTCAAAAACAGCCGGATCCAACGCGTAGATGTTAATGAACATTCTACATACCTCATCTATTTTTTTAGCCGTAACGTGGCGCCCATCACGTTGCCACGATTCGTCATAGTCGGGGGCTTGGTAGAACATTTCGAAAGCAGGGAAGTAGGAAACGTTGCTCAGTGAAGGGTTTTCATCTAAGAATTCGTGAATGGCTGCTATTAAGTTGGATTTCGATCTGACGTTCGCGATTCTAGGGTCGTAATTCATTCCGCTAGTTTTCAGCGGGATGGGGGAGGTTGTAAATACTATAGGGAGGTCGCGCTTAGCGTTTGGGTTGAGGGTGTTAACGATATGCTTTATATCTTTTTTTATTTCAGCTACTGTTTGAAAACGGTTGCGAAATACAGGCGGTGCTTGATCGGATATTCCTTTCATGGGTGATCGGTTGATGCAATGCCAGTTATCGGCTTCGTATTGCTCCCAAATCTCTGTTAACCCCACAGTGATGAGAAAAGCAGTAGCATCAGATATTGCTTTACTCCCTGCTTCCGTTAGGCCCGCTCGTATGGTAGCCAACTCGTCAGCGGTGTTTGCGAAAATCGGGTGACGTTTAGCATCGAAAAAATGGGTGACGTTTTCATTGTCAGTCACTTGCCAGGTGATTTGTTGTGTTGGAATGCCCAGGCAATTTTCGAGTTCGTTTAATATGGTTTTGCTGTTGTAGTGTAGACCCCAAGGTGGTGTTGTAGTGCTGATGCCATGTTTAGATATCCACCGCCCGAAGTTGGTTGCGAAGCAACTGCCGATGGTCAGTATTTTTGATTCTTTATTTAGCCATCTGAAGCTGTTTCTTGTTTCGTATGAGCTTGTTGTTGAACGGGTCCACAGATTGCCTTGAAAAGCTATGTTTTTATATTGGCTCATGTTGGTGTCGTCCATTGATGGGTTGTGAATTACCTTGATTTTCAGCGACGGCAGATGACCTTTTTGATTTTAGCGCTCAAGGTAATGGAATGGACGGAAAATGGACGTAGTTCTACTCCGGTCCTAATGTAGGAAGCTCTTTATAGTGTGGGGGTGGGGTTATACGTTGCGATTATTCACGGCGATGACTAGTGGGTGTCAATCATGGTTTTAGGTTGCGTGAATGCTATGCTTTGATGTCGTAAGCATAAGGCGGCAGCATCGTATCTTCGATGGTATGCGGTGTCTTGTGCTGTCGGTTGACAGGTTGCTTGGGCTTTATGGTGTCAAAACTTTCGACTTACAACGCTATTGATATAGTTCAGGCAGTCATTAATTCTAGTGGACTGTACAGTGCTCAGATGACTGATTGAGAAATAGCGCCATTCGGAATGCTCTTCGCTTAGTTTTATTTTTTTCGTGTCTTCAATAGTGCAGTGAAAGATAAAGGCGTGTGAGTTGTAGTGTTTGTGAAAGTAAACGCCGGTTAACAATGGGGAAGAGATTTCGATACCTAGCTCTTCGATACATTCTCTCTTTAAGGCTTCATGTATGGTTTCTCCAGGTTCCAATGCCCCCCCCGGAAGACCCCACGAGCAATCCCCGTAAGTCGCTTTGAGCATCAGTACCTCATTGGACTGATTGAAAATTACTGCATGTGAGCTCAGCCGGAACGTGTCGTTGAAGGCCATCAATTTTAACCTTAGTGATGTGAGACGTATGGCTTGGAAAGGATAGTTTGCTAAGGTTGATCGGCAAGACGGATGTTGTGAACATTTGTGTCTCAGGTGTCAGCTGCGCCAACCTCCAAGTTGGTCATGGAGGTTAGCCTTCCGTTCAATCGAAGTAGCTTACTCGTCCGCGTGATCGCGCAGGAACACCAGGTTATCCGCCTTCGACAGCTCGGCACTGTAGTAGTAGCCCTGCACATCGAACTGCTTGAGCTGCTCGGGGTCGTTGATGCGCTCCTGGATCACGAAGCGGCTCATCATGCCGCGGGCCTTTTTGGCGTAGAAGCTGATGATCTTGTACTGGCCGTTCTTGAAGTCGCGGAACTCGGTGTTGATCACCCGCGCCTTGAGGGCGCTGCGCTTGACCGCGCTGAAGTACTCGTTGCTGGCCAGGTTCAGCAGCAGGTCGTCGCCTTGCTCGGCCAGGGCCTGGTTCAGCCACTCGCTGATGCGCGTGCCCCAGAAGGCATACAGGTCCTTGCCACGGGCGTTGGCCAGCTTGGTGCCCATTTCCAGGCGGTAGGGCTGCATCAGGTCCAGCGGGCGCAGCAGGCCGTACAGGCCGGAGAGCATGCGCAGGTGGTCCTGGGCATAGCTGAAGTCGTCTTCGCTGAGGGTCTGGGCATCCAGGCCGGTGTACACGTCACCCTTGAACGCCAGCAGCGCCTGCTTGGCGTTGTCCGGGGTGAAGGCCGGGGTCCAGCTGCCGAAACGCGCGGCGTTGAGCCCCGAAAGCTTGTCGGAGAGGTGCATCAGCTCGCTGATCTGTGCCGGCGACAATTCACGCAGCTGTACGATCAGCTCCTGGGAATCGTCCAGGTACTGCGGCTGGGTGTAGCGCTGGGTCACCGGCGGGGTGTCGTAGTCGAGGGTCTTGGCGGGGGAAATCACCGTCAGCATCAGGTCGGCTCCTTTATTCGTGGCGCCGATTCTACGGGGCGGGGGCGGCGATCTCCAGCTATCAAGGCAATAGCCACAGACCATCCCGACACTTGGCGTTATAGTGCGCGGCGAGGAAAACGGAGAGCCCGATCGTGCGCATTGCCCTTCTCTTACTGGCTGGCCTGTTCAGCCTCACGGCCCAGGCCGCACCAGCCCCGGTCGCCACCTTCGACCGCAGCCACTGGCCGGAACAGCTCGACAGCCCGGCGCTGTTCGATGTCGCCTCGCGTGCCGAGATCCTCGGTTTTGCCCGGGTGCTGGGCGAAAGTGAAATGCTCGACCAGGGCGCCCTGGCGGCGCGGCTGAACCTGCGTCAGGTCAACCTGCTGTCGATCAACAGCGTGCGCCAGCGCCTGTGGCAGCGCTTGTGGCGTAACTACGACCTGGCCCAGAAGAGCTGCGAGCAGGATGCCTCGTTCTGTTATGCCATCGACGACCTGGCTGATTTTCGCAGGCAGACCGCGTCCTTCGAAGTCGCCGCCGATTCGTTCTACGCCGGTTGGGCCGAGCCGGGCCGGGCTTTTCATGAGCACTACCTGAATGAGCTGCTACGCAAGGCCGCGCTGTTCCCCCAGACTGCCAGCGAGATCGAACGCTTTTCCGACCTTGAACGTAATGGTGACGAACTCAATGACCGGCTGTTCCTGCTGACCTTCGACGGCGGCCCGTCGCTGGCGGGCGGCAGCACCGACGGCCTGACCGAGTTCCTGCGCCGGCAAAGGCTTGGCGCTACCTTTTTCGTGCTTGGCAACAGCCTGCAGAACCGCCGCGACAAGACGTCGCTGGCTGAGCTTCGCGCACTCTACAAAGGCCAGTGCGTCGGCCTGCAAGGCTGGCAGTACCGCTCCCATGGGCAGTGGCAGGGCTGGCAGGATTCGGTGCTGCGCAGCCAGGCGCGGGTGCAGGGCGACTTGCCAGAGCAGTATGTGCCCTTGTTCAGACCGCCTTACGGCCAGCGCCGCGCCGACAGCCAGGCGTTCTTCGCCAGTCAGCATCTGCAGGTGGTGTTGTGGGATATCGACGCCCAGGATCAAGGGCCATTGAGCAGTGAGCAGTCGGCCCAGCGGGTACTGACTTTGATGCTGCTGTGGCGCAAGGGACTGATCCAGTTTCACGATGCCCAACCCAAGGCGCAGGAGGTGGTTGCCTGGTTGCTCAAGCAAACGGCGCAAAGTGGAATTGGTTGGGAAGATTGCAGGAATTTCGGCGAAAAGTCGTGAAATTGACCGGGATTCTGGACGGCAGGGAATAAAGCGCCGCACGCATTTCACATGACTGGATTTATGACTGTAGCGGTGCTTTGCCCCTGCGCCAAGGGCTAATTGGCCGATCGAAAAATAAACTTCAAAAATACGTAAAAATGCTTTTTTCGGTCATGGGTTTTGCGGTATTACGAAGACAGACCGCCGAACCCTGCAGCACAGGTGGCGTCCTACGGCCCATTCTTTGTTCGCAGCTCCCTACCCGTAACGACGCGGGCCTGGGGAGAACCGGCGGCCACTTCGCGGCGCAGCACCGCACAGGTATTGCGTCGTCTGGCTTCCACAAAGGTGACCGAGTATGGATGATCAAGGACGCACCAATTCCTCCAACCAGCCAATCCTTTATGTGCTCGATACCAATGTACTGATTCACGATCCAAACGCCTTGCTCAACTTCGAGGAGCACCACGTCGCCATCCCGATGACGGTGCTGGAGGAGCTCGACAAACTCAAGACTGGCAAACAGACGATTGCCGCCGAATGTCGCCAGGCGATCCGTCTGATCGACCAGACCCTGGGTGATGCCTCGCCGACCGATGTCGAGCAGGGCGTGCCGATCCAGCGTGGCAAGAGCGGCCCCAAAGGCTTCCTGTCGATTCTCATGAGCCCGCGCAACGAGCCCAACCGCCTGCTGCCGGAAAACCTCAACGACAACATCATCATCAACCAGTTGCTGGAGCTGCGCAGCCGGCGCCAGGAACTGGACGTGGTGCTGGTGACCAAAGACATCAACATGCGCCTCAAGGCCCGCGCCTGCGGGATCGCGGCCGAGGACTACAGCACCGACCAACTGGTCGACGACGTTTCCTTGCTGTCCAAGGGGTATCACAGCGTCACCGGGTCATTCTGGGACCGCGTCAGCAAGGTCGAGACCCGTCAGGATCATGGCCGCACCTGGCACCGGGTACAGATGATCGACAACCTGCCGGCCGTGCACATCAACGAGTTCATCATCGACGAACAGGGCTTCGTTGGCTGGATCAAAGGCATCAAGGATGGCGAGCTGGTGCTGCTCGACCTGCACCAGGAGCCGCTGCTGCACCAGGAAGCCTGGGGCCTCAAGCCTCGCGACATTCACCAGAGCCTGGCGCTGTTCGCCTTGCTCGACCCGGATATCCACCTGGTCAACCTGACCGGCGCTGCCGGCTCCGGCAAGACCATCCTGGCCCTGGCTGCCGCCATCGAGCAGACCATGGTCAGCAAGCGCTACCGGCGCATCATCGCCACCCGCAGCGTGCAGGGGCTGGACCAGGAGATCGGTTTCCTGCCGGGCACTGAAGCAGAAAAAATGGAGCCCTGGCTCGGGGCAATCACCGACAACCTCGAAGCCCTGCACATGGATGATGAAAACACCCATGGCAGTGTCGAGTACATCCTTGAGCGGGTGCCGCTGCAGTTCAAGTCGCTGAACTACATTCGCGGTCGCAGCTTCCAGCAAAGCCTGATCCTGATCGACGAATGCCAGAACCTAACCCCGCACCAGATGAAAACCATCATCACCCGTGCCGGTACCGGTTCCAAGGTGATCTGCCTGGGTAACCTGGCGCAGATCGACACCCCTTACCTGTCCGCCACCAGCTCGGGCCTGACCTACCTGACCGAGCGCTTCAAGGACTTCCCCAACGGCGTACACATCACCCTGCAGGGCGTGCCGCGCTCGATCCTGGCCGAATACGCCGAATCGCATCTGTAACCCCAGGCACCGGGCGGTCATACCGCCCGGTTTTTTTCGCTTCGAAGACCTGACCCCAGGGTTTACACTCTTTGCTCCTGAACAGGAGGAAAGCTGTGCTGACTCATCTCGATTCCCAAGGTCGCGCCAATATGGTCGACGTCACCGATAAAGCCGTGACTTCGCGTGAGGCCGTGGCCGAAGCGCGGGTGCGCATGCTCCCGCAAACCCTGCAGATGATCGTCGAAGGCGAGCACCCCAAGGGCGACGTGTTTGCCGTGGCGCGCATTGCCGGCATCCAGGCGGCAAAGAAAACCAGCGACCTGATCCCGTTGTGCCACCCGTTGCTGCTGACCAGCGTCAAGGTCGAACTCAGCGCTGAAGGCAACGACACCGTTTACATCGTCGCCCGCTGCAAGCTGGCCGGGCAGACCGGCGTGGAGATGGAAGCCCTGACCGCTGCCAGCGTCGCGGCCCTGACCATCTACGACATGTGCAAGGCGGTCGACCGCGGCATGATCATCGACGGCGTGCGCGTGCTGGAGAAACTGGGCGGCAAGAGCGGCCATTACCAGGCGGATGAAGTGAAATGAGCATTAAGGTGATGTATTTCGCCCGTTATCGGGAAGCTCTGGGTGTTGATGCCGAGAAGCTCGAGGGTTCGTTCGCTACCCTGGATGACGTACGCAAGGCACTGGTCGCAAAGGGCGGCAAGCATGATGTGCTGAGCGAACAGAACCTGATGTGCGCGCGTAACGAAGAGCTGTGCAAGCTGGATGAGCCGCTCGAAGACGGTGACGAAGTGGCGTTCTTCCCGCCCGTGACCGGAGGCTGAGCATGAGCGTTCGAGTCCAGAGCGAACCCTTTGATCCGGGTGTCGAAGTCAATGCCATGCACGCGGCGAATGTCGGCGTTGGTGCGGTGGTCGGCTTTGTTGGCTATGTACGCGACTTCAATGATGGCCAGGAAGTGGCGGGGATGTTCCTCGAACACTACCCGGGCATGACCGAAAAGGCCCTGGCCAAGATCGTGGTTGAAGCCGAGGCGCGCTGGCCACTGCTCAAGGTCGAGGTGCTGCACCGCATCGGCGGTCTTGAACCGGGTGAGCCGATCGTTTTTGTCGGTGTTGCCAGTGCCCATCGCCAGGCCGCGTTCGACGCCTGCAACTTCATCATGGACTACCTCAAGACCCGCGCGCCGTTCTGGAAGAAGGAACAGACCGGGGACGGCCCGCGCTGGGTCGAAGGCAAGCAGAGTGATGAAGAGGCTGCCGGGCGCTGGTAACCCTGTGGGAGCTGGCTTGCCAGCGATCGAGCGCGTAGCGGTCGCAATGCAGGCAACACCTGATGTGCTGATTGCACTAGCTCCCACAATGCTTTTGCTTGTTGAGTTTTCATACCAAAAAGTCCAGTATGGAATTATAAGTACAAAATAATTCCAGGCCGACCCTTGCCTGCCCCTATTCCTCTGTCTTGCAACACACCTCCAACAACGAGCGAGAGAGACCCGTCATGAACAAGTTCACCCTGATCAGCGGTCTGGCCTTGAGCCTGGTGGCCAGCAGCAGTCTGTTCGCCGCTGGGGATACCCTGCGCCTCGGCATCGAAGCCGCCTACCCACCCTTTGCCTCGAAGAATGACAAGGGCCAGATCGTCGGTTTCGACTACGACATCGGCAATGCCCTGTGCGCCCAGATGCAGGTCAAGTGTGAGTGGAAAGAGGTCGAGTTCGACGGTCTGATCCCTTCGCTGAAAGTGAAGAAAATCGACGCCGCCCTGTCGTCGATGACCATCAGCGAAGAACGCAAGAAATCCGTGGACTTCACCCACAAGTACTATTTCACTTCATCGCGGCTGGTGATGAAGAAAGGTGCGGTGGTCGATGATCAGTACGCGAGCCTCAAGGGCAAGACGGTTGGCGTGCAGCGCGCGACCACCACTGATCGCTACGCCACCGAAGTGTTCGAACCCAAGGGCATCAAGGTCCAGCGTTACGGCAACAACGAAGAAATCTACATGGACCTGGCATCCGGACGGGTCGATGCGATTTTTGCCGACACCATCCCGCTGGAAGACTTCCTGTCGATGCCACGCGGCGCGGACTATGCCTTTACCGGCCCTGAGCTGAAAGATCCGAAATACGTCGGTGAAGGTGCCGGGATTGCCGTGCGCAAAGGCAACGGCGAGCTGGTCAGCAGGCTCAACAAGGCCATCGACGATATTCGCGCCAGCGGCGAATACCAGAAGATCCAGGCCAGGTACTTCAAATCCGATATCTACGGCGACTGATCGCCGCCTCACTCAAGGCCTGAAGGTAGTCAGGCCTTGAGTTCCTTCAGGTGCTTGTACACCGTCGCCCGTCCCATCCCCAGCACATTGGCCACATAGTTGGCCGCACTCTTGCCCTTGAACGCGCCTTCGGCATGCAGGGCCAGCACCAACTCGCGCTTGTGGTCGCGGCTGAGCAGGTTGAGGCTCAGTTGCCGCTGGCGCAGCCAGCTGTTGAGGAAGGTGTTGATGCGCTCCTGCCAGTCATCGCGAAACAGTGCATCGGGCTGCGGGATCAGCTTGCTCGGCGAAAGGAACAGGTCGAGCGCCGCCTTGGCGTTCTCGAACAGGGAAATGTTCAGGTTGATGCACAGCACCGCCTGCGGCTTGCCGGCCGGGTCGCGCAGCACGGTGCTCAGCGAGCGGATCTTCTGGCCGTCCCAGTTGAGCTTTTCGTACGGGCCGATATTGGTTTCGTCGGTACCTTCCTCGAACATGTCCTCCAGGGCCGCATCGTCGCCTACCTCGCGCTTGGACAGGTTGTTGGCGATGTAGTCGATCTTCTGGCTGCGCAAATCGTGCAGCACCACTTCGGCGTGGGGGAAGAACAGGGTGGCGATGGCGTCGGCGATGGCCCGGTAGTTGTGCAGGGCTGGATCGGGGCGGGGTGTGGGCATTCGGGCAGGCTCCAGGCGGTGTCAGCGCCCTTGGCAAAAGGGCGCTGGGAGTGTGCCGCAATCGCGGCCGGGCGTCACCCTTGCAGGCGGCGCGGCGACAGCATTGCGGCGTTCAGGCCAAAGCCCTTGAGGGGTTCGGGCAGGTCTTCGCCGCGCACCAGGGCCGCGCTGGCCTGGCCCATGGCCGGCGAGGTCTGGATACCATAGCCACCTTGCGCGGCGACCCAGAACAGGCCGGGAACCTGCGGATCGAATCCGGCTACCAGGTCGCCGTCGGCAACGAAGCTGCGCAACCCGGCCCAAGTGCGGGTCGGGCGACGAATGCTCAGGGTGGTGGCTTCTTCGATCTGGTAGATGCCCATGGCGATGTCCAGCTCTTCGGCCTGCACGTCATGAGGCTCGACCGGGTCGGCATTGGCCGGTGAACCGAGCAGCATGCCGGCGTCGGGCTTCATGTAGAACGACTCATCGAGGCTCACCAGCATTGGCCAGGCATGGCTGTCGATGCCTTCGGGGCCGGCGAAGATGAACGCCGCGCGACGCTTTGGCTGCAAGCCCAGCGGCTGGGCACCGGCCAGTTCCCCAAGCTTGTCGGCCCAGGCACCGGCGGCATTGATCAGCACAGGGGCGCTGAAGGTGCCACGGCTGGTCTGCACCTGCCAGAGGCCGTCGGCATCGCGGCTCAGTTGCTGCACTTCGCAGTCGCTGTGCACTTCACCTTGCTGACGGCGAATACCACGCAGGTAGCCCTGGTGCAGGGCGTCGGTGTCGATGTCACTGGCGCTCGGGTCGTACAGGGCGCCATGAACCTTGTCGCGGCGCAACACTGGCAGGCGCGCGCAGGCCTGCTCGGCGCTGAGCAGCTCGACTTCAGGCACGCAGGCCTTGGCGTTCTGGTACTGGCGCTGCAGCTCTTCAGGGTCGCCGTTGAGGTCGACGGTCATTTCCCCGCGAGGGCTGAGCAACGGGTGCTCGGCGAAGCCCGCAGGCGGATGGTCGAAAAACTCACGGCTGGCCAGGGTCAGCGCGCGGACCTGCGGTGTGCCATAGGCTGCGGTGTACAGCGCGGCCGAGCGGCCGGTGGAGTGGTAACCCGGCTGCGACTCGCGCTCAAGCAGCAGCACACGCCCGTGGCCGGCCAGCCAGTAACCTGTGGAGGCACCGGCAATACCGGCGCCGATGATGATGAAATCAGCGTGTTGCATGGAGGTTTCCTCAGTCGGCGCGTTGCAGGCGGTACAGGGCGTTGGCCAGGGCGATGTCTTCCAGGCCCAGGCCGATGGAGCGGAAGAAGGCATGGCGCTGGTAGTCCGGTTTTTTCGCGGTACCACTGATCAATTGCGCCAGGTCGCCGACGATCGCTTCGGCTTGCCAGCCATGTTGCTCGGCGGCGATGCGCATCTCACCGGCGCTGCCTGGGGTGGTTACCCGGTAGTCGCAGTAGACGTCCATCTCGTTCAGGGTCGCTGGCGGCACTTCATGAGCGCGCACGGCGTTGGTGCTGATCGAGGTGATCAGCGCAGGCTTGCTCAGCTGGCGCGGGTCGAGCACCGGGCTGGCCGAGGAGGTGCACAGCAGGATCACGTCGGCATCCATCACTGCCTGCTCCAGGCTCTCACTCAGCACCAGGCGTGGATCGAGATCGGTCAGGGCCTGGCGCTGCTCGGCCGTCTGTTCGCCCAGGCTTGGCGAATACAGGCGGATGTCCTGCCACTCGCGCAGGCCGCGGGCGTAATGCAGGTGCGCGCGGGCGATCGGGCCGCTGCCGATCAGGGTCAGGCGCCGGGCGTCAGTTGCGGCCAGGGCATCGACGGCCACGGCGGTGGTGGCGGCGGTGCGGGCGCTGGTCAATTCGCCGGCATCGCAGAGCATCAGCGGTTGGCCGCTGTCCATGGACATCAGCAGGGTCCAGGCGGTGACCAGCGGACCCTGTTCGCGGACGATGTAGGGCGAGGTCTTGACGCCGTACACGCGCTCTTCGGCCAGTACGCCGCCGTAGTTGATGAAGTCGCCCTTGCCGGCCGGGAACTCCACCAGTTGCTGGGGCGGTTGCACTGCCTGCCCGGCCGCCAGGTCACGGAACAGGTTGCGCAGGATCTGCGGGACATCCACCTGGGCGAGCAGTTGGCGAGCGTGCTGTTGATCGATGACGAGAGGCGCAGACATGCGAAGCTCCAAATGAACTATTTTGTCTATTATGGACTTTTAGTTTATTTGGGCAATATAGGGCGGTGTAAAAAGCATCGCGGGGCAAGCCCGCTCCTACCGGATGGGGTAGGAGCGGGCGTGCCCCGCGATAGGCTCAACGCAATCAGTGATGCTTGCGCGGTACCGGCTTGAGCAGCTCGGTCGGCGGCATCTCGCAGCTGATCTTGCGTCCCAGCAGCTCCTCGATGGCCGGCAGCTGGTAGGAGTCATCTTCACCGGCAAAGCTGATCGACACGCCGCTGGTGCCGGCGCGACCGGTACGGCCGATGCGGTGCACGTAGTCGTCCGGGTCTTCCGGCAGGGTGAAGTTGATCACATGGCTGATACCGTCGATGTGGATCCCGCGGCCAGCCACGTCGGTGGCCACCAGCACGGTGATGCGCCCTTCGCGGAAGCTCTCGAGGGTCTTGATGCGCTTGTGCTGCGGTACGTCGCCCGACAGCTGGGCGGCGTTGACACCGTCGCGCACCAGGCGTTCTTCGATGCGCCGTACTTCGTCCTTGCGGTTGGCAAAGACCATCACCCGTTCCCACTTGTTCTCGGTCACCAGGTTGTACAGCAGCTTGTACTTGTCGCTGCCGGCCACGGCATAGACGTGCTGCTCGACGGTTTCGCTGGCAACGTTCTCCGGCTCGATCTCGACGATGGCAGGGTCGGTGGTCCACTGCTTGGCCAGGTTCATCACGTCTTCGGTGAAGGTTGCCGAGAACAGCAGGGTCTGGCGTTCGCTCTTGGGTGGGGTCTGGCGGATGATCTGCCGCACCTGGGGGATGAAGCCCATGTCGAGCATGCGGTCGGCCTCGTCCAGTACCAGCACCTCGACCATGTCCAGGTGTGCTTCGCCGCGCTGGTTGAAGTCCAGCAAGCGGCCCGGGGTGGCCACCAGGATGTCACAGTGGCGGGCTTCGAGGGCCTTGAGCTGCTTGTCGAAGTCCATGCCGCCGACGAAGGTCATGACGTTGAGGCCGGTGTACTTGGTCAGCGCCGCGGCGTCCTTGGCGATCTGTACCACCAGCTCGCGGGTCGGGGCGATGATCAGTGCCCGTGGTTCGCCCATGTAGCGCTCTTTCGGCGGCGGGGTCTGCTGCAGCTGGGTGATGATCGAGATCAGGAAGGCCGCGGTCTTGCCGGTACCGGTCTGGGCCCGGCCGATGGCGTCTTTGCCGCGCAGGGTGTAGCCCAGGACCTGGGCCTGGATCGGCGTGCAGTAAGGGAAGCCGAGGTCGTGGATCGCATGCATCAGCTCGGGCGAGAGCTTGAAGTCATGGAAACGGGTCTTGCCTTCCTGCGGCTCGACGGCGAAGTCTTCCAGCTTCCAGGTGGAGGCTGCGGGTTTTGGCTTGCGCTCACGGCGCGGCTTGGCCTCGGCCGGTTTCTCGGCGCGGGCCGGGGCCGGTGCAGGGGCTGCGGCCTCGGTCTTGAGCGGAGCCGACGGGGCAGGGGCCTGGAGTGCTGCGGGCGGCTGCATCACGGGGGCAGCGGTTTCGGTGGCGAGTTGCTCAACCTCGCTCTTGCCGAACATCTTCTTGAGTGCTTTGAGCACGGTCATCTCATCAATTGGTTAAGGAATGTACGCCGGGCAGTGTAATGCAAGAATCGGGCGCGGCGTAGTGGATTGCACTGACAACTACAGGGAACTCTGCATTTAGCGCAGGCGTTTGATCAGCCACTCGCCGATATCGCTGATTTCCTCAGGTAGCACCGCGTGTTCCATCGGGTATTCCTTCCACTCGGCGTTGACGCCCCAATGCTGGAGGTGCTCGAAGGCGGTTCGGCCCATCGCCGGCAGCACCACGGGATCATAAACACCGTGCAGGCACAGGGCCGGGGTCCGTTGCTGACAGGCGCTCAGTTCGCGTTCCTGGGCGAAGGTCGGGGCATAGGTCGAAAGCGCCAGTACACCGCCCAGGGCTTCTTGCCACTTTATATAGGCCGTGTGCAGTACCACCGCGCCGCCCTGGGAGAAGCCGGCGAGGATGATGCGCGACAGGGCCACGCCTTTTGCCTGTTCGGCCTTGATCAGTTCGATCACCTGCTCGGCCGATTCCTGCAGCTGCTCTTCATCAATGGCCCGCGCCGGGCTCATGGCCTTGATGTCATACCAGCTGGGCATTGCATAGCCGCCGTTGATGGTCACTGGCCGGGTGGGCGCCTGGGGCATGACGAAGCGGGTGGTCAGCAGCACTTCCTGCAGGGCTTCGGCCACCGGCATGAAGTCGTAACGGTCGGCCCCCAGGCCGTGCAACCAGATCACACAGGCATCAGTGGTTTTTTGTGGTTCGAGAATCAGCGGGTGGGTCATGACTGCTCCGAAAGTGTGCGCGCGCTCTTGTTTGCGTGCATGAAATGAAGGCGCGTCGGGTAAATCCGGGAAAAACCTGTCGCAACGTTGCAAGTTTTCCTCTTGACGTTAACTGAAACGCTTTAGCCCTTCAGTGTGGTACGCGCTTTGCTATGAAACTCCTGATGCGAGGTTACACGTTTTGGACGGTAACACCCGTTAGCGGTCCCCAAGGCTGTCACAGAACAGCGCATTGCGCCAATTGACCCAAAAACAAGCCAACACGGGTCGGATGCGCCTCATAAGGGTGCGGTGCAATCCCGGCTCACACAACAAGAGCAAAACCGGAGGTTTGAATGAAGATGTTGAAATCCACACTGGCAGTGGTTACCGCTGCTACCGCGTTGGGTATCAGTGGTTTCGCACAGGCAGGTGCGACCCTGGACGCAGTACAGAAGAAGGGATTCGTTCAATGTGGCGTCAGTGATGGCCTGCCGGGCTTCTCGGTTCCGGATGCCAAGGGCAACATCGTCGGTATCGACGCTGACGTCTGCCGCGCGGTGGCTGCTGCAGTGTTCGGCGACGCCAAGAAGGTCAAGTTCAGCCAGCTCAACGCCAAGGAGCGCTTCACTGCGCTGCAGTCCGGTGAAGTCGACGTGCTGTCGCGCAACACCACCTGGACCAGCTCCCGCGACGCCGGCATGGGCCTGGTGTTCGCCGGTGTTACCTACTACGACGGCATCGGTTTCCTGGTCAACAAGAAGCTGGGTGTTTCCAGCGCCAAGGAACTGGACGGGGCAACCATCTGCATCCAGGCCGGTACCACCACCGAGCTCAACGTCTCCGACTACTTCCGCGCCAATGGCCTGAAGTACACCCCGATCACCTTCGACACTTCCGACGAGAGCGCCAAGTCGCTGGAGTCCGGCCGTTGCGACGTGCTGACCTCCGACAAGTCGCAGCTCTACGCACAGCGCTCCAAGCTGGCCGCCCCGGCTGACTACGTGGTACTGCCAGAGACCATCTCCAAGGAGCCGCTGGGCCCGGTAGTGCGCAAAGGCGATGAAGAGTGGTTCAGCATCGTCAAGTGGACCCTGTTCGCCATGCTCAACGCCGAAGAGATGGGCATCAGCTCGAAAAACGTCGAAGCCGAAGCCAAGGCCACCAAGAACCCTGACGTGGCCCGTATGCTCGGCGCCGATGGCGAGTACGGCAAAGACCTGAAACTGCCGAAGGACTGGGTAGTACAGATCGTCAAGCAGGTCGGCAACTACGGTGAAGTCTTCGAGAAAAACCTGGGCAAGGAAACCCCACTGCAAATCGACCGCGGTCTGAACGCCCTGTGGAACAACGGCGGCATCCAGTACGCGCCACCGGTGCGCTGACGCTTGCAGCCTGCGGCGGCATTCGGCCGCCGCAGGCTGTTCGGTTCCCTTCCTTTCGGGGCATTACATGCAAAATAATATCGGCGCACCCAAGGGACTATCCCTGAGCGATCCACGTGTGCGTGCGTGGCTGTTCCAGATCCTCACCGTGGTCGCGGTGGTCGGTCTGGGCTGGTACCTGTTTCACAATACCCAGACCAACCTGCAACACCGCGGGATCACTTCGGGCTTCGACTTCCTTGAACGCAGTGCCGGCTTTGGCATCGCCCAGCACCTGATTCCCTATACCGAACAGGACAGTTATGCGCGGGTCTTCGTCATCGGCCTGCTCAACACCCTGCTGGTAACCTTCATCGGCATCATCCTCGCGACCCTGCTGGGCTTCATCATCGGTGTGGCGCGACTGTCACCGAACTGGATGATCAGCAAGCTGGCCACGGTGTATGTCGAGACTTTCCGTAACATTCCACCGCTGCTGCAGATCCTGTTCTGGTACTTCGCGGTGTTCCTGACCCTGCCGGGACCGCGGGGTAGCATCAATCTCAACGACACCTTCTTTATCAGCAACCGGGGCCTGAACATGCCCGGTGCTTCCATGGCCGAAGGATTCTGGCCATTCGTCGTCGCCGTGGGGCTGGCCATCATTGCCATTGTGGTGATGGTGCGCCTGGCCAACCGGCGCTTTGAGGCCACCGGCGAGCCGTTCCACAAATTCTGGGTCGGCCTGTTCCTGTTCTTCGGTATTCCGGCGCTGTGCGTGCTGCTGTTCGGCGCGCCGGTGCACTGGGAAATGCCGCAGCTCAAGGGCTTCAACTTCGTCGGCGGCTGGGTGCTGATCCCGGAACTGCTGGCCCTGACCCTGGCGCTGACCATCTACACCGCAGCCTTTATCGCCGAGATCGTGCGTTCGGGCATCCGTTCGGTGAGCTACGGCCAGACCGAAGCGGCCCGTTCCCTGGGCCTGCGCGAAGGGCCGACGCTGCGCAAGGTGATCATTCCCCAGGCCCTGCGGGTGATCATCCCGCCGCTGACCAGCCAGTACCTGAACCTGGCGAAGAACTCGTCGCTGGCGGCCGGTATCGGCTACCCGGAAATGGTCTCGCTGTTCGCCGGTACCGTGCTCAACCAGACCGGTCAGGCCATCGAGGTGATCGCCATCACCATGAGCGTCTATCTGGCCATCAGCATCAGCATTTCCCTGCTGATGAACTGGTACAACAAGCGCATTGCGCTGATCGAGCGGTGAGGACAAGCGCATGAGTACCCATGTTTTCAAACCTGATATGCCGCCACCGGTCAAAGCCGTCGGCGTGATGGCCTGGATGCGCGCCAACCTGTTCTCCAGCTGGCTCAACACCCTGCTGACGCTGTTGGCCGTGTACCTGGTGTGGCTGATCGTACCGCCGCTGCTGCAGTGGTCGATCTTCGACGCCAACTGGGTCGGCACTACCCGCGCCGACTGCACCAAGGAGGGCGCCTGCTGGGTGTTCATCCAGCAGCGCTTCGGTCAGTTCATGTACGGCTACTACCCGAGCGAGCTGCGCTGGCGTGTCGATCTGACTGTCTGGCTAGCGGTCATCGGCGCTGCGCCGTTGTTCATCTCGCGCTTCCCGCGCAAGGCGGTTTACGGCCTGGGCTTCCTGGTGCTGTACCCGATCGTCGCCTACACCCTGCTGCACGGCGGCTACCTGGGCCTGGCCACGGTACCGACCAACCAGTGGGGCGGGTTGATGCTGACCCTGGTGATCGCCACCGTGGGCATCGTCGGTGCCTTGCCGCTGGGGATCTTGCTGGCGCTGGGGCGGCGTTCGAACATGCCGGCGGTGAAGGTGGTTTGCGTGACCTTCATCGAGTTCTGGCGCGGCGTGCCGCTGATTACCGTGCTGTTCATGTCCTCGGTGATGCTGCCGTTGTTCCTGCCCGAAGGCATGAGCTTCGACAAGCTGCTGCGGGCCATGATCGGGGTGATCCTGTTCCAGTCGGCGTACATCGCCGAGGTGGTGCGCGGCGGCTTGCAGGCCATTCCCAAGGGCCAGTACGAAGCTGCTGCGGCCATGGGCCTGGGCTACTGGCGTTCGATGGGCCTGGTGATTCTGCCGCAAGCCCTGAAGCTGGTGATCCCCGGCATCGTCAACACCTTCATTGCCCTGTTCAAGGACACGAGCCTGGTGATCATCATCGGCCTCTTCGACCTGCTCAACAGCGTCAAGCAGGCCGCTGCCGACCCGACCTGGCTGGGCATGGCGACCGAGGGCTATGTATTCGCCGCCCTGGTTTTCTGGATTTTCTGTTTCGGTATGTCCCGCTACTCCATGCATCTGGAGCACAAGCTGGACACAGGCCACAAGCGTTAGGAGTGTTCCCATGAGTGAAGCGATCAAACAGCCTGTGAGCCCTGAAGGCATTATTCAGATGCAGGGCGTGAACAAGTGGTACGGCCAGTTCCACGTGCTCAAGGACATCAACCTGAATGTCCGTCAGGGCGAGCGTATCGTGCTGTGCGGGCCGTCGGGCTCGGGCAAGTCGACCACCATCCGTTGCCTCAACCGCCTGGAAGAGCACCAGCAGGGGCGCATCGTCGTCGATGGCGTGGAACTGACCAACGACCTCAAGCAGATCGAAGCGATCCGCCGCGAAGTCGGCATGGTGTTCCAGCATTTCAACCTGTTCCCGCACCTGACCATCCTGCAGAACTGCACCCTGGCGCCAATGTGGGTGCGCAAGATGCCCAAGCGCAAGGCCGAGGAAATCGCTATGCACTATCTTGAGCGGGTGCGTATTCCGGAGCAGGCCAACAAGTTTCCGGGGCAGCTTTCCGGTGGTCAGCAGCAACGGGTCGCAATTGCCCGGGCGCTGTGCATGAAGCCGAAGATCATGCTGTTCGACGAACCGACTTCGGCGCTGGACCCGGAGATGGTCAAGGAAGTGCTCGATACCATGGTTGGCCTGGCGGAAGACGGCATGACCATGCTCTGCGTGACCCACGAGATGGGCTTTGCCCGCACCGTGGCGAACCGGGTGATCTTCATGGACAAGGGTGAGATTGTCGAGCAGGCAGCACCGGACGACTTCTTCGACCGGCCGCAGAATGAGCGGACCAAGTTGTTCTTGAGCCAGATTCTGCACTGACCCTTTGGGGCTGCTTTGCAGCCCATCGCCGGCAAGGCCGGCTTGTGTCTTGAGGTAGGAATAGAATCAGAAGTGAGAGCGGTGAATGGCAAGCTGTACGCCGGTAGTGCTTAAAGCACGTGTGGGAGCAAAGCTGCCATTCACCTCTCCACTCTGGCCCGAGCCCGAACAGTTGATTGAGCGCCTCTCGAATCACAAGCGTGGGCCAAGCCAGAGCGCTCTCACAACTGAGTGTAAGAGGGTTCAGCCATGTTGTCTTCTGTTGGAATCGACACTGCCAAAGCCACTTTGGAAATCTGCATCAAGCCTCAGAAAATCCGCTTCGAAGTGGCCAACAACTCCGCAGGCTTCGAGGTGTTGCTTGAGCGTCTGAAGGACTTCAATATCAGTCGAGTGCTGATCGAAGCGACAGGCGGCTACGAGAAAGATGTGTTGATCGCCCTGGCCTCAGCAGGACTGGAAACCATCTGCATCAACCCAGCCCGTGCCCGAAAATTCGCCGATGCCATGGGTAAAAAAGCCAAAACCGACAAGATCGACGCCGAAGTCCTTGCGGACTTCGCTGCACACCTCAGCGCCCCTCAAGGCCAACCGGTCAGCCCTGAACGCGAAGAGCTGCGAGAGCTGGTGAAGCAGCGCGCCCAATTTGTGCAGAGCCGTGATGACGACAAGCGGCGTCGCCAGCAATGTCGCTCGGCAACAGTGATGGCCCACTTCGATGAGCATATAGAGCAGCTGAAAGTGCTGATCAAACGCCTCGACGAAGAAATTGACCAGGCGATGGTGCAACTGGACGATACCAGGGCGCGTCAGTTATTGGCAGTGACCGGAATCGGTCGAGTAACCGCCGCAAATCTGCTCGCCTCACTGCCTGAACTGGGGCAGTTGGACCGCCGTCAGATCGCCGCTCTGGTGGGCGTAGCGCCTTACAACAACGATAGTGGTAGCCATCGAGGGCACCGCCAGATATGGGGTGGTCGGGCCCATGTAAGGCGAGTGCTGTACATGTCGAGCTGGATCATCATCCGTCACAACACAGAATTTAA